>NZ_JAXCFU010000013.1:0-154875 GCF_055362685.1 Micromonospora sp. SYSU B005 | reverse complement strand
CCCGCGGCGGGGGCGCGCCGGGGGCGGGGGGGGCTGGGGGGCGCGCCCGGGGGCCCCCCCCCCCCCCCCCCCCGCCTCGGTCACACCGGAACGGGTTCGGCGGGCCGTTCGGCGGCGCGCGCCCGCCAGCGCTGATGCCAGGGCGCGTCGGGCGCGCCGTCGAGCACCCCGCCGTCCGGGTCGTCGGCGTAGGTGTGCCGGACCACGTCCAGTTCGGGCCGCATGATGTCCCGGATCACGAACCCGCAGAGCACCGCCACGGTGATCAGGCGCAGGCTCGACGCGAGCACGAAGACGCCTTCGGGGAAGACCGGCCGGGACATGGCAGTGCCGAGCAGTTCGCCGTAGAACGCGGCGAAGTAGCCGACCTCGGCGACCTGCCAGGCCAGGAACGCACCCCAGCGCGGCCGGGCGAGCACCGCGAGCGGCAGCAGCCAGAGCACGAACTGCTGGGACCAGACCTTGCTGAAGATGAGGAATGCGGCGACCACCAGGAAGGCGAGCTGGGCCAGCCGGGGGCGGCGCGGTGCGAGCAGCGCCAGCCCGGCCACGCCGAGGCAGGCGAGCCCGAACAGCAGGTACGACAGCCAGTTGAGGGTGGGGATGTTCGCGTTGAGCCACTCGAACGGCCCGAGCTGGCCGGGTGCGGACGGACTGATCCGGCCGTCCAGGTAGCGGCCGATGTACCAGAGCGTGCCCCAGTCGATGGGGCGCGTCGTGTTCAGGTCGAAGAAGCGTTCCCAGTTCTCCCGGTACGGGATCGCCACCGGCAGGTTCACCGCCACGAGCGTCACCAGCGCGGTCGCCGTGGCGACTAGCCCGGCCGGCATCTTGCCGGCGCGCAGCGCGAGGACCAGGATCGGCCCGAGCAGGAACAGCGGCCACATCTTGGCCGCACCGCCCAGGCCGATGAGGACGCCGGCCACTCCGGGCAGCAGCAGCGCGTACCGGTCGGGCCGGGCGCGAGCCCAGGCCAGCAGACCGAACGCGGCCAGGCCGATGGCGAGCAGGTCCCAGTTGACGGTGGCGGTGAGCACCAGCGCCGGGGAGAGCGCGAACAACGCGGCGTCCCAGGGTCGTCGTCGGCGCAGGCTGAGGATCACGGCGACGGTGGCGACCGCGAGCGCGCCGAGCACCAGCGCGTTCAGGTTGTAGAACCACTGGCCCTGGTTGATGGCGGGGTTGTCGGCGCCGAGGGCGTGCACCGGCAGGCCGAGCGCTCCCATGAAGTAGCCGGTCAGCACCGGGTACTCCACCGGGTGGTCCGCGTAGGGGACCTTGCCCTCGTTGAGCCCTTCGGCGTAGTAGAGCGCCAGCACGTCGGTGTAGCACATCCGGGTGTACTGGACGTTGTTCTGCCAGGCGCCGTCCTGGCAGGGCGACTTCTGCACCCAGTGCAGGGCCAGCGTGAGGCAGACAAGCGCCAGGACGATCCGGCCGGCGGTCCAGAAGCGGCTCTCCCGGTCGGCGGGCCGGTCCAGGGCGGCGGCGTGGTCGCCGAGCGGCCCGCCGATCAGACCGGAGGCGCCCCGGACGAACCAGTCCGAGCGGGACGGGTGGTCCACCGTCTCTGCGGATCGTGGCGCCGCCTCGGACGCGCCGGGCTCATCGATGCCTGCGGGCGACTGGGTGCTCATGGAGAGGCATCCTGCCGTACACCGGGGGTCGCCGTCCCGTCGCGCGCGGAGAAATTCCGGTACGCGAAACGCGGCGGCGGCCGGACCCAAGGTCCGGCCGCCGCCGTCAGGTGGTACGCGTCAGTTCTGTCGTGTCGGTGGTGTGCTCGGGAGTAACCCACCGCCGCCACCGCCGCCACCGGGCCGTCCACCGCCGCCGGGGAGCCCGCCCCCACCGGGGTTGGTGCCACCCTGGTCGCCGCCACCCGGGGTGCCGCCGCCGGGCGTGCCGCCGGGGCAGAACAGGCCGAGCGGGTCGCAGTTCTGGCCCGGCTGGCCGGGCTCGTTCGCCGGCGGTGGCACTTCGCCGTTGCCGGCGTCGTCCTTGCCGATGTTCGCCGCGGGCGGGAACTCTTCCTTGTCCTTGCCCTTGAGCGCGTCGTTCATGAAGCGCTGGAAGATGTCACCCGGCATCCGGGCGCCACTGATGTCCCGGCCGTCCTTGTACTTGATCGCCTTGCGGTCCTTGACGTTTCCGACCCAGACCGCGGTGGCGAGCTGCGGCGTGTAGCCGATCATCCAGGCGTCGCCGTTGCGGGTGGTCTTGTCGCCGAGTTCCCAGGTGCCGGTCTTCTCGGCGACCTGGCGGCCGTCCTCGAGCTTCTTGTTGATCTGGCCCGGGTACTGCTTCAGCACGGAGGTGACGTCGGCGACGATGTCCTTGTCGATCCGCTGGTCCCCCTTGAGCTTCTCCGCGCCGACCAGGTCCCACTTGCCGGTGTCCGGGTTCTGCTTCTCCACCTTCCGGACGAAGTGCGCCTTGTGGTACATGCCCTGGTTGGCGAAGGTGGCGACGCCGTTGGCGTGGTCGAGCACGGTGATCGGGTACTGGCCGTAGCCGAGGACGTGGAAGAACGGCGACGGAGCCAGATCCTTCGGGTCGGCCTTGGTCAGGTCGTGCGCCTTGGCCGGGTTGGTGTCGGTCTGCCACATGGTGGTGACGCCCGCCTGCTTGGCCATGTCGAGCACCTTGTCCGGGCCGATCTTCTCGGTGATGTAGTAGAACGGAACGTTCAGCGACTTCAGCGTCGACAGTTCGAGCGTGCAGGAGTCACCGCAGGAGACCTTGTCCGCGCCGGCGTTGCTGACCTTGAACTTGGTGCCCTTCGGCGTGAACGCCGATCCCTTCCACCGGGACTTGAGCGAGATGCCTTCCTTCAGGGCGGCGGCGAGCGTGTAGATCTTGAAGCTCGAGCCCGGCGAGTGCCCGCCGCTGACCACGCCGTTGTCGACGTTCTTCCCGGCGTAGTCGGTGCCGGTGCCGTTGTCGCCGCCGTAGTAGGCGAGCACCCGGCCGGTCTTCGGGTCGATGGCCACCACGGCGGCCATCAGGTTCGGCGGCTGGCCGGCGAGTTCGGAGCCCTTCTTGGCCCGCTGGGCCGCGGCGAGCGCCGCCTCCTGCATCTTCCGGTTGATCGTGGTGGTGATCTTGTAACCACCCCGGCTCAGCGCCTTGGCGCAGAGCGGCTTCTTCTCGGTCGCCTCGGCCTCGTTGTCGGTGCAGAGGTTCATCTCGCGGATCTCCTGCGAGACGTAGTTGACGATGTTGCCGTACGGGGTGTCGATGCCGAAGCCGCCGCCGCTGTTCTTCGACGGCTTCGCGATGTTCTTCGGGTACTCGGTGGGGTGCTGCGGCGTGTTCGGCGCGTCCAGCCACTTCTCCGTGATCATGCCGTTGATCACGTAGTTCCACCGGTCCAGTGCGGCGGTCGGGTTGATCGCCGGGTCGTAGCCCTGGTGGGTCGCGCTCGGCTCCGGCTGTTTGATCAGTGCGGCGAGCACCGCGGCCTCGGCCACGGTCAGGCTCTTGACGTCCTTGCCGAAGTAGGTCCGCGCCGCCGCCTGGATGCCGTACGCGCCCCGGCCGAAGTAGATGACGTTCAGGTAGTGCTGCATGATCGCGCGCTTGTCGTACTTGTCGTTCAGCTTGGAGGCGAGGATCGCCTCCTTCACCTTGCGGCCGTACGTGTCCTGGTTCAGGTTCTCGAACGCGTTGCGCGCGTACTGCTGGGTGATGGTCGAGGCGCCCTGCTTGTCGCCGCCGGTGAGGTTGTTCCACGCGGCCCGGGCGATGCCCTTGTAGTCCACACCGGAGTGCTTGTAGAAGTTCCGGTCCTCCGCCGCGGCGACCGCGTGCTGGACGTGCTCCGGGATCTGGTCGATGGTGACCAGCTGGCGGTTCTGGTCGCCGATCCGGGCGATGGCGGTCTTGCCGGTCGAGTCGTAGATGGTGGTGGACAGCGGCGGGATGGTGTCCTCCGGGAGCACCACCTTGGTGGAGTACCAGGTGAAGCTCACCACTCCGATGCCGGCGAGCATGATGAACACGGCGAAGCCGGCGATCAGGATGTTGATCCGGCGACGCTTCTTGGCGCGCGCCGGGTCCTCACCACGGCCGCGCCGGCCGGGACCGAGCGGACCGCCGGGGCCGCCGGGACCACCGCCGGCCGCACCTGGTACCCGGGCGCGGCCACCTACTGCTGCCGCGCCGACGCTCGCCCGGCCCCCGACGCTCGCTCGCCCGCCGACGCTCGCCGCGCCCACGCTCGCCGCGCCGACGCTCGCCGCGCCCACCGAGGCGCGTCCGGCCGGAGCGGCCGGGGAGACCGGCACCGACGCCCGCCCGGCGCCCGCGCGTCCGGAGACGCCGGGCGCCGGCGACACCGGCACCGAGGCGCGGCCCGCGCCGGCCCGGCCGACCGAGGCCGAGCCTGCCGCCCCGCGCGGCGCCGGAGCGGCGCCGCCGACCGAGGCCCGGCCGCCCGCGCCGTACGGTGTCGCGGAGGCGCGCGCCGAGGCGCCGCCGTCCGCCGCGCCGGACCAACCGTTCCCGCCCCGGCTCCCTTCGGAACCGGGGTCGCCGTTCGGGCCCGGGATCTGGGCCCGCCCACGCGAAGAACTGGGATCGCCGTAGTTCATTCCTCACACCCTGCCGGTCGCGGTGGGGCGCGGGGGCGCCGCCACCGGGTTGCCGTGAGCTGGAACACGGGACGTTACCCGCCGGCCGTGCCAGCGATCGCCCGTCAAATCCGATCTATTCGGACCAATTACGCGTAAGGGCTGTCGATCCTGCCGCCCGGGGAATGGGCCGGCAGCGATCGGGACAGCCGCGTTCACCGTTGCGCCTCTCGCCTTCGCCGAGGGGTGGAGCCGTTGGCCGCGACCGACTCGTCCGCGTCCTCCGCCTCGCCCGCGAGGCCGTCCCGGCCGAGCAGGAACTGCTCGACGAGATGGTTCCAGTCGCAGCCGGGGCAGACCTCCACCACGAACACCTGGAACTCACGCAGCGTCATGGCCAGGACGGGCAACTCGGCCCGGGTACGCGCCTGGCCGGCCGACTGCTTGAGTTCGTCACCGTAAATGTAGTGGACGTGGATCAGGTTCTCGCTGCGGCAGATCGGGCAGCGGTGGTCGGTCGGCTCGCCGTGGAAACGAGCAGCGTTCTTCAGGTACGGCGAGGCGTCGCAGACGTCGTACGTGCCGATCCGCCCGGCGAGCAGTTCACGCAGCACAGCCCGCTTCTGGAGCGAGTAGTCGACGACCTGGCGCTGCGTACGCATGCGGGAAAGGGTACGCGCTCCGGCGAACCCAGGCGACCACGGTCACGATCCGTGATGATCGCGTCGCGTAAGCAGGGGTTTGCCCCACCCTCGCCTCTCCGCTAACGTGCGATGTATCGGTCCGATACATCGCGGCGGTTAGCACTCCGCGCAGGGGGAAAAGAAGGGATGGCCCGTGCTCGAGCTCGCCATCCTCGGCCTCCTGCAGGAGGCGCCCATGCACGGCTACGAGCTGCGCAAGGAGCTGACCGCCAAGCTCGGCGCTATCCGGGCGGCGATCAGCTACGGCTCTCTCTACCCGACCCTGCGCCGGCTGCAGGCGGCGGGATGGATCGCCGAAGCCGCCGAGACACCCGCGACCGCCGAGGAGGTTCCCGCGCTGACCAGCCGACGCGGTCGGGTGGTCTACACCATTACCGCGGAGGGCAAGGAACGCTTCGCCCAGCTCATAGCGCAGGCTGGACCCGAGACGTACGACGACACGGGCTTCGGCGTGCACTTCGCGTTCTTCGCCCGGACCGACCAGGCCACCCGGCTCCGGATCCTGGAAGGTCGTCGCCGCAAGATCGAGGAACGTCGCGAAGGTCTTCGTGACGTGCTCGGCCGGGCAGCCGAGCGGCTCGACGCGTACACCCTGGAACTGCAACGCCACGGGCTCGACGCCTGTGAGCGCGAGGTCCGCTGGCTGGAGGAGCTCATCGCCAACGAGCGCTCCGGCCGGGCCCCGGCCGACCCGCGACCCGGGACGGCCGGTGGCCGAGGAGACAACGACAGCCCGCCCACGCCTGGAACGTCCAGGACAGAGCGGCCGTGATGAAGAAGAAGGAGGCAGACGCTATGGGCTCCGTCCGCGTCGCCATCGTCGGTGTGGGTAACTGCGCCTCGTCCCTCGTACAGGGCGTGGAGTACTACCGGAACGCCGACCCGAACGACCGCGTCCCGGGTCTCATGCACGTCACCTTCGGCGACTACCACGTCTCGGACGTGAAGTTCGTCGCGGCGTTCGACGTGGACGCCAAGAAGGTGGGCATGGACCTCGCGGAGGCGATCGTCGCCAGCGAGAACAACACGATCAAGCTCTGCGACGTGCCGCCGACCGGCGTCACCGTGCAGCGCGGCCCGACCTTCGACGGTCTCGGCCAGTACTACCGCGAGATCGTCGAGGAGTCGGACGCCGCGCCGGTCGACGTGGCGCAGGCGCTGCGCGACGCGCAGGTCGACGTGGTCGTCTCCTACCTCCCGGTGGGCTCCGAGGCGGCCGACAAGTTCTACGCCCAGGCCGCGATCGACGCCGGCTGCGCGTTCGTGAACGCCCTGCCGGTGTTCATCGCCTCGGACCCGGAGTGGGCGAAGAAGTTCACCGACGCCGGTCTGCCGATCGTCGGCGACGACATCAAGAGCCAGGTCGGCGCCACCATCGTGCACCGCGCCCTGGCGAAGCTCTTCGAGGACCGCGGTGTCGAGCTGCTGCGCACGTACCAGCTCAACTTCGGCGGCAACATGGACTTCATGAACATGCTGGAGCGCAACCGCCTGGTCTCGAAGAAGATCTCGAAGACCCAGTCGGTGACCTCCCAGATCCCGCACGAGATGAGCAAGAGCGACGTGCACATCGGCCCGTCCGACCACGTGCCGTGGCTGGACGACCGCAAGTGGGCGTACATCCGCCTGGAGGGCCGTTCCTTCGGTGACACCCCGCTCAACGCGGAGCTGAAGCTCGAGGTGTGGGACTCGCCGAACTCGGCCGGTGTCATCATCGACGCCGTCCGCGCCGCGAAGATCGCGCTGGACCGGAAGATCGGTGGCCCGATCCTCTCCGCCTCCTCGTACTTCATGAAGTCCCCGCCGGAGCAGTACGCCGACCACGACGCGCACGCCGCCGTCGAGGCGTTCATCGCCGGCGAGATCGAGCGCTGACACGCTGACACGCACAAGAAGGAAGGCCGGGTCCGCGCGGACCCGGCCTTCCTTCTTCGCGTACGTCAGGACCAGGCGCGCCGCAGCGCCACCGACGCCTCCAGCTCCAGCAGCGTCACCTTGCGCGGCAGCCCGCCGCCGAAGCCGACCAGCTTGCCGCCCGCGCCGACGATCCGGTGACAGGGCACGATCACCGGCACCGGATTGCGGTTGCAGGCCACCCCGACCGCCCGGGCGCCACCCGGATCACCGACCGCCTTCGCCACCTCGCCGTAGGTAGCCGTCTCCCCGTACGGGATGCGGGTCATCTCCCGCCACACGGCGCGCTCGAACTCCGAGCCCCGGGGCGCCGACACCGGCACGGTGAACTCGGTCAGCTCACCGGCGAAGTACGCCCGCAGCTCCGCCACCGCCAGCCGGGCCACCGCGTCGCCGGGTTCGTCCGACGCCCCGTCCACCCGGCCGAAGTGCGCGCCGCGCACCGCGTCGTCGTCGGTGCCGACGGAGAACTCCCCGATCGGGGAGTCGAGCACGGTCCAGCGCATGTCACCCATTGTCGCGCGACCGCCGACATTCTCCCCGACCGGCCCTGACCCGCCGCTGGACGTCCGCTGAACGAAGTCGATGTTGCACGGCGTCGATACCGTGCAGGTCATGGCCACCGGGACGCTCATTTTCCTGATCATCGGCGGGGTCGGTGTGGGCGTGCTGACACTCGCCCTGCTCGGCTCGGGAGTGCTCCACCTCGGCCAGCCGGACGTCGACGGGCCGGTGTCGCTGGAGGCGGCCGCCGGGTTCACCGGGGCGTTCGGGTTCGGCGGCGCGATCGTCAACGAGCTGCTCGGGGGTCGTACCCCCGGAATGATCGCGGCGGCGGTGGCCGGCGGCGCGCTCGCCGCCGTGCCCACCGGCTGGCTGGCGGCCCGGCTGAGCCGCGCGGCCCGCAACATGCGCACCGACGCCACACCCACCCGCGACCACCTGGCCGGCGCGATCGGGCTGGTGGTGACGCCGATCCCCAACGGCGGCTACGGCGAGGTGCGGGTACGCCTCGCCGGCCAGCCGGTGAAGCTCAACGCCCGCGCCGACGGGCCGATCCCGGTCGGCACCCGGATCTTCGTGGTCGAAGCCCTGAGCGAGACCAGCGTGCACGTCGAGACCTACTGACACCACCACACAGACGGGAACCCCCATGCCCCTACTCGTCGCCATCGGCGGCGCGGTCCTCCTCGCCGTCGTCCTCGTCCTCTTCGTGTTGTCCCGGATCAAGGTGGCCGGGCCGAACCAGGCGTTCATCGTCACCGGCCGCAAGGGCCGCACCACCCAGACCGCCGACGGCGGCCGGGCCACCGACATGTCCGGGCAGAAGGTCGTGCTCGGCGCCTCGGTGTTCGTGCTGCCGGTGGTGCAGAAGCTCCAGTCGCTCGACCTGTCCAGCCGCCGGATCGACGTCAGCATCCGCGGCGCGGTGAGCAAGCAGGGCATCCGCACCGAGCTGCACGGCGTCGCGATCGTCAAGGTCGGCGGCACCGAGGACGCGATCCGCGCCGCCGCCCAGCGCTTCCTGAACCAGCAGGAGGAGATCGACAACTTCACCCGCGAGGTGCTGGCCGGCGCGCTCCGCTCGATCGTCGGGCGGCTCACCGTCGAGGAGATCATCCGGGACCGGGCGGCGTTCGCCAGCGCGGTCGCCGAGGAGGCCGAGCACTCGATGACCAACCAGGGCCTGGTGCTGGACACCTTCCAGCTCCAGGACATCCTGGCCGAGGGCTCCTACCTCCAGGACCTGGGACGGCCGGAGGCGGCCCGCGTGCTCAAGGACGCGGCCATCGCCGAGGCGCGGGCCCGCCAGCAGGCCGAGCAGGAGCGGCTGCTCGCCGAGGAGGCGATCGCCGAGGCGAACCGGAACCTGGCGCTCAAGCAGGCCGGCATCCAGGCCGAGATCGACGCGGCCAAGGCGAGGTCGGCAGCGGCCGGTCCGCTCGCGCAGGCCGAGCGGGACCAGGCGATCCTCTCCGAGCAGCAGAAGGTGGCCGAGCGCAACGCCGAGCTGAAGCAGCGCCAGCTCGACACCGAGGTGCGCAAGCCGGCCGACGCCGCACGGTACAAGGTGGAGCAGGAGGCCGAGGCGAACCGCAACGCGGCGGTGCTCAACGCCGACGCGCAGCGGCAGGCCACGATCGCTGCCGCGCAGGCCTCCGCCGAGCAGGCCCGCCTCACCGGTGAGGGCGAGCGGGCCCGCCGGGCCGCACTGGCCGAGGCGAACGCGATCGAGGGCGCCAAGGAGGGTGAGGCCGAGCAGCGCCGTCGTTCCGCGATCGCCGAGGCGGTCGAGCGGGAGGGCCAGGCCGAGGCCGCGGCCATCCTCGCAAAGGGTCAGGCCGAGGCCGACGCGATGGCCCGCAAGGCCGAGGCGTTCGCCGCGTACGGCGAGGCGGCCGTCCTGGACCTGCTGGTCAAGGTGCTGCCCGAGGTGGTCGGCGCGGCCAGCGCCCCGATCGGCGCGATCGACAAGATGACGGTGATCTCCACCGACGGCGCGTCCTCGCTGACCAAGTCGGTGGCCGGCAACGTCGCCCAGGGCCTCCAGCTCGGCAGCGACCTGACCGGCATCGACCTGGCCGGGCTGCTGGCGCGGCTGGGCAGCAGCGCCCAGCACAACGGCAAGACCACAGTGGACGGCAGCACCGTCACCCAGTGACGACGACGCCCGCCGGTTCCCCTCGGGGAGCCGGCGGGCGTCGTGCGGTGGTACGGGTCAGAGCACGGCGACGACGAACTTCTCGCCGGCACCCAGGCCGAGGGTCGGGCTGTTCCAGTCGATGGTCCGGCTGGCGATGAGCTGGCTCGTGCCGGCGCTGCCGGCGGTGACCGCCTTCTCGTTGATGTTCGCGTACAGGTAGACCGAGCCGTCGGCGTTGTAGTCGAGGAACGACATCCCCTCCCACGCGCCGATCGAGGCGCCCCGGGCGATCAGCGGCTTCGCCCCGGCGCTCTCCGCCGTGACGAACTTGCCGTTGATCTGGGCCTTCAGGCCGAAGGTGCCGTAGCCGTCACCGACGTTCACCAGCTCGTACTTCTCCCAGGCGCCGACGGTCGCCGAGCGCGCGATCAGCGGCTTCGCCCCGGCGCTCTCCGCCGTCACGAACTTGCCACTGGCCACCGACTTGATGCTCACGAGGGGCGCCGGGGCGTCGAAGTCGAACTTCTCGGCGGTGCCGATCGCGGTCTTGCTGGCGATCAGCGGGGAGGTGGCGCTCGGCGCGGTGACGTACTTGCCGTTGATCGCCGCCTTCAGGCTGATCGTGCCGTCGGTGTTGTCGACGATCTGGAACTTCTCCCACGCGCCGATGGTGGCCGAGCGGGCGATCAGCGGCTTCGCCCCGGCGCTCTCCGCCGTGACGAACTTGTTCGTGACCCGCGCCCGCAGGCCGAACAGGCCTCCGCCGGCGTCGACCACGTCGTACTTCTCCCAGGCGCCGATGGAGGTGCCCCGGGCGATCAGCGGCTTCGCCCCGGCGCTCTCCGCCGTGACGTAACGGCCGTTGACGCGGGCCTTGAGCCCGTACGAGCCGCGGGCCGTCACGGCCGAGCCGATGTGCAGCAGCCGGTCGGTGGAGCCCATGATGTCGTGCACCGCGCCGCCGATGCCGGTGGTCACGACCGAGTCGCGTACCTGCTGCGGCGACCAGGCCGGGTGCTCCTCCAGCAGCAGCGCGGCGGCGCCCGCCACGTGCGGGGACGCCATCGAGGTGCCGCTCATCGACTCCGTGCCGGCGCTGCTGCCGGCCTTGGCCGAGACGATGCCGGTGCCGGGCGCGAACAGGTCCAGGCAGCGGCCGTAGTTGGAGAACCAGGCACGCATGTCGACCCGGTCGGTGGCGCCGACGGTGATCGCGGCGGGCACGCTCGCCGGCGAGGAGCCGCAGGCGTCCTGCATGCTGTTGCCGGCCGCGACGGCGTAGGTGATGCCGGAGGCGATCGAGCGGGTGACCGCGTCGTTCACGGCCTGGTCGACGCGATCGACGCCGAGGCTCATGTTGGCGACGGACGGCCCGGTGGCGTTGGCGGTGACCCACTCGATGCCGGCGATCACCTGCTCGGTGTCGCCGCTGCCGGAGCAGTCGAGGACCCGGACGGCGACCAGGTCGACTCCCTTGGCGACGCCGTACGTCGTACCGCCGATCGTGCCCGCCACGTGCGTGCCGTGCCCGTCGCAGTCCTGCGCGACGTCGTCCTGCTCGACCGCGTCGTAGCCGTTGCGGGCGCGCCCGCCGAAGTCCTGGTGGTCGATGTCGATGCCGGTGTCGATCACGTACGCGGTCACCCCGGCGCCGGTCGACGGGTAGGTGTACTTGCCGTCGGTGCGGGTCTTGAGCTGGTCGATGCGGTCCAGGCCCCACGGCGGGGTGGTCTGGGTGCCGGCGGTGCTCCAGCGCTGGACCTGCTGGACGTACTCGACGTCCGGGTCGGCGGCGAGCCGCGCGGCCTGCCGGGCGTCCATGGTGGCCGAGTAGCCGTTCAGCGCCTTGCCGAAGACCCGGCGGACGGTGCCGCCGTGCTCGCCGGCCAGCGCGGACGCGGCGGACTTCACCTTGGCCGGGGTGGTCTTGCCCTTCTTGAGGACCACGATGTAGCGGCCGGGGACCGCCTCGGCCGTGCCGGCGCCACTGATCGACGGTCGCTTCGGGTCGGCGAGGGCCGGCCCGGCGACTGTGGCGCAGAGGATGGAGGTGGCGCTGGTGAGGGCGAGCCCCACGAGCGCGGAGCGGCGCAAGCCGCCACGACGTGTCACGAATTGTCTCCCCGTGTCCAGCGACCGTCCGGATCGGACGGGCGGATGAATCAGAACAGCCGCATCTGTCGATTCGGCGGCTGCCGATGACTCATCATGCGGGAGACATCGACCGGAGCGGGTCAACCGTTCGGTCGACACGCCGGCGTATCGTCGTCCGATTCGCGACGCCGGCCTCAGCCGGTGACGCCCTCCTCGCGCGCCCAGCGCAGCAGCTCCGCCTCGGCCTCGTCGCGGTCCAGCGGCCCGCGCTCCAGGCGCAGCTCCTTGAGGTGCTGCCAGGCGCGGCCGACCACCGGTCCCGGCGGTACGCCGAGCAGCTCCATGATCGCGTTGCCGTCCAGGTCGGGGCGGACCCGGGCCAGGTCCTCCTCGGCGGCGATCCGGGCGATCCGCTCCTCCAGCGCGTCGTAGTCGGCCGCGAGCTGGGCCGCCTTGCGCCGGTTGCGGGTGGTGCAGTCGGAGCGGGTCAGCTTGTGCAGCCGGGACAGCAGGTCACCGGCGTCGGTGACGTACCGGCGGACCGCCGAGTCGGTCCACTCGCCCCGGCCGTACCCGTAGAAGCGCAGGTGCAGCCCGACCAGCTTGACCACCTGGGAGGTGATCTCCTTGGAGTAGCGCATCGCCTTCATCCGGTTCTTGGTCAGACGGGCGCCGACCACCTCGTGGTGGTGGAAGCTGACCCGGCCGTCCGCGCCGACCGCCTTGGTGGCCGGCTTGCCGACGTCGTGCATGAGCGCGGCCATCCGCAGCACGAAGTCGCAGCCGTCGGACTCCAGCGACATGGCGTTGCTGACCACTGTGAGCGTGTGCTCGTAGACGTCCTTGTGCTGGGCGTGCTCGTCGATGGTGAGCTTCAGGCCGGTCAGCTCGGGCAGGAAGCGCTCGGCCAGGCCGGTGTCGACGAGCAGGCGCAGCCCGGTGATCGGGTCGGCGCCGCAGAGCAGCTTGGTGAACTCGTCCCGGATCCGCTCGGCGGTGATCCGGTCCAGGTCGCCGGCCATCTCGGTCATCGCCGCGCGGACGTCCGGGTGGACGGCGAAGCGGAGCTGGGCGGCGAACCGGGCCGCGCGCAGCATCCGCAGCGGGTCGTCGCGGAACGACTCCTGCGGCGTCCCGGGGGTACGGATGATCTTGGCGGCCAGGTCGGCCAGCCCGCCGTACGGGTCGGTGAACCGGTGGTCGGGCAGGCTGACCGCCATCGCGTTGACGGTGAAGTCGCGGCGCTTGAGGTCCTCGGTCAGGCTCGTGCCGTACTGCACCACCGGGTTGCGGCTGACCTGGTCGTAGACCTCCGCGCGGAACGTGGTGATCTCCAGGTTGAGGCCGTCTCGCTGGCAGGCGATGGTGCCGAACTCGCGCCCGGTCTCCCAGATCGACTCCGCCCAGCCGCGAATGACCTTGATGGTTTCGTCCGGGTGGGCGTCGGTGCAGAAGTCGAGGTCGTTGCCGAGCCGGCCGAGCAGCGCGTCGCGGACGGATCCGCCCACCAGGTGCAGTTCGTGACCGGCCCGGGCGAAGCGCCGGCCCAGCTCGTCGGCGACCGGCGAGACTCGGAGCAGTTCGGCGACGGCGTTGCGCTGCGCGGCGGTCAGTTCGCGGCGGTCGGCGGCGTGGGAGGCGGAGGCTTCGGACATGGGATCGCCAGCCTATCGGGCCGGAGGTGGATCGACCGCGCCGGGCGCGGGTAACGGGTCCGGGTTGACTAAGGTTCCGGTTGGGCGGGGCCGGCCGGGCCCGGTCGCCACGTACCCCCTGGAGGCTGGCAGATGAGCGGCGGGCTCTACCGCAGCGCGAACGCGCACGGCGACGGCCTGCCGCCGGACGACGGCGCCACCTTCATCTCGGCCGAGCCGCTGAACCAGCCCGGCGTCGAGGCCGTCGCGCCGCCGCAGGAGGTGGTCGCCGAGACCAGCGCCGCGGCGAACAGCGCGGTGATGGCGATCGGCAGCCTGGTGAGCCGGGGTACGGGGTTCATCCGCAACCTGATGATCGGTGCCGCGCTCGGCACGATGGTCGGCGACGCGTTCACCACCGCCCAGTTCCTGCCCAACCAGGTGTACGAGTTCCTGCTCGGCGGCGTGCTGACGAGCGTCCTGGTGCCGGTGCTGGTGCGCCGCCGCAAGATCGACGCGGACCGGGGCGAGGCGTACGCGCAGCGCCTGCTGACGCTCGCGGTGCTGGCGCTCGCCGCGACCGCGCTGATCGCGGTGCTGCTGGCCCCGGTGCTGACCGCCGTGTACGCGGCCGGCGGCGACGATCCGGCGTACACCACGCTCGTCACCCGGCTGTCGTACCTGATGCTGCCGATGCTGTTCTTCACCGGCATCAGCGCGCTGATCGCCGCGGTGCTCAACACCAGGGGGCACTTCGCCGCCCCGATGTGGGCGCCGATCCTCAACAATCTCGTCTCGATCGGCACGTTCGGCCTGTACATCGTCGTCTTCGGCGCGACCGGTCTCCGGCCCGAGGAGGTGGGCTGGGACCGGATCCTGCTGGTCGGCGGCGGCACGCTGCTGGGCGTGGCGGTGCAGGCGGTCGGCCTGCTGCCCGCGCTGCGCAAGGTCGGCTTCCGGTGGAAGGCGCGGTTCGACTTCCGCGAGCTGGGGCTGCGCGAGCTGGCCCGGCTCGGCGCCTGGATGTTCTGCTACGTCGCGGTCAACCAGCTCGGCCTCTTCGTGGTGGTCAACCTGCTCAACCGGGCCGCCGGCGGGGACGGCGAGAACGCCGGCCTGCTGATCTACAACAACGTCTTCCTGCTGCTGATGATGGCGCACGGCATCATCGCGGTCTCGATCATCACCGCGCTGATGCCCCGGATGAGCGCCGCCGCCGCCGAGAACCGGTTCGGCGACGTCACCGCCGACCTGTCCCGCGGCACCCGGATGGTCAGCGCGGTGCTCGCACCCATCGCGGTCTGCTACGCGGTGCTGGCCGCCCCGATCTCGGTGGTGGTCTTCCGGTACGGCGCGTTCACCGGCGACAACGCGGTGGCCACCTCGACTGTGCTGCTGGTGGCGGCGCTCGGCCTGGTGCCGTTCGCGGTCAGTCAGCTCTTCACCTTCGCGTTCTACGCGCTGCCGGACACCCGCACCCCGGCTCTGGTCAACATCCCGGTGGTGATCCTGCGCGTTCTGCTCCAGGTGGGCCTGTTCCTGCTCTTCTCGAACACGTTCGCGGCGGCCGGGATGATGCTCGGCAACGCCGTGTCGTACCTGGCGGCGGCGATCATCTCGGCGATGCTGCTGCGGCCCCGGGTCGGCCGGATCGGGCTGGGCGGGATCATGCGGACGCTCGGCCGGGTGGTCGTGGCTGCCCTCGGCGCGGCGGTCGTCGGCCTGCTCGTGGTCGCGGTGCTCCCCGGCGACCCGGCGAACCTGAGCTGGCTCGCCGCCGCGGTGCAGTTGGTGATCGGCGGCGCGGCGATCGGCGCGACCTATCTCGGACTCGCCATGGTGCTGCGGATCGGCGAGATCACCGAGGTGGTCGGGATGGTCCGGCGCCGCCTCGGTCGTTGACGTCTCCGGTGACCGACGGTGAACGAGGATCACCAGCCTGGGGATACGGCTGTGGATAACTCGGAATTCCCCCGTCCACTGGGCCTCTCGGCCTGTGGACAACCAACCGTACGGACGAGGGAGCGCAGGCCGGGGCGGGGAAAACCAGTCCGCCGCCGCACCGGTACGCCCCTGTGCCGCCTCGTTGCCGTCAACCTCTAGATTGGCGGTGCGTGTCCGGCTCGCCCGCCGGGTGGGCGGGTGACCCGGCCGGGGCCCGTGGCGACTGGCCTTCCGGCCGGTCACAGCGGGAAGATGACATGTCGGAGAACCGGGCATCCCGGGTAAGGTCGCTCTCGACGGGTACGACCGGGATCGACGCGGCGTCGAGACCGCCGGCCGTTCCACCAAAGGCAGAGCGGGAAGCCACATGCCCAGCAGCACGGGTCCATCGATCGACGCGATCACCGAGGGAGGACGGGTGACCCAGGTCGGCGAGGGTCAGGAAGCGGAGGAGACCACTCCTGCGGACGTGACCTTCGGTGCTCCCACGGTCGGTGAGCTGCTCGCCGAGCGGTACGAGCTGGTCGAGCACATCAACAACGACAGCGCGGGCCGACTGGTCTGGCGCGGTGTCGACGTGGTGTTGCGCCGTCCCGTCGCCGTGGTTCTCCGCTACCCGGGTGGCGACTCCGCCACCGAGATGCTCCAGGCCGCCGTCGCCGCGAGCCGCGTCATCCACCCCAACCTGGTCGGCGTCTACGACGCGATCGACGAGGACGACCGGGCCTACGTGGTCCGCGAGTGGGTCGACGGGCAGTCGCTGCGCGAGCTGGTCGCCGCCGACGGGCCGCTCGATCCGGCGCGGGCCACCGCGATCGGCAACGCCGTCGCCAGCGCCCTCGCCGCCGTGCACGCCACCGGGATGGTGCACGGCAACCTGCACCCCGGCACCGTGATGATCAGCGACGACGGCCGGGTGGTGCTCGCCGACGCGCGTACCGACGGGGCGGACAGCCAGGAGAACGACCTGCGCGCGGTCGGCGGGGTGCTCTACTTCGCCCTGACCGGGCACTGGCCGCACGGCGAGGCCCCGCTGCACGGCGCCACCGCCGGGCACGGCCGCGCCGCCCTGCCGGACGCCGTCCGGGACGCCGGCGGCTCCATCGCCGCGCCCCGGCAGATGCGCGCCGGGGTGCCGGCCTACCTCGACGACCTCACCATGGACCTGCTCGACCCGGAGATCCCCCCGCCGTCGTCGGACGTGCTGGCCGCCGAGCTGAGCCGGCTCGACATCCCTGCCGACGAGCAGTTCCTGGAGCAGGCCGGCCCGCTGCGCTTCACCGCCGAACCCGGCGAGGAGCCCTCCCCGCTGGCCGCCGCCGGCGGGCGCAAGGTCGCCATCGGCATCGCCGGTCTGCTGGCGGTGGCCCTGGTCGGGCTGCTCATCGGCATCAACGCGCTCGGTGGCGACGACGGCGACAAGGAGCCGGTCGCCCAGCCGTCGAACAGCGCGCCCGCCACCGGCGGCGGGGCCGAACCCGCCGCGCAGGTCCGCAAGCTCACCATCCAGGACGTACGGATCATCGACCCGGACGGCGACCGCGCCGAGGTGCGCAACGCCGAAAAGGTCATCGACGGGGACGACGACGAGGGCTGGGAGACCAACAGCTACCGCGACAGCGGCAAGTTCAGCGGGGTCAAGAAGGGCATGGGTGTCTGGATCGACCTGGGCGCCCCGCACTCGGTCAAGCAGCTGGAGGCCACGCTCTCGGCCACCGGAGCCACGGTCGAGCTGCGCACCGGCGCCCGCGGCGACTTCCCGTCCAGCTCCGCCGGCGACAAGCAGCTCATCAACGCCTACTCGACGCTGATCGGGCCGCCGAACGAGGACGGCGGCACGAAAATGATCTTCAACGCCTTCGAGCCGGACCAGAAGTACCAGTACCTGCTGTTCTGGATCACCAAGCTGCCGAAGAAGGAAGACGGCAACGGCTGGAAGCTCGGCGTCCAGGAGATCGTGGTCCAGGGCTCGTGACCCGGCCGCCGTCCCCGCCGCGCCACCACCGCCGGACGTGGTGATGGCGGAACGCGACGGCGCGCAGCCCGGCCGCTCCGACCTGGAGCTGCTGCGGGCGCACGCGGCCGGGGACCGGACCGCCTTCACCGAGCTGTTCCAGCGGCACCGGGACCGGCTCTGGGCGGTCGCGCTGCGGACCATCGGCGACCGCGAGGAGGCCGCCGACGCCCTCCAGGACGCCATGCTGTCGGCGCACCGCGCGGCGGCCCGGTTCCGGGGCGACTCGGCGGTCACCACCTGGCTGCACCGCATCGTGGTGAACGCCTGCCTGGACCGGATCCGGCGGCGTCAGACCCACGCCACCGTCCCGCTGCCCGACGGTGTGCACACCGACGGCGAGCCGGGCCGGCACACCGGCGGTCCGGAACCGGCCGCGCCGGCCCGCGACCACGACACCGCGCTCGTGGTCCGGCAGGCGCTCGCCGCACTGCCCGCGGAACAGCGGGCCGCGTTGGTCCTGGTCGACGTGCAGGGCTACCCGGTCGCCGAGGCCGCCGCCGTGCTCGGGGTCGCGGAGGGCACCGTCAAGAGCCGGTGCGCCAGGGGCCGGGCACGTCTCGCCGTGCTGCTCGGGCACCTGCGGACCGGCACCGACGCTCCGGCCGGTGACGTGCCGCGGCTCACTCCCGGGAACCGCCGGCGTCCCGAGGGCGTCGGATCCTCGTCGGGAGCTTCCCGTCAGGCCGTCAGCCAGGAGGAGCCGTGACTTCCCGGGAGTTCAGCGAGGTCGATCACGACCTGCTCGCCGACTACCTCGGCGGGGCGCTGGACGGCACCCCCGAGCAGGCCACCGTGGCGCGGCTGGTCGAGCAGGACCCGGCCTGGCGGGCCGCGTACGAGAATCTCGCCGACGCGGTCGACCTGGTCCGCGCCGACCTGGCCGGCTGGGCCGCGGCCCCCGCGCCGGAGATGCCACAGGCCGTGACCGACCGGATCACGGCGGCGCTCTCCGGGGCCGGACCGGCGCTGCGTGAGGGTACGCCGGTCGTGCCGGCGCAGCCCGGCGGCGCGAGCCGGCCACCCGGCTCGGCCCCCCGTCCCGACCGGCACAGCGGCCCCGGTCGTCGCCCCCGGCGCTGGGCCCGGATCGCCGGGCCGGTGGCGCTGGCCGCGGCCTCGGTCGCCGCGGTGGGGCTCGGTGTGGGCCGGATGGCCGACTCCGGCGACGGCGGCGTCAGCACCGCCGACCGGGCGGGCGGGGAGGCGGCACCGATGGCCGCCGCGCCGTACCGGACCACCGGACCGGCAGTGCGCAGCGGCACCGACTGGACACCGGAACGCCTCGCCGCCGACCGGACGCCCACCGGAGCGAAGTCGATCCCGGGAGACATGGCCGGGCCGTCCGGCGCGGCAAAGGACGGCGCGGAGACGCCCCTGTACAGCGAGGGCCAACGCCTCAGCGCCCTCGGCGGGCTGGACCGGCTGACCCGGCCGGAGACGCTCGCCGCGTGCCTCACCGCGATCGGGGCCGAGCACGGCGGCGGGCCGCTCACCGTGAACATGGTCGACTACGCCCGCTTCCAGGGCGTACCGGCGCTCGTGGTGACGTTCGCGGACGCCGGCGGCGCCCGCTGGGGCTGGGTGAGCGGGCCGGAGTGCGGGGTACCCGGGTCCGGCGCGGACACGCGGTTCCGGACGCGGGTAGGGTGAAAACGCGGTCACGACGCTTGTCCCGCCACGTGACCTGACCCACCGGATGACCGGCTCGGGAATCCCCGCTTCGTACGATGGCGTTCTGCAAGTCAGGCGCCGGCGTCCCTAGAGCCGTCGGCACTCGGGATCGACATCGGTGCGGCCGGTGACGAACACACACATCGGGAGACGGCAGTGGACGAGGTCCGCAACCTGATCATCATCGGCTCCGGTCCGGCCGGCTACACGGCGGCGGTCTACGCCGCCCGCGCCAACCTGAAGCCCCTGGTGATCGAGGGCGTGCAGTCGGGTGGCGCGCTGATGACCACCACCGAGGTGGAGAACTTCCCCGGCTTCGCGGACGGCATCCTCGGCCCCGAGCTGATGGACAACATGCGCAAGCAGGCCGAGCGCTTCGGCGCCGAGTTCCTCACCGACGACGTGACGCGGGTCGAGCTGAAGGACACCGGCGAGATCGGCTCCGACGCGGTGAGCACCGTGTGGGTGGGCGAGACCGCCTACCGCGCCCGCGCCGTCATCCTCTCCACCGGCTCGGCCTGGCGTCCGCTGGGTGTGCCGGGCGAGCAGGAATACCTGGGCCACGGCGTGTCGTCCTGTGCCACCTGTGACGGCTTCTTCTTCCGCAACCAGCACATCGTGGTGGTCGGCGGCGGCGACTCGGCGATGGAGGAGGCGAGCTTCCTCACCCGTTTCGCCGAGTCGGTGACGATCCTCCACCGCCGCGACTCGTTCCGCGCCAGCAAGATCATGGCGGACCGGGCGCTGAGCAACGAGAAGATCAAGGTCGAGTGGAACACCGTGGTCGAGGAGATCCTCGGCGACGACGGCAAGGTAAGCGGCGTACGGGTGCGCAACGTGCACACCGGCGAGAGCAAGGTGCTCGACGTCACGGGCGTGTTCGTGGCGATCGGGCACGACCCGCGCAGCGAGCTGTTCCGCGGTCAGGTGGAGCTGGACGACGAGGGGTATGTGAAGGTGCAGGCCCCCAGCACCCGTACCAGCGTGCCCGGCGTGTTCGCGGCGGGTGACCTCGTCGACCACACCTACCGGCAGGCCATCACGGCGGCCGGCACCGGCTGCGCCGCCGCGCTGGACGCCGAGCGGTTCATCGCCACCATCCAGGGCTGAGAGTTCCACGAGCAAGGTTCGGAGGAGGAGAGTTCATAGTGGGTGCAACAAAGGCGGTCACGGACGCCAGCTTCGTCAGCGACGTGCTGCAGTCCGACAAGCCGGTTCTGGTCGACTTCTGGGCGGAGTGGTGCGGCCCCTGCCGCAAGGTCTCGCCGCTGCTGGAGGAGATCGCGGGCGAGATGAAGGACCAGGTCACCATCGTCAAGCTCAACATCGACGAGAACCCGGAGACGGCGCGCGCCTACCGGGTGATGTCGGTGCCGACGCTGACCATCTTCAAGAACGGCCAGCCGGTGCAGTCGATCGCCGGCGCCAAGCCGAAGGGTGAGCTGGTCAAGCTCATCGAGTCGGCGCTCTGAGCCGTACCGACACCTCCGGAACCCCCGTCACCACGCCCGGTGGCGGGGGTTCCGGCTTCCCTGACCTGCATGAACGCGAACCCGCCGGGTATCGGCCACGGTACGCTCCGTAAGCATCCGTCGGAGTTCCGGTCCGCCAACGTCCGTGCAGAGGGGGTCGTCGTGCGTCCGATCCGACCCGGTGACCAGGGACCGGCGGTGGCCGAGATCCGTACCGTCCTCGCCGGCCTGGAACTTCTCCCCGCCGAGGCCGGAGGCGACGACTACGACGCCCAGACCGAACGCGCGGTACGGGCCTTCCAGCAGTCCCGCGGCCTCAGCGTCGACGGGCGGGTCGGCGCCGAGACCTGGCGGGCGCTCGACGCGGCCCGCTGGCGGTTCGGCGCCCGCGCGCTCTACCACGCCGTACCCGAGCCGCTGACCGGCGAGGACGTCCGCTCGCTCCAGGAACGCCTGCTGGAGATGGGGTACGACGTGGGCCGCGCCGACGCCATCTACGGCATCCGCACCTCCCGCGCGGTGGCGCAGTTCCAGCGGGAGATGGGCCTGAAACCGGACGGCTCGTGCGGGCCGCACACCGTCAACGCGCTGCGCCGCCTCGGCCGCAAGGTGGTCGGCGGGCGCCCGCAGTGGCTGCGCGAATCCGACGCCATCCGGCAGGCCGGTCCGACGCTCGTCGGGCGGACCGTGGTGATCGACCCGGGGCACGGCGGCACCGACCCGGGAGTGGTGGTGCCCGACGGCACGCTGCGCTGGACCGAGGCGGACCTCGTGCACGACCTCGCCAGCCGGCTGGAGGGGCGGCTCGCGGCCGCCGGCGTACGGGTGCAGCTCACCCGGGGCCCGTCGCCCGGCGTCTGCCTGCCGGACGCGGACCGGGCCCAGCTCGCCAACTCCCTCGGCGCCGACGTGTTCATCTCCCTGCACACCGACGGGCACGCCAACCCGGAGGCCGAGGGGGTGGCCACCTACCACTACGGCACCGACAACGGCGTCACGTCGGCCACCGGCGAGCGCCTCGCCGGGCTCGTGCAGCGGGAGATCGTGGCCCGCACCGGGCTGCGCGACTGCCGTACCCACGCCAAGGCGTGGGAGCTGCTGCGGCTCACCCGGATGCCCGCGGTACGCGTCGAGGTCGGCTACCTCACCTCACCGGACGACAGGGGGCGGCTCGTCGACCCGCGTTTCCGGGACCGGGTGGTCGAGGCCATCGTGGCCGGCGTGCAGCGGATGTACCTGCCGATCGAGCGGGACGTGCCGACCGGCTCGATCGACGTGAGCGAGCTGCGGGCGATCGTGGCCGCCGGCACCGTCGTCGACTGAGCCGCGACTCAGCTCGTCGAGCGGGTGGCGGGCGCCGGGCGGACCGGCCGCAGCAGCGTCTCCGGGCTCATCGAGCCGAGCAGCTTCTCCAGCGCGTACTCGACGTCCGACTTCCAGCTCAGCGCCGTCCGCAACTCCAGCCGCAGCCGGGGGTAGCGGGGGTGCGGCCGGACCGTCTTGAAGCCCACCGAGAGGAAGAAGTCGGCGGGCGCCACGCACGCGCGCGCCGGGTCGTCCGCGTCGTCGCCGAACTTGGCGTCGCCGAACGCCTCGATCGCCTTGATGCCGCGCTTGGTCAGGTCGCGGGCCACGCCCTGCACCAGCATCCGGCCCAGGCCGCCGTCGGCGAAGGCGGGCACCACGTGCGCCGTCATCAGCAGCGCCGCGTCCGCCGAGACCGGCGAGGTGGGAAACGCCATCGAGCGCGGGACGTACGCCGGCGGGGCGTACATGACGAAACCGGCCGGCATGCCGTCGACGTAGACGAGCTTGCCGCAGGAACCCCACTCCAGCAGCGTCTGGGAGACCCACGCCTCCTTCTCCAGGCCCGGGTCACCGGCCGCACAGGCCCGCTCCGCGGAGACCGGATCCAGCTCCCAGTAGACGCAGCTGCGGCAGGATCGAGGCAGGTCCTCCAGCGTGTCCAGGGTCAGGCTGACCAGACGTCGCGACATGAGCGCACCCCACCACTAGGCTCGGAGCGCCGGTTCCTCCCGCGCCCTCCTGCTCCCGACGAGCGATCGTACGCCCCTGTCCGGCGGTACGGGAGGGAACGCGCGAGCCCTCGCCCGGACGGCCGACGGCGGGTCCGGGATGTGGACGTGTCCACACGGCCGGTGCCGCGACCGTCACCGGGGACTACGATCGACCAACCGGCCCCCGCCGCCAATGGATGTCGGCATCGCGGGTACCACACCGGGCGGCAGCCCCGCCGACACCCGATCGAGGTGATGTCCATGACCGGCACGACGCTCGACGACTACACCGACCGGTACGCCCGGCGCGTCCGCGGGATGACCGCCTCGGAGATCCGGGCACTCTTCGCGGTGGCCAACCGGCCGGAGGTCGTCTCGCTCGCCGGTGGGGCCCCCTACATCGCCGCGCTGCCGCTCGACGCGGTGGGCGAGATGCTCGGCCGGCTCGGCTCCGAGCACGGTGCCACCACCCTCCAGTACGGCGTCGGCCAGGGTGCCCCTGAGCTGCGTGAGCGGATCTGCGAGGTGATGTCCCTGTCCGGGATCGACGCCTCCTGCGGCGCCTCACCGGAGGACGTGGTGGTCACGGTCGGCGGCCAGCAGGCCCTCGACCTGGTGGCCCGGCTCTTCCTGGACCCGGGTGACGTGGTGCTCGCCGAGGGCCCGACGTACGTCGGCGCGCTCGGGGTGTTCCAGGCCGCCCAGGCCCAGGTGGCCCACGTGCCGATGGACGACGAGGGGCTCATCCCGGAGGCGCTGGAGGTGGCCATCGCCGACCTGGCGCGCGCCGGCCGGCGGGTGAAGTTCCTCTACACCATCCCCACCTACCAGAACCCCGCCGGCGTGACGCTGAGCGAGGATCGGCGCGAACGGGTGCTGGACATCTGCGAACGCGCCGGTCTGCTCGTGGTGGAGGACGACCCGTACGGTCAGCTCGGTTTCTCCGGTGAGGCGCCCCGGCCGCTGCGGGCCCGGCGGCGCGACGGGGTCTTCTACCTGAGCACGTTCTCCAAGACGTTCGCGCCGGGCCTGCGGGTGGGCTGGATCCTGGCCCCGCACGCGGTCCGCGACAAGCTGGTCATCGCCAGCGAGGCGCAGATCCTCTGCCCGAGCGCCTACGCGCAGTCGGCCGTCTCGACGTACCTCGGCACCATGCCCTGGCGGCAGCAGCTCAAGGTCTACCGCGAGGTCTACCGCGAGCGCCGGGACGCGCTGCTCGACGCGATGGCCGACCTGATGCCGGAGGGCACCACCTGGACGAAGCCGCAAGGCGGCCTGTTCGTCTGGGCGACGCTGCCCGACGGGCTCGACTCCAAGGCGATGATGCCGCGGGCCGTGGCCGCCCGCGTCGCGTACGTGCCGGGGACCGGCTTCTACGCCGACGGCACCGGCGCCGGGAACATGCGGCTCAACTTCTCCTTCCCGACGCCGGAGCGGATCCGCGAGGGCGTGCGCCGGCTGGCCGGGGTGATGGAGCAGGAGATCGCCATGCGCAAGGTCTTCGGCGCGGTCGGCGGTGCCGGACCGCGCCGCCGCCAGGGCGGCTCGGACGCGCCCGGCCCCGACTTGGCATGATGCCCGCATGTCCGACAGCCCCGCCGCACCGCCTCCCGTGACCGGATCCGCCGTCGACGAGCTGCACGTGCTCGTACTCGCGGGCGGCCTCTCCTACGAGCGGGACGTCTCCCTGCGGTCGGGCCGCCGGGTGCTCGACGCGCTGCGCGCTGTGGGCGTCGAGGCGGAACTGCGCGACGCGGACGTGGCGCTGCTGCCCGCCCTGACCGCCGACCCGCCGGACGCGGTGGTGATCGCCCTGCACGGCGCCACCGGCGAGGACGGCTCGCTGCGCGGCGTCCTCGACCTCTGGGACGTGCCCTACGTCGGCTGCGACGCCCGGTCGTCCCGCCTCGCCTGGGACAAGCCGTCCGCCAAGGCAGTACTGCGCGAGGCGGGCATCCCCACGCCCGACTGGGTGGCGCTGCCGCACGACCGCTTCTCCGAACTGGGCGCGGTGGCCGTCCTCGACCGCATCGTCGACCGCCTCGGGCTGCCGCTGATGGTCAAGCCGGCGCAGGGCGGTTCCGGACTGGGCGCCGCCGTGGTCAGGGAGGCGGCGTCGCTGCCGGCCGCCATGGTGGGTTGTTTCGCGTACGACCAGACCGCGCTCGTGGAACGCTACGTACCCGGAATGGACGTGGCGGTCTCCGTGCTCGACCTCGGCAAGGGGCCGCAGGCCCTGCCCCCGGTCGAGATCGTGCCGCGCAACGGCGTCTACGACTACGCGGCCCGCTACACCGCCGGGCGTACCACCTGGCACGCGCCGGCCCGGCTCGACACCGCGACGACCGCCCGGGTGACCGAGGTGGCGCTCGCCGCGCACACCGCGCTCGGACTGCGCGACGTGTCCCGGGTCGACCTGATCGTCGACGCCGGCGGCGACCCGCACGTGCTGGAGGTGAACGTCTCCCCGGGCATGACCGAGACGTCGCTCCTGCCGCTGGCGATCCAGGCGGCGGGGCTGGACTTCGGCCGGGTCCTCGGCACGCTCGTGACCCGGGCCGCCGCCCGCCGCTGACCTCAGCTCTCCCGGGTACGCGCTGCGTCCGGCCGGTCGCTCTCGTCTCCGCTCTCGTCCCCCGCCTTGTCGTCGCCTGCGCTCGTCGGTGCGCTGCCCGGCGCGGTTTCCGGCGCCGGGCCGGCCTGCGGTGCCGGGTCGGGCTTCGACGGGCCCGCCGAGGGGTCTGAGACGTCCGCTGCCGCGTCGGACTCGGGGATCTCGTCCGCTGCCTCGATCACCGAGACGGACTCCTCCTCGGGCTCCTCAACGGCGTTCGCAGGGGAGGTCGCGGAGAGACTCGACGGCGCCTGCCATTGGATGCGCGGCGGCTCGGCCAACGGACGACCACCGAACTCGGCGAGCCATGCGGCCACCATGGCGAGGTTCTCCCGCCACTGGTCCTCGGAGATCGGCGGCAGGATCGAGTCCCACAGCGACAGGAACGTGCCCCGCAGTTGCAGCCGCCCGTACGGCCGGGCCAGGAACCACAGGTGCAGGTGCGCCGAGCCGTCGCCCCACCGGTTCACGTGGACCCGGGCCACCCCGTCGAGCGAGCGCACGGCCCGCTCCAGGCGGACGGTCATCACGCCCAGTTCGGCGGCGAGCAGGTTCGGCAGGTCGCCCAGATCCAGGTGGGAACGCGACTCCAGGATCAGGACCATCGGCAGGCCGGTGGGCCGGTCCATGGCGCGGACGCGCCACCGCTCACCGACCCAGATGTACGCCTCGTCGGGCGCGTTGCAGGCGGTGCACTCCCGGTCCGCCTCGCCACGGCGGGGAGGTTCGAACGGTACGGGCTCGTCGAGCTGCTTGACGCGGAGATCGCCCTCGAAGGGGAAGGACGGCCACTGGGTGAAGTCGGGAACTGAGGGAGGGGTGTCCGGCACGACGCTGACCCTAACCGAGTTGGCGACGCCTGTCCCTACCTGTTCCACTGGCCGCCCACCGGTTGTCCACCGCGTTGTCCACAGGCTGCCGAGATCACCAGCACAGCGCGTCATGCACTGCTCAGCAAGGGTTTCCTCGCTTCGTTTCACGTGAAACGGGGAGTGCCTGTGGACAACCGCTGTGGATAACCTCGAGTATCTCCGGGCCCGTTCTTCCAACGATCCGGCGACCGATCCGCACCGGGTGTCGGCGGCTCCTCGTAGCCGTTTCACGTGAAACGGCGGTTGCGCGTCGGCGTGCTTCTCGGCTCGGTGACTCGGCGCGCTGACGCCGGGCCGGCCTCGTACCGTGACTGAGCCCTCGGCGGGTGCGGCCGATCGAACGAGGCGCCGCGGGGCGACGGGCGGAAGGTAAGTCGACAGACGAACCATCCGGCGGTTGTTCGTTGGAAACGGACCGGGCCGCGCGGATCTCGAGCCGGGCCGATCACCGCTCGGCTTATGGCCGCCGGCACCGCGCCTCATCGCTTGTACTCGGACAGCCGGGACTCGATCAGATGAGGGTCGGGTCGGTCGCCGCGTTTCACGTGAAACAGCAGGCGGGTCCGAGCCGACCGGCCGAGCCCGAGCGGGCCACACGGCCTCGGGGTTTCCGGGCGGTCGCTGATCGGGCTCGCCGCCCTGGAGTCTGCGACCACCCGGTCCGGTGCGCAGAGAGTTGGTAGGTCATTCGAGGGGGGCGCCGACGACTCAACGGGAAGCCGTCCCCCGGGAATGCTGAGCCGGGCCGCACGCCTCGGCCCGTTGTCCGGGCTCCTCGCGAGAGTCCTCGGCTCGGCGGTCCCCGGTCCGGCGGTCCCCGGCTTCGTCCGCTCCCCGGCTTCGTCCGCTCCCCGGTTCGGCCGCTCTCCCGATTGAGCACTCACTGGTTCGGCATTACTCGGTTCGGCACTCCTCGGCTCAGCGACCCTCGGCCGGCGCTCCCCGGTTCGGCGGAGCCCGGCTCAATGCGCCTGGATCGCTCACATGCGCGATCGGATCGGGCTCTTCATAGCGACTCCTGCGCGACCGCCACGGCCGGGTGTGCTCAGCCCTGCGGCCCGCCGGCGTCGTCATCCTCCGTTCGCCCGTGCCCTGGCTCAGGGCTTGTCGGACCGAGACCACGTCACTCAGGGACAGGCCGGCACGCTGGCCCGGGCAGGGCGGCCCGACGGCTCGACGGGCTTTCCGGCGCAGAACCGGTTCGCGTTCGATCGGTCGGCGACACCAGCAGGCGGCTAGACGGGGTGCGTCGCGCGGAACGCTCGAGTCGTTCAAGGAACGGCTTCCGTCTGAGCCGTCGCCGTCAGCCCTTCTGCCAGACCAACGAAGTGGGCGCTCACCGACTCGTCACCGCCGAAGGCGGCCCTCGGCACCTTTGCGCACTACGCCCTCGCGTACTCGGCCGCTCAGCGCTCGGGCGCGCGGCGTGCTACCAATCAGCAGCGCGGAGAGTGGGTTCACCCACGCCCCATCTCCCAGTCACCGGTTCCCGTTTCACGTGAAACGCGGAGCGAAGCGCGACAGCCCAAGCCCGGCCCGTCGACGGAAACGGCAATGACTTCCGAGGGGTCGTTCTCTCCGTCGACCGGAATCGCCACGACCCATCGCCGCCGCCAGAACGAACGAGCGGCACCGAACCAACCCGGATACAGATCCGGCCGCATCCCCTCATCGGGATGCGGCCGGATCGACAAACGGAGAAGGAAGGACTACGCCTCGGG
Organism: Micromonospora sp. SYSU B005; assembly: GCF_055362685.1. Lineage (NCBI taxonomy): Bacteria > Bacillati > Actinomycetota > Actinomycetes > Micromonosporales > Micromonosporaceae > Micromonospora > Micromonospora sp. SYSU B005. The sequence goes on along the minus strand of NZ_JAXCFU010000013.1, from coordinate 126,982 downwards.
CGTCCCGTCCTCGCTCATGCCGATGATCCCGACGATCCGCTCCAGGTCGTCGACGGTGGCGAACTCGATCGTAATCTTGCCCTTGCTGCGGCCGATGTCGACCTTCACCCGGGTGTCGAACCGGTCGGAGAGCCGGTCCGCGAGATCGGTGAGCGCCGGGGCGTGCGGCTTCGGCCGACGCTTGGCGGCGGCCGACTTCGCCGGCTCCTCGGCGAGCGCCAGGTGCACGAGTTCTTCGGCGCCGCGTACGGTGATGCCCTCTCGGACGATCCGCTCGGCGAGTGCCTCCTGCGCCTCGGCGTTGTCGAGGCTGAGCAGAGCCCGGGCGTGACCGGCGGAGAGAACACCGGCGGCGACGCGGCGCTGCACGGCGGGCGGCAGATTCATCAGCCGGATCGTGTTGGAGATCTGCGGACGGCTGCGGCCGATCCGCCGGGCCAGTTCCTCGTGTGTGGCGCCGAACTCCTCCAGCAGTTGCTGGTACGCCGCCGCCTCTTCGAGCGGGTTGAGGTTGGCGCGGTGGATGTTCTCCAGGAGCGCGTCCCGGAGCATCGCGTCGTCCTTGGTGTCCCGGACGATGGCGGGGATGGTCTCCCGGCCGACCGCCTGGGCGGCACGCCAGCGCCGCTCGCCCATCACGAGTTCGAACTTGTCGGGGTCGAGCTGGCGGACCACGATCGGCTGAAGGAAGCCGACCTCCTGGATCGAGGTCTTCAGTTCCTCCAGCGCCTCCTCGTCGAAGACGTGCCGGGGCTGCTTCGGGTTCGGCACGATCGCGTCGACCGGAATCTCCGCGAAGCGCGCGCCGGGCACCGGGCTCAGCTGCGGCTCGGGCTCGGCGGCCGGCGACGGGGTGCTTGCGACGCCACCGGTGATGGCAGCAGTCGCACCAGCGGCCGGAGCCGCCGGCGACGCGGCAGCCGGCGACGAGTCCGGTTCGGTGGCCGCCGGTTCAGCGCCCGGTACCGGGCCAGTGGGGATGAGGGCGCCGAGCCCTCGGCCCAGTCCGCCGCGGGGACGGTTCTTCATGCGACGCCTCCCAGCGACATCTCCGCACTACGCATTCCGGCTCACCGGCTCCTTGACGCCTCGCTCCGCGATCTCCTGGGCGGCCTCGAAGTAACTCGTGGCTCCCCGCGAACCGGGATCGTAGGTCATCACCGACTGGCCGTAGCTCGGCGCCTCGGAGACACGCACGTTGCGGGGGATGACCGCCTGAAGCACCTTGTCGCCGAAGTGGTTCCGGACGTCCTGCTCCACCGCGTCGGCGAGCCGGGTACGCCTGTCGTACATGGTGAGCAGGATGGTGGAGACCTCGAGCTTCGGGTTGAGGTGCTGACGAACCAGGTTGATGTTGTTTATGAGCTGGTTGAGGCCCTCCAGCGCGTAGTACTCGCACTGGATCGGGATCAGCACCTCCTGCGCGGCCACGAGCGCGTTGACGGTCAGCAGGCCGAGCGACGGCGGACAGTCTATGAAGACGTAGTCGAAGTGCCCCGGGTACGCGGCGATGGCCCGCGCCAGGCGCGACTCCCGAGCCACCACCGAGACGAGCTCGATCTCGGCGCCGGCCAGGTCGATGGTGGCCGGTACGCACCAGAGGTTCGGGATGCCCTCGACGGCCTGGGCCACCTCTTCGAGCGGCACGCTGTCGATCAGGCAGTCGTAGACGTCGGGCACGCCCGTGTGGTGCGGCACGTTCAGACCGGTGGAGGCGTTGCCCTGGGGGTCAAGGTCGACCACGAGCACCCGGTTGCCGTGCAGCGCGAGCGCCACGGCGAGGTTCACGGTGGTGGTCGTCTTACCCACGCCGCCCTTCTGGTTGGCGACGCACATCACCCGGGTCCGGTCAGGGCGCGGCATGGTGACCTCGCCACTGGGATTCAGGATCTGCACGGCGCGCATCGCCTCCATAGCCAACGGTGGATCATCCTCTTCGCGCGTCGGGGTTTCACGTGAAACGTACGTGCTGGCGTCTACCTCGTCCCCGTACCCGTCTGCCTGTGGCGTGTCGGACGGCGCCACGGTGGCCTCGGGGGCGGCCTGGTACGGCACGGCCGAGACGGGCGGCTGGGGTTCGTAGCGGGTGGGTACGGCGGCGTTCGCCCGCACCGCGGGCGGGCGCGGGGTCGGTGCGTTCACCGGACCGTCGGCCGGATCGAGCGGATCGCGGGCCGGCGGTACGTTCGCAGGCGCGGACGAGACGGGGCGCACCGGCCCGCCGACCGACGGTTCCCGTCGCTTGGACGGCTGCGCCGGATACGGGGAGGCCGGTTCGCCGGACTCGTTCACCGTCCACTCCTGGTAGTTGGTTTCACGTGAAACGGGGTCGGCGGAGGGCTGGCCTCCTGGTCCGGTCAACCGTGGATCGTCGTACCTGCCGTCGTCATGCACCTGTCATCCCTACCCGCTCCGGATGGTCGGTCCGCACCCGTCGAATCGCGTCCGCGCCTCGCACGGCGCCGTCGGCTCGGCGGGAACCATCGGGTTCGGGTGCCGCCCGGCACCGCCGTTCCACACTATCGACGCGCGGTCAGCCTACGGCCGACGGGCGCGGTGGGTCCATGTCGGGTTGCGATCGATCGCGTCACGCCCACCGGTCCAACGACCGGACCGGGCGTGCGGAATGGCGTACCCGCTCAGCGGTCGCCGCGACGGCGACCGCCACGCGACCGCTTCGGCTTCTTGGGACGGCGCGGGTTGACCACGCGCTCCCGGACCACCTCGACCACAGTCGCCGGGGGGTCGATCACCCCTTCGCCACAGCGGTGCAGTTCCGGGGTCCCGCCGCCGAGGCGGACCACGGCCTCGGTGTGCTCGGTGATCTCGTCGGCCGCCGAGGCGCCCTTGAGCGCGACCAGCCGTCCGCCGGGAGCCACGAGCGGCAGGCACCAGGAGGCGAGCCGGTCCAGCGGGGCCACCGCGCGGGCGGTCACGATGTCGGCGCTCAGCGGCTCCCGGTCGCGCGACCCGGCCGCCGCCTCCTCGGCCCGCCCACGGAAGACACGCACGTCCCGGGTCACGCCGAGGCGCTGCACCGCCTCGATCAGGAAGGCGGTCCGCCGGGCCAGCGGCTCCACGAGCGTCACGGTGAGGTCGGGGCGCGCGATCGCCAGCACCAGACCGGGGAGCCCGGCGCCGGAGCCGACGTCGATCACGCTGGCTCCCTCCGGGATCCGTTCCGCCACCACCGCGCAGTTGAGCAGGTGCCGCTCCCAGAGCCGCGGCGTCTCGCGGGGCCCGATCAGGCCGCGAACCACGCCGTCGGTGGCGAGCAGTTCGGCGTACGCGGCGGCCAGGTCGAGCCGGTCGCCGAACAACGCGCGGGCGGCCTCCGCCAGCTCGGGCGGCAGCGTCGCCGTCGCCGGGTCGGGGGCACCGGCGTCGCCACCACCGTCCACGAGGGACGGTCCGTCCGCCGACGGTTCCGCGAAGACCGGGTCGGCCGCCGCGGCCGGAGCCGCCGGTGCCACGTCCGCCGCCGGCTCACCGGAGAAGGCGGGCATCACGTCCACCGCCGGGTCTGCGGGCTCGACCCCGGGCACCACCGCCGGCTCGCCGGAGAAGGCGGGCTCGCCGGGGTCGGTCACGGCCTTTCCCGGGTACGCGGGGTCGGCCGGCCCGTCGTCGTCGGAGAAGACCGGGTCGACAGTGGGGTCGGGGCGCACAGCCGACGGCCCGGGCGGCATACCGCCCGGGCCGGTCACGGCTCCTGCCGTCGTCTCGTCGGAGATCACGGACCTCAGTCCACCGGCCGGACGACGATGCGGCGGTTGGGCTCGACGCCCTCGGACTCGCTCTCCACCCCGCTCATCGCGTTCACCACGTCGTGCACGCACTTGCGCTCGAACGCGGACATCGGCTCCAGGCGCACCGGCTCACCGTGCTCCTTGACCTTCTCGACCGCGTTCTTCGCCACGGCGGCCAGCTCCTTGCGGCGGGCGGCCCGGTAGCCGCCGACGTCGAGCAGCAGCCGGCTCGGCGTGCCGGTCTGGCGGAACACGGCCAGCCGGGCCAGTTCCTGGAGCGCCTCCAGGGTCGCGCCACGCTGGCCGACCAGGTTCTGCAGCTGGCCACCGACCACCTCGACGACCGGGCGGCCACCCGACACCAGCTCGTCGATGTCACCGTCGTAGTCGAGGATGTCCAGCAGACCCTCGACGTAGTCGGCGGCGATCTCGCTCTGCCGGAACAGGTCGCTCTCGGCCGGGGCCTTCTTCTCCCGGGCCTCGCCCGCGGCGTCCTCGGTCTCGGTGGCGGCGGTAACGGGGGTCTCCTCGTCCAGGGACTGGTCGGCGCTGGGGATGCTGGTCTCGGTCACGGGTCTCATCTCCGTACTCGCTCGGCCGGACCGTCGGGGGTCCGCTGGTCTCCCGGGGCCGGCGGGAGGTTCGCCGGGTGCCCTCGGGCACGTCTGTACGGGCCAGTTTCGCCCGTGTCCGCGCTCCGCGCGGTGATTCCGGCCCGGCGCCGACTCCTCGGATGGCAGCACGCGGCCGGAACGGGCCACCGCCGACGTCGCCGACGGTGGCCCTGTGGGCTCAGCCCTGTCGCTTGGCGGGCTTGCTGCCACCCTTCTTCGGGTTGACCGGCTTGGCACCAGGCTTCGGGCCGGCCACCTTCGGCGCGGCGGCCGGAGCCTTCGCCGGCGGCTGGGCCGCCTTGCGGCCGAACAGGCCACCGGCCTTGGCCGGCTGCACCGGGTTCTTGCCGGAGGTGCTCTTGGCGGCGCTGGTGCTCTTCGCGGTCGGCGGCGGCGGGAACTTCCGCAGCACCCACTGCTGCTGGCCGAGCGTGAAGAGGTTGTTGGTGACCCAGTAGATGATCACACCGATCGGGAAGATCGCACCCGAGATCAGCAGCGACAGCGGGATGCCGTAGAGCATCAGCCGCTGCACCATGCGCTGCTGCGGGTCCTCGGCCCACCCGGTCTTGAGGATCATCTGACGGCTGGTCAGGTAGGTGGTGGCGATCATGATCAGCACCAGGATGCCGGCGACCACCTTGACCGTGCCGGTGTTCGCACCCAGCCGGCTCAGTTCCTCGGCGGTGGAGCCGAACTTGCCGGAGATCGGCGCGGTGAACAGCGTCGCGTTGGAGGCGCTGTTGAACTGGTCGACGGTCCAGCCGTACAGGGTCTTGCCCTGGTTGTCGGGGCTGAGGCGGCGCAGCGTGTGGAACAGGCCCAGGAAGACCGGGATCTGGAGGAACATCGGAAGGCAGCCCATGAGCGGGTTGGCCTTTTCCTTCCGATAGAGCTCCATCATCTCCTTCTGGAGCGTCTCCCGGTCACCCTTGTGCTTCTCCTGGAGCTCCTTGACCTTCGGCTGGAGCGCCTGCATGGCACGCTGCGACTTGATCTGCTTGACGAAGACCGGGAACAGGATCACCCGGACCGTCACCACCAGGAAGACGATGGCGAGGATCCAGGCCCAGTTCGTACCGATCACGGCCCCGACCGGAACTCCGATGGCGTCCCAGGCCGAGTGCCAGGTCAGCAGGATCCACGAGATCGCGTAGTAGATCCAGTCGAGACTAAACACTCAGGCTCCAGTCACGTCGGAACGGCGGCGGTCGCCCGGCTCCGGAACCGGGTCGTGTCCACCAGGGTGGAAGGGGTGGCAGCGCGACAGCCGACGGACCGTCAGCCAGGCGCCCCGCAGCGCACCGTGCCGGGACACCGCCTCCACGGCGTAGGCACTGCACGACGGGTAGAACCGGCAGCGGGCCGGCAGTGCCGGACTTATCCACCGACGGTACGCGATGATGGGCGCCAGCAGCATGCGGGCACCGGTTGTGGGCGACGGAGTCGCCGTCGTCGGGCCGCTCACCGCGACCGCCGTCCGCGGGGGGCCCGCGCGGCGGCGATGGCCGCGTCCAGGTCGGCCCCGAGCCGGGTGTACGTCGCGTCGGCCGATGCGGGCAGCGCGCGTACCACGAGGGTGGTGCCGGCGGGCAGCTCGGCCAGCCGCTCGCGGACCAGGTGCCGGAGCCGGCGGCGGACCTTGTTGCGGACCACAGCGCCGCCGACGGCCTTGGACACGACGAAGCCGGCGCGGCTCGGTGCGGAATTCTCCGCACCGATGCTTCGCGCCGGCTCCGGCGAGAGTGTCGCGGTGGTGCCGATCGGCTCGGGGATGGTCAGGTGGACCACGACGGCGCCACGGCCGACGCGTCGGCCACCGCGAACCGCTGCGGCGAAGTCGCTACTGCGCCGCAGTCGTTGCGCGGCGGCCAGCACGACTGCCCACGTCCCCGGACCGGACCTGTCGGCGTCAGGCCGACAGGCGCGCGCGGCCCTTGGAGCGACGGGTCGAGATGATGGCGCGGCCGGCACGGGTGCGCATGCGCAGCCGGAAGCCGTGGGTCTTCGCGCGCCGGCGGTTGTTCGGCTGGTAGGTGCGCTTGCTCACGTCAGGCTCTCCGTTGTCGTACGCCCCGCGCGGCGGATCGCCCGGGGTCGTGTGCTGGTCCAGATCACCTGTCGGTGACCTCCGATCGGCGCTGCCGTGACACGCTCCCCGGCGATGCGGGGTGACAGCCACGGACAGCAAGCATCAATCACCCTAGCAGAGGGCGAGAGAGCAGCCGCTCCAGCCTACGCAGGGGCGCAATGACCGTCAAACGTCACACTCGGGCGTCCGACCTGCGGGCAAGCGCGACCGAAGGGGCGGTTTTCACTGATGTTGCCAAGGTCGTCAGGGTGTCGCCGGTTGATGCTGTGGGGTCCGCGCTGTTAGCGTGCGCGATTGCGGTCGGCGTCGGGGGTCCGGGGTTTGTCGCCGATCGGCAAGACCGGACACGCTGTTGAATCGTTCGGCACGGTGAACCCGCTTCAACGCCTCCGTGGATCGAGGGGGGCAGGTCCGACCCGCGTCCGGTGGGCGGCCACAATCGGTCGGTACACAGGCTGTGGATAACTTGTGGATGACGACCGGTCAGCCGTCCGGGCGGGCGTGAGAAGGAGCAGGCGAGGGGGTGGCACGACGGTGACCGGAGCGACCGACCTTGCCGCGGTGTGGACGGCGACCACCGACGAACTCGCCGACGAGATCATCTCCGCGCAACAACGGGCGTACCTCCGGCTCACCCGCCTGCGGGCGATCGTCGAGGACACGGCGCTGCTCTCGGTGCCGGACGCCTTCACCCGGGACGTGATCGAGTCCCGGCTCCGCCCGGCCATCACCGAGGCGTTGAGCCGCCGGCTCGGCCGGCCGATCCAGGTGGCGGTCACCGTGCGGGTCGCCGACGACCCGAATGCCCGCCCGGCCGGCACCGTCTACCGCAGCAGCCCGGAGCCGCTGCCCGAGCACGACGGCGCCGCCCCGCTGCCCGGCTTCGACCAGCCCGGCCCGCCCGCCTCCGCCCAGGCCTTCCCGTCGCCGCGCCCGGAACCCGGGTACGCCGAGGCCGGATATGGCGAACCGCGCCCGGAGCAGCCGCTCGACGAGCCGGCCCCGCGGCAGCGGACCGCCGACGGCGGCCGCCCGCACCTCATCCCGGCCGGCCGGGACGCACAGGACACGCTCTTCAGCGCCGCGTTCGCCGAGCCGGTACGCACCGCGCCCGAGCGCCGCGCCTTCGACGAGCGCACCCGCATCGAGCCGCCCGTGCCCGACGCCGGCGGATACGAGCCCCGCTACCGGGAGAGCCCGCCCGCCGACCCCGCGCCGATGCGCGGCCTGCCCCGGGACGGCGCCACCGACAACGGCCCCGGCCGGGGTGGCGCCGACCACCACCGCCCGGGAGGCGGCCAGGCCGACCGGAGGCTCCCCGGCGGTACGGAGAGCGGCGGCAACCGGCTCAACCCGAAGTACATGTTCGAGACGTTCGTCATCGGCTCGTCGAACCGGTTCGCGCACGCCGCGAGCGTGGCGGTGGCCGAGTCGCCGGCGAAGGCGTACAACCCGCTGTTCATCTACGGCAGCTCCGGGCTGGGCAAGACCCACCTGCTGCACGCCATCGGGCACTACGCCACGACGCTCGGCAACGCGCGCTCGGTCCGGTACGTCTCGACCGAGGAGTTCACGAACGACTTCATCAACTCGCTGCGCGACGACAAGACGAGCGCGTTCCAGCGCCGCTACCGGGACGTGGACATCCTCCTGATCGACGACATCCAGTTCCTGGAGAACCGGGAGCGGACGCAGGAGGAGTTCTTCCACACCTTCAACACGCTGCACAACGCCAACAAGCAGATCGTGATCACCTCTGACCGCTCGCCGAAGCAGCTGGCGACGCTGGAGGACCGGCTGCGTACGCGCTTCGAGTGGGGTCTGCTCGCCGACATCCAGCCGCCGGACCTGGAGACGCGGATCGCGATCCTGCAGAAGAAGGCGGCCCAGGAGCGGCTGTTCGCCCCGCCGGACGTGCTGGAGTTCATCGCGTCCCGGGTGTCGAACTCGATCCGCGAACTGGAGGGGGCGCTGATCCGCGTCACCGCCTTCGCCAGCCTCACCCGCTCGTCGGTCGAGCTGTCGCTGGCCGAGGAGGTGCTGCGGGACTTCATTCCGGACGGTGCCGGCCCGGAGATCACCGCGGACCAGATCATGGTGTCGACGGCCGATTACTTCGGTGTGAGCCTGGAGGACCTGCGCGGCCATTCCCGCTCCCGGGTGCTGGTGAACGCGCGCCAGGTGGCCATGTACCTGTGCCGGGAGCTGACCGACCTGTCGCTGCCCCGGATCGGGCAGGCGTTCGGCGGCCGGGACCACACGACGGTGATGCACGCGGACCGCAAGATCCGTCAGCAGATGGCGGAGCGGCGCTCGCTCTACAACCAGATCGCCGAGCTGACGAACCGCATCAAGCAGAACACCTGACCGCCCCACCCTCGCACTGCCCTCGCGTCCCTCCCCGCTCCCGCCGCCCTCCCCGCTCCCGCCACTCCAGCGGTGATCAAGGAGGGCGGACGCGCGAACGTCCCCGCAGATCTTGGAAGCTTGGCGCCCTCATAGGGGCCGTTTCCTATCAAGATCTCGCCGGAGCTGAGCGCCGCGCCTTGACCGGGGTGATCGGCGGCCACGGGGACCCCTCACCGCTACGTCCCGCCCCTCGCTCTCGCCCACCGCCCTCCCCGTCGATCATGAAGTTGGCGGCGACAAACCGGACGCGAAACGCCGTCAACTTCATGATCAGCTGAAGCAGGGCGGGCGGAGCCGCGGGTGGCAAGTAGCCGACAGCGGGGAACTGTTGACCCTCGACCCGGTGGAGGGCCCAGGATCTGTCGTGTGTTCGTCCACAGCTCGTACCCGTTGTCCACAGCCCCTGTGTCACAGGCGGTGGACAACCACGCTTCGCACTCGGCCGGTTACCCACAGACTGTGGACAACTCCTGGGGACGACGCTGTGGACGCCTGGGGACGACTGTCCCGTTGTCCCCAGACAGCGACCAGCCTGTGGGCGAGCTGTTGAAGGTTCTGGGGACGACGGCTGTGGACGTCTCCGGCGCTGTCCACAGCGCTGGGGAGAAAACCGGTGGATTACCGGTGGACAACCGGTGGACAGCCGTGGAAAACCCGGCGGCCGGCGAGGGCTGTGGACCGGGACACGAGTTTTACCCCTGGTTCTCCACAGCCAAACCACCGGTGGATAACGTGTCTGACCTGCGCGGACGGCGGTTCTCCACAGTTTGCACAGGTGCGATGAAGACGATGAGTTATCTCTTCTAAACAACAAAAACCAATCATCACCGTTGGACTTCCTGTGGATCGGGCCGGAGCACTGCCGCCGGCAGTCGCCCGGGGCACCTGGATCCACGGGGTCGGGCGCACAGCCGATGCCCCAGCGCCTTAAGGTGCGATGGGTACCCGCACGGTCGGGCGGGACGGGTGGCAGCGGTCGGCATGAGAGAGTTGTCGCTGACGTCGACGCGGAGGCATTGATGAAGTTCCGAGTGGAGCGCGACGCGCTCGCCGAGGCGGTCGCGTGGACCGCCAAGAGCCTGCCCAACCGACCCTCCGTACCGGTGCTGGCCGGGGTGATGCTCCGCGTCACCGACGGCAACCTGCAGGTCTCCGGCTTCGACTACGAGGTCTCCAGCCAGGTGACGGTCGAGGTGCAGGGTGACGCGGACGGCGCCGCCCTGGTCTCCGGCCGCCTGCTCGCCGAGATCACCAAGGCCCTGCCGGCCAAGCCGGTGGACATCGCCGCCGTCGGCGTCCACCTCGAACTGGTCTGCGGCAGCGCCCGGTTCACGCTGCCCACCATGCCGGTGGAGGACTACCCGACGCTGCCGGAGATGCCGGAGAGCGCCGGCACCGTCGACGCCGCCGCGTTCGCCTCCGCCGTGGCCCAGGTGGCTGTGGCCGCCGGCCGCGACGAGACGCTGCCGATGATGACCGGCGTCCGGATCGAGCTGAGCGGCAGCACCATCGCCATGCTGGCGACCGACCGCTACCGTCTTGCGCTGCGCGAGATGGAGTGGAACCCGGACGACCCGGAGATCAGCCTCAACGCGCTGGTGCCGGCCCGTACGCTGCACGACACCGCGAAGGCGCTGGGCCCGCTCGGCGGCCACGTCACCATGGCCCTGTCGTCCAGCAAGGCCGGCGAGGGCATGATCGGCTTCTCCGGCGGCACCCGCCGGACCACCAGCCGGCTGCTCGACGGCGCCAACTACCCGCCGGTGCGCTCGCTGTTCCCGGCCGACCACAACGCCGAGGCCCGCGTCGCCGTCGCCGCGCTCATCGAGGTGGTCAAGCGCGTCGCGCTGGTCGCCGAGCGCACCACCCCGGTCCTGCTCAGCTTCAGCGCCGACGGTCTCGTGGTCGAGGCGGGCGGCACCGAGGAGGCCCGGGCCAGCGAGGCCATGGAGGCCACCTTCAGCGGCGAGCCGCTGACCATCGGGTTCAACCCGCAGTACCTCATCGACGGTCTGGCCAACCTGGGCGCGCAGCACGCCCTGCTCCGGTTCGTCGACGCGTTCAAGCCCGCGGTCATCTCCCCGGCAGGCGAGGACGGCGAGGTCATCCCGGGGTACCGGTACCTCATCATGCCGATCCGCGTGTCCCGCTGATCGCAGCAGCACGACCCTGACGTACGGAGGTAGGAGCAGATGCAGCTCGGCCTGGTAGGACTCGGCCGCATGGGCGGCAACATGCGGGAGCGGTTGCGCGCCGCCGGGCACGAGGTGGTCGGCTACGACCACAACCCGGAGATCAGCGACGCCGCGAGCCTGGCCGAGCTTGCCGAGAAGCTCCAGTCGCCCCGCGCGGTGTGGGTCATGGTCCCCGCCGGCGTCACCGACGCCACCATCGACGAGCTCGCCGGTGTGCTCGGCGAGGGCGACATCATCATCGACGGCGGCAACTCCCGGTTCAGCGACGACGCCCCGCGCGCCGAGCGGCTGAACGAGCAGGGCATCGGCTACATCGACGTCGGCGTGTCCGGCGGCGTCTGGGGCCGGCAGAACGGGTACGCGCTGATGGTCGGCGGCGCGCAGGAGCACGTCGAGCGGCTGATGCCGATCTTCGAGGCGCTCAAGCCCGAGGGCGAGTTCGGCTTCGTGCACGCGGGCCCGGTCGGCGCCGGCCACTACGCCAAAATGGTGCACAACGGCATCGAGTACGGCCTGATGCACGCGTACGCCGAGGGCTACGAGCTGCTGGCGGCCTCGGAGCTGGTGACGAACGTGCCCGGCGTGTTCAAGTCGTGGCGCGAGGGCACGGTGGTCCGGTCCTGGCTGCTCGACCTGCTGGACCGGGCGCTCGACGAGGACCCGGAGCTGGCCGAGCTGAGCGGCTACACCGAGGACACCGGCGAGGGCCGCTGGACCGTGGACGAGGCGGTCCGGCTCGCCGTACCGCTCAACGTCATCACCGCGTCGCTGTTCGCCCGGTTCGCCTCCCGGCAGGACGACTCGCCCGCGATGAAGGCCGTCGCCGCGCTGCGCCAGCAGTTCGGCGGCCACGCCGTCCACAAGCGCTGACCGGTATCCACAGGCTGTGTACGTCCGCCGGCTCGAACTGGTCGACTTCCGCTCGTACGAGCGCGTCGGCGTCGACCTGGAGCCGGGGCCGAACGTGCTCGTCGGCGCGAACGGCGTCGGCAAGACCAACCTGGTCGAGGCGCTGGGCTACGTGGCGACCCTGGATTCGCACCGGGTCGCCACCGACGCGCCGCTGGTGCGGATGGGCGCCGCGTCGGCGGTGATCCGCTGCGCCGTGGTGCATGAGGGCCGGGAGCTGCTGGTCGAGCTGGAGATCGTGCCGGGCAAGGCCAACCGGGCCCGGCTCGGCCGGTCTCCGGCCCGGCGTGCCCGGGACGTGCTCGGCGCGCTGCGCCTGGTGTTGTTCGCGCCGGAGGACCTGGAACTGGTCCGCGGCGATCCGGCCGAACGCCGCCGCTACCTGGACGACCTGCTGGTCACCCGCCAGCCCCGCTACGCCGGTGTCCGCGCCGACTACGAGCGGGTGGTCAAGCAACGCAACGCGCTGCTGCGTACGTCGTACCTCGCTCGGAAGACCGGTGGCACGCGCGGCGGTGACCTGTCGACGCTGGCCGTGTGGGACGCGCATCTGGCGCAGCATGGCGCGGACCTGCTCGCCGGCCGCCTGGAACTGGTGGCCGCGCTGACCCCGCACGTGGCGAAGGCGTACGACGCGGTGGCGGCCGGCCGCGGCGCGGCGGGCATCGCGTACCGGCCCTCGGTGGAACTGCCCGAACCCGGCGCGGACCGCGCGGCGCTGGCGGAGGCGCTCGCCGCCGCGCTCACCGCGAACCGGGCCGCCGAGATCGAGCGCGGCACCACGCTCGTCGGCCCGCACCGCGACGACCTGGCGCTGACGCTCGGCCCGCTGCCAGCCAAGGGGTACGCGAGCCACGGCGAGTCCTGGTCGTACGCGCTGGCGTTGCGGCTGGCCGGGTACGACCTGCTGCGCGCCGACGGGATCGAACCGGTGCTGGTGCTCGACGACGTCTTCGCCGAGCTGGACACCGGCCGGCGGGAGCGGCTGGCCGAGCTGGTCGGCGGCGCCAGTCAGCTTCTGGTCACCTGCGCGGTGGACGACGACGTGCCGGCGACGCTGCGCGGCACCCGGTACGCGGTGGGCGAGGGGACGGTGCGGCGTGCCTGATGACGAGGTGCAGCTCCCGCCCGCACGGCTCGGGCCGGGACGCGACGCGCGTACCCCGGAAAAGCCCGCGGGCGGTGAGCCGGCCGCGAACCTGCCGGAGGGCTCGACCGGGCCGGAACTGGCCCGGGCGGTGCTCGACGCGGCGAAGGCCCGGCGGCAGGCGGCGGCTCCGCGACGGCGCGGCGCGGTCCGCGGCGACGGCGAGAAGCGGCTGCGCGGCTACTCCGGCCCGGGTCCGGACCCGCGCGACCCGCAGCCGCTCGGCGTGGTGCTGGACAAGCTGATGAAGGCGCGGGGCTGGCAGAAGCCGGCGGCCGAGGCGACGGTGTTCGGCGCGTGGGAGAAGGTGGTCGGCCCGGAGGTCGCGCAGCACAGCCGCCCGGTCAAGCTGGAGGACGGCGAGCTGACGGTGGAGGCGCGTTCGACGGCGTGGGCGACCCAGTTGCGCCTGCTGGCGGGCTCGCTGTTGCAGCAGATCGCCCGCGAGGTCGGCCACAACGTGGTGCGCAAGCTGCACATCCACGGGCCGGCGGCGCCGTCGTGGTCGCGCGGCCCCCGACGGGTACGCGGGCGCGGCCCCCGCGACACCTACGGCTGACCGACGCCCCCCGAGCGCCGCGCCTCACGCCTGGCGCGCTTGAGTTCGCGCTGCTCACGGCTCCACTGCTTGCGGCGCTCCAGGTCTTCCTTCCACGCGTCGCGGGCCAGCTTCGAGCCGCCCTGCACCGCGCCCTGCACCTGGGACGGGCCGGCGAGGTTGCGGAACACCCAGCCCAACAGGCGGCCACCCTTGCCGGAGGCGTCGCCCACCTGCTCGTCGTCGCTCATTCCGCCGCCTCCCTGTTTTGTGTGCAAACCATTGGTACACCAATCATTGCTACGATCGCAACGACGACGAGGAGGACGCCGGTGACCGACGGCATCGAGGAGGACCCCCTGGCGCTGGAGCAGCAGGTCTGCTTCGCGCTCTCCGTCGCCGCCCGGAGTGTCGTCGCGGTCTACCGGCCACTGCTGGAGCCGATGGGGCTCACCCACCCGCAATACCTGGTCATGCTGGCGCTCTGGCAGCACGCGCCGCTGTCCGGGCGGGATCTGAGCCGGCTGCTCCAGCTCGACCCGGGCACGCTGTCACCGCTGCTCAAGCGGCTGGAGGCGGCCGGCTACATCAGGCGGGAACGGGACGCCGCCGACGAGCGCAGCCTGGCCGTCTCGCTCACCGCCGAAGGGCAGGCGCTGCGGGCGCAGGCCGAGCGGATCCCGCCGGCCATCGTGCAGCGCCTCGGCCTGCCGCTGGCCGACCTGCGGCACCTGCACACAGCGCTGACCGAGGTGATCGCGGCCGCCAACCGGGCCACGTCTTCTCCCGGCGCTGCGGCGCCCGGTCAGGCGTCGGCGTAGACCGCGAAACCCCGCTCCGCGCAGCGCCGGTAGAAGGCCGCCAGCACGCTCAGCTCGGCGCAGGTGAAGTTCCACTGCGGCGGGTCGCCGCTGTCGTCCCGCAGCCGGTCGAGGCGGCTGTCCAGCCAGCGGAGCTGCTGCTCGGCCAGCCGGCCGTCACCGAGTAGCGCGCGCAGCACCTCGCTCACCGACTCGAACGTGACCGGCTCGCCGTACGGCCGGTGCCGGGCGACGAACTTCTCCACGCCCTCGGCGATCCAGGAGCAGCCGTCCGGGTCGATCACCGGGTCCTCGTCCTCGACCGCGTTCTCCGTGGCGTAGAGCACATTCTCCAGCCCGAGGATCAGGTCGACCAATTCGGTGTACGCGGTCGCGCGTACCGTGCCGGTCTTCGCGATCAGCTCGGCGAGCGCCGCGGTCGGCGCGGAGATCCGGGGCATGTCCACGATCTCGCCGAAGTCCACGAACTCAGCCGGCGCGACCGGGTCGTAGAAGCGGCCGGTCCGCGGCCAGTGCACCGCGACGTTGTCCAGCCCCATCTGGCGTCACCTCTCACCAAGCGTTTTCGGACCATCTCCGACGATCGTCCCGGTTCCGGGCGCAAAAGATCAAGACCGCAACGGCGGCGCCGCAAAAGCTACGGCACGCCGGGCCCGGCCGCGACCCCCGGTCGGGGCACCCGCCGATCACCGGTCGGATGATCGTCACGGCTCACGGTGGCCGGTGGCGCGGTACCGGCCCGTTGGCGTGTAGGGGGAGTCGTGGGCGATGCGGTTCGTCCGGCTACGGCATTCTCAGCCGCCCCGGAGAGGGTGCCGAGTGGCGGTTTGGTCGGCTCCGCACAGTAAGATTGAGGGCGAGACGAAAGACCCGAGACGGAGCGACGGACAGGGGCCCGCATGAGCCCTCGATCATAGTCCCGTATCAGGTCCGAGCCGATCGCGATCCGCGGGCAACCGCGGCGCCCGGCGCACATGATCCGAGCCTGGCGACCCCAGGGGCGGACCATGCGCGCCGACGTCGCGTCCTGTCCGCCGAACCCGCGCCCCCGCGCCCGTGCGCGGCCGGTGCGAGAAAGTGGCCGAGCGTGGCAGCGGAGGACAACAAGAAGTACGGTGCCGAGTCGATCACCGTGCTCGAGGGCCTGGAAGCGGTCCGGAAGCGGCCCGGTATGTACATCGGGTCCACCGGCGAGCGCGGTCTGCACCACCTGGTGTGGGAGGTCGTCGACAATGCGGTGGACGAGGCGCTGGCCGGGCACTGCGACACCATCGACGTGGTGCTGCTGGCCGACGGCGGTGTCCGGGTGACCGACAACGGCCGTGGCTTCCCGGTCGACCTGCACCCCAAGCTGAAGAAGCCGGGTGTCGAGGTCGCCCTGACCGTGCTGCACGCGGGCGGCAAGTTCGACGGCAAGGCGTACGCCGTCTCCGGCGGCCTGCACGGCGTCGGCGTCTCCGTGGTGAACGCGCTGTCCACCCGGATGGCCGTGGAGATCCACAAGGACGGCTTCGTCTGGCGGCAGCAGTACCACCACTCCAAGCCGACGCCGCTGGAGAAGGGTGAGGAGACCGACCGCACCGGTTCGGCCGTCTCCTTCTGGCCCGACCCGGACGTCTTCGAGACAGTCGACTTCGACTTCCACACCATCTACCGGCGCCTCCAGGAGATGGCCTTCCTGACCCGGGGTCTCACCATCCACCTGCTCGACGAGCGGGTCCCGGAGGACGAGGACGGCAAGACCCGCGAGGTCACCTTCCACTACGAGGGCGGCATCGCCGACTTCGTCCGGCACCTCAACGCCTCCAAGAGCCCGATCCACAAGACGGTGGTCGAGTTCGGCGCCGAGGAGACGGGCATGTCGGTCGAGATCGCCATGCAGTGGAACGAGTCGTACGGCGAGTCGGTCTACACCTTCGCCAACAACATCAACACCCACGAGGGCGGCACCCACGAGGAGGGCTTCCGGGCCGCGCTGACGAGCGTCGTCAACCGCTACGGCGCCGAGAAGAAGCTGCTCAAGGGCGACGAGCGCCTCTCGGGTGAGGACATCCGCGAGGGTCTGGCCGCGATCATCTCGGTCAAGCTCACCGACCCGCAGTTCGAGGGTCAGACCAAGACCAAGCTGGGCAACACCCCGGTCAAGGGCTTCGTGCAGCGGGTCTGCAACGAGTCGCTCGTCGACTGGTTCGACCGCAACCCGGCCGAGGCGAAGATCATCATTCAGAAGGCGTCCCAGGCGGCGCGGGCCCGGATCGCCGCCCAGCAGGCGCGCAAGCTCGCCCGGCGCAAGTCGCTGCTGGAGTCCGGCTCGATGCCCGGCAAGCTGGCCGACTGCCAGTCCACCGACCCGCGCGAGTCCGAGGTCTTCATCGTCGAGGGCGACTCGGCCGGCGGCTCGGCCAAGCAGGGCCGCGACCCGCGCGTCCAGGCGATCCTGCCGATCCGCGGCAAGATCCTCAACGTGGAGAAGGCCCGGATCGACCGGGTGCTGAAGAACAACGAGGTGCAGGCACTGATCACCGCGCTCGGCACCGGCATCCACGACGACTTCGACATCGAGAAGCTGCGCTACCACAAGATCGTGCTGATGGCCGACGCCGACGTCGACGGCCAGCACATCCAGACGCTGCTGCTCACCCTGCTGTTCCGCTTCATGCGGCCGCTGGTCGAGCTGGGCCACGTCTACCTGGCCGCGCCGCCGCTCTACAAGATCAAGTGGAACAAGAAGGGCGACGACGCCCAGTACGCGTACTCGGACCGCGAGCGCGACGGGCTGATCGCCCTGCGCCAGCAGAAGAAGCCCAACGCCCGCCCGGACGACATCCAGCGGTTCAAGGGTCTCGGCGAGATGAACTACCCCGAGCTGTGGGAGACCACGATGAACCCGGCCACGCGTACGCTGCGCCAGGTCACGCTCGACGACGCCGCAACCGCGGACGAGCTGTTCAGCGTCCTGATGGGCGAGGACGTCGAGGCCCGCCGGTCGTTCATCCAGCGCAACGCCAAGGACGTGCGGTTCCTGGACATCTGACGGACCCACCCGGGCCGGCCGGACATCCACCGGCCGGCCCGGGAGTCCACAGAGTTATCCACAGCCTGAACGCTTTCCACAGCCGTTATCCACAGCGAGACCACGACTGAAGAGTCTGATAAGGGTTAACAGTGACCGATACTCCCGAGTCCACCCCGAACGAGCCGGAGACCCCGGAGACACTGGCCGCGGTCGTCCAGCACGACCGGATCGAGCCGGTCGGCCTCGAGGTCGAGATGCAGCGCTCGTACCTCGACTACGCGATGAGCGTCATCGTCGGGCGGGCCCTGCCGGACGTCCGGGACGGGCTCAAGCCGGTCCACCGCAAGATCCTCTACGCCATGTTCGACTCCGGCTACCGGCCGGACCGCGGGTACGTGAAGTGCTCCCGCGTCGTCGGCGACGTGATGGGCCAGTTCCACCCGCACGGCGACTCGGCCATCTACGACGCGTTGGTCCGGATGGCGCAGCCGTGGTCGCTGCGCTACCCGCTGGTCGACGGCAACGGCAACTTCGGCTCGCCGGGTAATGATCCGGCTGCGGCCATGAGATATACAGAATGCAAGCTCGACCCGCTGGCGATGGAGATGCTGCGGGACATCGACGAGGACACCGTTGACCTGCAGGACAACTACGACGGCCGGGCCAAGGAGCCCACCATCCTGCCGTCGCGTATCCCGAACCTGCTGATCAACGGCTCCGAGGGCATCGCGGTCGGCATGGCCACCAAGATCCCGCCACACAACCTGCGCGAGATCGGCGCGGCGGTGCAGTGGTGCCTGGAGCACCCGGAGGCCGACGAGGCCACCACGCTGGAAGCCCTGCTGGAGATCGTCAAGGGCCCGGACTTCCCGACCCACGGCCTGATCGTCGGCCAGGCGGGCATCCAGGACGCGTACCGGACCGGGCGCGGCTCGATCCGGATGCGCGCCGTGGTCGAGGTCGAGGAGGACAAGCGGGGCCGGCCGGCGCTCGTGGTCAGCGAGCTGCCGTACCAGGTCAACCCGGACAACCTCGCCGAGCGCATCGCCGAGCTGATCAAGGAGGGCAAGCTCGCCGGCATCGCCGACATCCGCGACGAGTCCTCCGGGCGTACCGGCATGCGGATCGTGCTCGTGCTCAAGCGCGACGCGGTCGCCAAGGTGGTGCTGAACAACCTCTACAAGCACACCCAGCTCCAGGAGACGTTCGGCGCCAACATGCTGGCGCTCGTCGACGGCGTGCCGCGCACGCTCAACCTGGCCCAGTTCATCCGCTACTACGTCGAGCACCAGATCGAGGTGATCCGGCGGCGGACCGCGTTCCGGCTGCGCAAGGCCGAGGAGCGGGCACACATCCTGCGCGGTCTGTCCAAGGCGCTGGACGCGCTGGACGAGGTGATCGCCCTGATCCGGCGCTCGCCCACCGTCGAGGACGCCCGGCAGGGCCTGATCCGGCTGCTGGACATCGACGAGGTCCAGGCGACCGCGATCCTGGACATGCAGCTGCGCCGGCTGGCCGCCCTGGAGCGGCAGCGCATCCTGGACGACCTGGCGAAGCTCGAAGTGGAGATCGCCGACCTCAAGGACATCCTGGCCAAGCCGGAGCGGCAGCGGCGGATCGTCTCGGAGGAGCTGGGCGAGATCGTCGCGAAGTGGGGCGACGAGCGGCGCACGAAGATCGTCCCGTTCGACGGCGAGGTCTCGATGGAGGACCTCATCGCCCGCGAGGACGTGGTGGTGACGATCACGCGCACCGGGTACGCCAAGCGGACCAAGGTCGATCTCTACCGGTCGCAGCGGCGCGGCGGGAAGGGCGTCAGCGGGGCGACGCTCCGCCAGGACGACATTGTCAGCCACTTCTTCGTATGCTCTACCCACGACTGGATCCTGTTCTTCACGAACAAGGGTCGGGTCTACCGGGCGAAGGCGTACGAGCTTCCCGAGGCCAGTAGGGTGGCCAAGGGCCAGCACGTGGCCAATCTGCTCGCGTTCCAGCCCGACGAGCAGATCGCGCAGATCATTGAAATCCCGAACTACCAGGTGGCCCCCTACCTGGTACTGGCCACGAAGAACGGCCTGGTGAAGAAGACGCGGCTCGAGGAGTTCGACTCCAACCGTTCCGGCGGCATCATCGCGGTCAACCTGCGCGATGAGGACGAACTGGTCGGTGCGGTCCTGGTCGCTCCGGAGGACGACCTGCTGCTCGTGTCGAAGAACGCCCAGGCGATCCGCTTCAACGCCACCGACGAGGCGCTGCGCCCGATGGGCCGGGCGACTTCCGGGGTGATCGGCATGCGCTTCAGCGGCGAGGACGAGTTGCTCGCGGTCGAGGTGGTGCGAGAGGGTCTGGACGTTCTGGTCGCGACGAACGGGGGTTACGCGAAACGTACCCCGATCGAGGAATACCCGGTCCAGGGCCGGGGAGGTAAGGGCGTGCTGACCGCGAAGATCACCGAGCGACGCGGTGGCCTGGTCGGCGCGGTCGTGATCGATCCGGAGGACGAGCTGTTCGCCATCACGAGCAACGGCGGCGTCATCCGGACTCCGGTGAAGCCTGTACGCCGTACGCGTGACCGGAACACAATGGGAGTCAAGCTGATGGACCTCCCGGACGGCGTGACTATCGTGGCGATTGCTCGCAATGCCGACGAGCCTGACGAACAGGACTAGTTGATGACGGAGACACAGGCGAAGTCGGGGAACAAGGGGACCTCGGCCACTCCGGTCGACGAGGAGGCCGCGCAGGGCGGCACACCAGCGACCGGCCGCGCGGCTGTGGGCCGGGCCACGGTTCCCGCCGACGCGCCTGCCCCGAAGTTCACCCGGGCTCCCGGCATGACCCCGCCTCCGGACAAGCCGGCCGAGGACTCCGGTTCCCGGGACTCGGCCGAGACCAAGGTCGACGCGCCGACGTCGGCCGACGGTCTGGCCGCCCCGGCCGGCAAGCCCACGAACGCCACGAGCACCCAGCCGATCAAGGCGCCGTCGGCCGCCGGCCGGGCTTCCACCGGTACGACCGGCACGCAGCCGCGGATCGGCGCCGGCCTGGGTACCGCCCCGAAGGCGTCGCCCGACGGCTCGCGCCCGGGCGGCGCCGCGAACGCCCAGTCCCGGCCCGCGAACGGCGGCGGCCTGCCGCCGGGCATCAGCGGCGCGGCGGCAGTCGGCGCCGCGCGCGTGGGTGAGGCGGTACGCGCCGCGCGTACCTCGGTCAGCTCGGCCGCGTCGCGCGGACCGCGACGGGCCCGGCTGAACCTGAAGCGGATCGACCCGTGGTCGGTGATGAAGTTCGCCTTCGCGGTGTCCGTGGTGCTCTTCATCGTGGTCGTCGTGGCGACGTCGGTGCTCTACCTGGCGCTCGACGCGATGGGTGTGTTCAAGAGCGTCAACGACAGCCTGACCGACCTGGTGAACGCCGGTGGCGGCCAGGGCGGCGGTGGCTTCCGGATCACCGCGAAGGGCGTGATCCTGACGTCGTCGCTGATCGGCCTGGTGAACGTCGTGCTGTTCACCGCGCTGGCGACGCTCAGCGCGTTCGTCTACAACGTCTGCGCCGACCTGGTCGGCGGCATCGAGCTGACGCTCGCCGAGCGGGACTGATCGACCGACGCCGGGGCACCGCGTAAAGCGGTCGCCCCGGCGTCGTACGTCCGGGTAGGTTCGAGATGGCGCGGGCGCTTCCACTACGTACCCCCGATTTGGGCGCGGTGGAGGCGATGGGTTAACCTAGCTCGTCGCTACGCGGGGCTATAGCTCAGTCGGTTAGAGCGCAGAGCTGATAACTCTGAGGTCGCTGGTTCGATTCCAGCTAGCCCCACCGCACATCGTCCGACGACAGTCGAGCGCGAGGGGTCAAGCACATGTTCAAGAAGCTCCTGATCCTGGCCGGCATCGTCGGTGTGGCCGCCGTCGTGGCCAAGAAGGTCAAGGCCTCGAACGACGAGCGCGCCCTGTGGCACGAGGCGACCACGGCGCCCGACCTGCGCTGACGCCGTCACGGGGCCCTAGCTCAACTGGCAGAGCACTGCCTTTGCAAGGCAGGGGTTAGGGGTTCGAGTCCCCTGGGCTCCACCACATCACGTCGCCTGATCATCAGCGACTGTTTCGAGTACAGCCTGGACACTCGGCTTCCATCGCTCGGCGAAGGCTTCGGCGAACCGTTCATGATCTGATCGGCGTTGTATGCGTCCGACCTTTCGGCTGCGGTGTTGGAGCACGTGATGTCCGAGCTCGTGCAGCAGCACGTCGAATCGCATGAAGTCGCGCAACGATACGGTTTCCGATAGCGGTTGCTCGTACAGGAAGATCTCGCCTGGCACCCGGGTCCTGCCGTAGACGACGAATCCGGGCCGGAGGTCCTCGGTCTGCCGCAGCTCGACGGCGCGCAACCCGTACCACGCCCAGGGTCCGATGGCTTCCAGCACGTCGCGAACGTCTCGTCCGCCTGCCGGGTGCGCGAATCCGGGTCGCGGTGCGTGAACGTGGATCCGCACCCGGTCGAGCCGGGGCGCGCGCCGAAGCGCCTGGCGGGATCGGGGGTCCGTTCGGAGGCTTCGGCTCACAGCGGCCATGGTCGGCGTACGGCACGACCGACGACAACGGATTTCTTCGTGGAGCAACTCGGTGAGACCGGCGGGGTAGAGCGGACTGCCGGCGTCGTCGCGTATCTCGCCGATGGCGCCCCGCTCGTAGAGGGACTGGTCGGTTGTCGGGGTCCGGGGGTGACTTACCGATCGGTACAGAACGTGATCCGGATTATGGACCCGCTCGTCGAGGCCGGCGGCGGTTCCGTGCGTCGGCGTCACGGTCCCTGCGCACCGCAGTCGATGACGGCGCCGGTCCGGGTTCGCCGAGCATCAGCGCGACAACCGCGGCGAGCAGCACGGCCGACCCGAGAACGGCGGTCACGGTGAGCCGTTCGTCCAGCAGCAGCACCGCGATGAGCGCCGCGGTCACCGGCTCGACGAGCGCGATGACCGACGCGGTGGTCGCCCGGACCGAGGCCAGACCGGCGAAGAACAGGGTGTACGCCACGGCGGTGGGCGCCACGGCGAGGAAGGCGAGCAGGCCCACCGTCCGGCGGGTGTCACCGGATGTGGACAGGATCCCTTCGAGCAGGGCCAGGGGCAGCAGGCAGATCATCCCGACGGCGAATCCGCCCAGGAGCGACGTCTGCCCGCCGCCGTCCCGGCCGAGCTTCCGGTTGAGCACGGTGACGGCTGCGTACCCGCCCGCGGACAGCAGCGCGCAGGCCAGGCCCAGCGCCGGTGCCGGGGCGCTGCCGGCGCTACCACCGCCCAGCAGCAGGACCAGACCGACGAGTGCTGTCGCGACGGCGACTCCGCCCGCCCGGCCGAGTCGCTCGCCGAGGGTCAGGCGGGAGCCGAGGGCGATGAGGATCGGCCCGGCGCCGAGGGTGACCATGGTGGCGACGGCCAGGCCGGCGTACCCCACTGCGGCGAAGTACGCCGTCTGGTAGACGGCCAGACCCACGCCCGTCGTCACGACCTGCCGCCACCGGTGGCGCGACGGAGCGTGGACGAAGCCGGACGGTCGCCGCAGTGTCAGGTGGCCGGCGGCGAGCAGCAGGACGCCGCCGGCGAACCGCCAGAACGAGACGGCGACCGGGCCCAATCCGCTGGTGTCGTAGAGGACGGCTGCCGCGGCGCCGCCGGTGCCCCAGGCGATCGCCGCCATGAGGATGTACAGGGTTCCTCGCCCCACGGTCGGGGGCACAATCGTGCGCACGTGATTTCTCCGTTGTCGTCGCCGCCCGGGCACCGCGAACGGACCCGGGCTCTGGGTGCGGGAGCCGGGTTCGGTGAACGGCGTCGTTACCGGGTGACCGGTGGCGGCGAGACAACGCGGAAGGTCATGTCCGCACCCTAGCCGCGCGCAGTCGATCGACCGTCTGCTTTATCGCCGCCACCCGGGTCGCGAGCGGTCCCGCCGGCACGTCGACGAGGTCGAACCCCGCCTCGCGGTACGTCAGTTCGTGGACCCGCTCGAAGACGAGCGACTCCTCGAAGCTGATCCGCCGGGCCGCGGTCGCCTCGACGAAGCCCTGATTCCGGACGAAGAAGACGGTCCGTTCCGCGGTCATGCCCGCGATCTCGTCGAGCAGGGCGGACGGCGGCGTCAACCCCAGGTGGCGGCACAACGCGAGCGTGCAGACCGGTGAGCGGTCGTGGAACACCACGTCGCCGCCGAACGTCTCGGCTCGGCGCCGACGCCTCCGCTGGAGATCCAGCACCCGCTCGGCGAAGTCCGGTTCACGCCACGGCTCGGGTCGCCCGAGCGCCTGACGCAGCGCGATCACGTCGGTCGCGGCCTCTTCCACGACGGGATGGCCGTCGATCTCCAGGTGGCGCAGGATCGCTGTCTTACCGGAGCCGGGAGCGCCGGTGAGGATGTATCCGGGCATGACGTCCTCCGATTGCGGCAACCCCTTGATAGGCAAGCCGTTACTTGCCTATGGTGGGTGACGTGGGCGATCTTTACCAGGCGCTGGCCGATCCCACCCGCCGCCTGATCCTCGACGAGCTGACCGAGCGCGATGGTCAGACCCTGTTCGAGATCTGTGGCCGGCTGGCCACGAAGCACCAGGTCGGTTCGTCCCGGCAGGCGATCTCCCAGCACCTCGACGTCCTGGAGGCCGCCGGCCTGATCGTCACGCGGCGGCAGGGCCGCTACAAGTTCCACCACCTCGACACCCGGCCGCTGCGGTCCATCACCGAGCGATGGCTCAGGTCCGACGCACCCACTCAGGAGAACCCATGAGAATCAACCTCACCAGCGTGTACGTCGACGACCAGGAGAAGGCCCTGCGCTTCTACACCGAGGTGCTGGGCTTCGTGAAGAAGACAGACGTGCCGACCGGGGAGTACCGCTGGCTGACCGTGGTCTCGCCGGACGCCCCGGACGGTGTCGAGCTGCTGCTGGAACCCGACGCGCACCCGGCCGCCAAGGCGTTCAAGGAGGCGCTCGCGGCCGACGGCATCCCGCTGACGCAGTTCGCGGTGGACGACGTGGCCGCCGAGCACGACCGGCTGCGGGGCCTCGGCGTGCTGTTCACCCAGGAGCCGGTCGACATGGGCCCGGTGATCACAGCGGTGTTCGACGACACCTGCGGCAACCTGATCCAGATCGCACAGTACCGGTAGCCGGGCGTTGACTCCGCGCGGAACCGCTGGACACGATCGGTCACCCTGGCGGCATGACGGTGTGGCGGCGCCCGTACTCGCTGGACCTGGCCACCTCCGACTCCATGGTCGTGGCGGGGCTGGCGGTCGGCTTCTTCGTGCTCATCGTGTTCGGGATCCGCAGCGGCAGTTTCCTGGAACGGGAGGCGGTGTTCCTCGGAGTGTGGAACGCCGGCGTCCTCGCCGTCGCGGTCCGCCGCGCGATGCTCGGCGTTTGGGTGAGCCCCGTCGGCGTACGCTCGCGCTCGCTGCTCCGCACGACCACAGTGCCGTGGGCGTCGGTCGTGGAGATCCACAGCGGTACGGCTTCGATAGCGGGTCTGGACATGGGACGCGACGCGATCGTCATCGAGCGGATCGACGGCGAGCCGGTGCAGACGCCGATCCAGTCCGGCGCCATCGTCCGGCCGTTCCGCCTGGAGCTGACCCGGCTGGTCACCTGGCCGGAGCACTACGACGAGATCCTCGCGACCCTGCGGGAGTGCCACCGCGACGCCCGGCCGGCGGAGCAGCGCGCGCCGGCGAGCCCGGCGCCGGATCCGGTCCGCGCCGACCGTCCGGATCCGCCGGAGCAGATTCGGCGACCCGCTCCGAGCGCCGCGAAGCGGCGTGACATCCACGCGTTGACCAGGCAGTACGAGCGTGGAGTGCTGACCGACGCCGAGTACGCGGCGGCGTTGGCGCGGCTGCGCGGTGACGAGTAGGCGTCAGCCGAGCCGGTCGAGCAGCTCGCGGCTGCGGCTCACCACCAGCGCTGTGGCCTCGGCGTCGTACGAGGGCAGCGAACTGTCGGTGAACAGGTGCCGGTCGCCGGGGTAGACGTACAGCTCGCCGCGTTCGGGACCGACGATCGACACCAGCTCGCGCGCGGCGTCCACGTCGCCTTCGAGCCCGAAGAACGGGTCCTGTTCCATGCCGTGCACCTGCACCGCCACCCCGTCGGGCCAGGGGCCGATCGCCCATTCGCCGGTCACCGGCAGGCAGGCCTCGTAGAGCAGGGCGGCCCGGGCGCCGGCCCGGGTCTGGGCGAGCCGCTGGGCGATGGCGGCGCCCCAGGAGACGCCCGCGTAGACGAGGCCGGCGGGCAGGCCGGCGACGTACGCGTCGGCGCGCTGGTCGAGGACGTCGCCGCCGATCCGCTTGATCAGCGCGGCGCCGTCGGAGATGGTGGCCGGCCGTTCGCCGTCGAAGAAGTCGGGGACGTGGACGGTGTGCCCGCCGGACCGGAGGGAGTCGGCGAGCGCGCGGACGCCGTCCGTGAGCCCTTGAATGTGGTGGAAGAGCACGATCTCGGCCATCACTACACTCCTGAGTTGTCAGACCAGAGTTATCGAACGAACCAGAATCTTAGAACGGTCGAGAAATGTCGGTCAATGAGCGAATCCCGGACTACGACCTCGACGACCTACTTGTGGTCACCGCTCCGGAGCAGTTGCGTGCGCTCGCCGACCCGCTGCGGAGCACGCTGCTCGAACTGCTCCTGGAGCGTGCCGCCACCGTGAACGAGATGGCCCGCGCGGTCGACCGGCCGAAGAGCAGCGTGGCGTACCACGTGAACCAGCTGGTGGACGCCGGTCTGCTGCGCGTGGTGCGGACCCGCCGCGTACGCGCCATCGAGGAGCGGTTCTACGGGCGGGTGGCCCGCACCTACTACGTCGGCGCGCTCAGCCGGGCCGAGGACAAGCAGGTGGTGTCCCGGATCAACGGGCTCGCCGAGGCGGCAGCCGAAGCGGCTGCCGCACACGCCGCCGACGAGCTGCGGTGCACCCTCGTGCACGCGCGCATCCCGATCGAGGACGTCCGCGAGTTCTGGGCGGAGGTGCAGGCGCTGGCCCGGCGGTTCGCGCAGATCCCCCGCGCCGGCGACCAGGTGTACGGCTTCGCCGCCGGCCTCTACCCCACCGACGCGCCCACGCTGCCGGACACGGACCCCGCCACCGACAGGCGCGACTGACGGCCCCGCCACGCGACGGCAGGGTCTTGCCGGTGCGGCGAACCGGGCAGGCTAGCGTCGGAAGCGTGAGCACCGGATCCCCGCGCGTCCTGCCGGCCGAGCGCGGCATCGACGAGGCAGCCGCCGTCCTGCGCGCCGGCGGGCTGGTCGCCTTCCCCACCGAGACGGTCTACGGGCTGGGCGCCAACGCGCTCGACGCCCGGGCCGCCGCCCGGATCTTCGAGGCGAAGGCCCGGCCCAGCTTCGACCCGCTGATCAGCCACCTGGCCGACGCCGCCGACCTGGCCGCGCTCGTGGGCGAGGTGCCCGCGGCGGTGGCCGAGCTGGCGAAGCGGTTCTGGCCGGGCCCGCTCACCCTGATCGTGGACCGGCCGGAGATCATCCCGCCGATCGTCACCTCCGGCCTGGACACGATGGCGGTACGCGTACCGGACGAACCGTCGGCGCGGGCGCTGATCGCGGCGGCCGGCGTGCCGGTGGCGGCGCCGAGCGCGAACCGGTTCGGCCAGCTCAGCCCCACCCGGGCCGAGCACGTGGTGGCCGGGCTGGGTGGCGCGGTGGACCTGGTGCTCGACGGCGGGCCCACCCGGTGCGGCATCGAGTCGACGATCGTGGACGCGCGCGGCGACCGGCCGGTGGTGCTGCGGCTGGGCGCGCTGCCGGTCGAGGCGATCGTCGAGGCGGTCGGCCCGGTCGAGGTGCGCCAGGGCAGCTCCGGTCAGCCGGTCGCGCCCGGGACGCTCGCCGCGCACTACGCCCCGCGTACCCCCTTGCGGTTGGGCGCGGCGACCGAGCCCGGCGGCGGCCGGCGGGGCTTCCTGGCCTTCCGGGAGCCACCGGCGGACGGCGACTGGGCGGCGGTGGAGGTGCTGTCGCCGGACGGCGACGTGACGGCGGCGGCGGCGCGCCTGTTCGACGCGCTGCACCGGCTCGACGCAGCAGGGGTGACCGAGATCGTCGCCGAGCCGGTGCCGGAGACCGGCGTGGGCCGCGCGATAAACGACAGGCTGCGCCGGGCCGCCGCCACCTGGCACTAAGAACCGGGCTGCGGCAGGCGGTCGACCAGCTTGGTCAGCGCACCGTTGGCGAACGTCGCGCCGAGCGCCGAGCCGGTGGCGATGGTCCAGCCCACCGGGCCGAGCGGGGTGCAGCCGAAGAAGTGGCTGACACCAGGCGTCTGCACCACCGCCACGAGCACGCCCACCGACGCGGCGGTGGCGGCGAGCACGCTGGGGCTGGTGCCGCCGGCCAGCACGGTCTGCCCGAGCTGGGTGCCGATCAGCGAGGCGAGCGCGACGGTGCTGGCGCGTCGCTGTGTGCCGGTCCACCTGGCGATCGTCCAGCCGGCGGTCGCGCCCAGCGTGGTCGCCGCCGCGCGCAGCCCGATCTCCCGGGTCATGGTGACGCCGAGCGAGGAGTCCGGGCCTTCCCGCAGCAGGTGGTCGGCGCTGTCGTCGGCCGGCGGGCGGACCGCGATGGCGAGCGCCGGCGCCAGGTCGGTGAGCAGGTTGACCAGGAGGAGTTGCCGGCCGCCCAGGGCGGACCGGCCGGTCGCGGCGGCGCTGAGCACGCTGAACGCGATCTCACCGAGGTTGCCGCCGACCAGGATGCTCAGCGCGTGCCGGACGGACGACCACATGGCGCGTCCCTCGACCAGCGTGGCGATGATCGTCTCCAGCCGGTCGTCGGTGACCACCAGGTCGGCGGCGGCGCGGGCGGCGGGAGTGCCCCGCTGACCGAGCGCGATGCCGACGTCTGCCAGCCGGATCGCCGGCGCGTCGTTGGCGCCGTCACCGGTCATCGCGACGGTGCGGTCCTGGCGCTGCAACGCCTGGATTATCCGTACCTTGTGCGCGGGCGTGCAGCGCGCCACCACGTCGGTGGCCATCAGGCGCTCGGCGAGCGCGGCGTCGTCCAGCCGGTCCAGGTCCGTGGCGGTGACGACGCGCTGGCCGCCGTCGTCCGGGCTGATCGTGGCGGCGATCGCCTCGGCCGTGGCCGGGTGGTCGCCGGTGATCATGACGGTGTGCACGCCCGCGGCCCGGATCCGGGCCACCGCCGGCCGGGCGCTGTCCCGCACCCCGTCGGCGAGCGTCAGGAAACCCACGAAGACCAGCCCGTTCACCTGCTCGTCGCTGATCTGCTCGGTGGAGACCCGGCACTCGGCCACGGCGAGGATGCGGTGCCCGGCACCGGCCCGCCCGGCCAGCATGGCCTGCACCTCCTCGCGACCGGCCGCGTCCAACGGACGGTCACCCTGGGCGGTGCGCCGGGACGCGCAGCGCGGCAGCACCGACTCGGGGGCGCCCTTCACGCTCAGCAGCAGCCCGTCGGCGGCGCGCCCGACGAAGGCGCTGTAGCCCCGGGACGGCTCGAACGGCATCCCGGCCGTGGCGGTCCAGCCCGCCGCAGCGGTCCGCTCGTCCACCCCGGCGGCGTCCGCGCCGTGGCGCACCGCCCGGTCGGTCTGCTGCGGCAACTCGTCCGGGTCGTCAGCGGCCGGGGTGGCCCGCACGGCGGCGGCCAGCGTCGACCGGAGCGGCTCGTCCAGTTCGTCCAGCACGGCGTACCGGCCGTCACCGGTACCCACCCCGGCCAGCAGCAACTTCCCCTCGGTGAGCGTGCCGGTCTTGTCGAAGCAGAGCACGTCGACCCGGCCCAGCGCCTCGATGGTCCGGGGGTTGCGGACCAGGGCGCCGTGCTCGGCCAGCCGCCGCGCCGCCGCCAACTGCGCGGCACTGACCAGGAACGGCAACCCCTCCGGCACCGACGCCACGGCCAGGTTCGCGGCGGTCGCCGCCGTCTCGGCAAGGGGTACGCCCCGAAGCAGCCCCGCCCCGGCGACAGCGATCGCCGAGGCAGCCGCCAGGGGTACGGCGCTGCTCGTCAACTTGCCCAGTCGCGCCTCCACGCCACTGGCCGGCGGGGCCTGCCGGGCCATCGCGAGACTCCGCCCGGCCTCGGTCTCCGCGCCGGTCGCCACCACCACCGCGGTGCCGTGCCCGGCGGCCACAGTGGTGCCCTCGAACACCATCGAGTGCCGTTCGGCGACGGCCGCCGCCACCACCGGTTCCGGACTCTTCGCCACCGGCAGCGACTCGCCGGTCAACGACGACTCGTCCGCCTCCAGCCCGTCGCTCGTCAGCACCCGGCAGTCGGCCGGTACGGCGTCCCCGGAACTGACCGTGATCACGTCGCCGCGTACCAACTCCTCGGCGGGGACCACCCGCTCGGCGCCGTCGCGCAGCACCCGGGCGGTGACCGCCGAGCGGGACAGCAGCTCGGCCAGGGAGCGTTCGGTGTTGCGCTGGTGCACGGCGCCGACCAGCGCGGACCCGCCCACCACACCGCCGACCAGTGCGGCGTCGACCAGCGAGCCGAACGCGGCTGAGAGCACCGCACCGGCGGCCAGCACCGGGGTGAGCGGGTTGGACAGCTCCTCGACGAACGAGCGAAGCAGCCCGGCCGGGCCGTGCTCGTCACCGACCTCGACGCGCCGCCGGCGGGCCGCCTCCTCCTCGGTCAGCCCGGACGGGTCGGTGGCGAGCTGTTCCAGGACGGTCTGCGCCGGCATCAGGTGCCAGGCGGTGAGCGCGGGCATCGGTGCGCCGGTCCGGTCCGGCAGCCGGTGCGCCCGGACCACGCCGTGCGCGAACGCGAGCGCCGCCGCGCCGTTCACCGCCGCCAGGGTCGGGCGGGGCAGCCGTCGCCGGTCGGCGGTGAACGCGGCGAGCGCGCCGAGCCCGCTGCCGGCCATCGCGATCCGGACGTTCTGCGCGGTCATCCGGCGGGCCACCCCGGCGGCGTCGACGAGCAGCGCCGGTACCCGCAGGTCGTCACCGACCAGCAGGTGCGCGCCCCACGGCGGCAGGTCGTCCGGGCCGTACACGCCGAGGCCGCAGTCCGAGGCGGCTAGTGCCGACCGCTCACCGGAGACCACCATCACCACCGCGCCCTCGCGTTGCAGGTCGTGCACCGCGTCGGCGAGCCGGGCACCACCGGGTACGAGCAGATCCGCGAAGTCGTACCGGCCGTCGTCCGCGCCGCCCACCACGAGCCGCAGGCCCGCCTGGCGGGCGGCCGACGCCAGCGCGTCCACGCCCGGCGCGGGCTCCGGCTCGACCCGCAGGACGGCGGCGAGCCGGCCGTTCTCGGCGAGCCCGAGCAGCCGTCCACCGTCGGCGCGCAGCCGGGCGCTGTCCGGGGTGTCCCCGGGATCGTCGGCGCCGAGGCGGTCCAGCGGGCCGATCCGCCAGCCGTCGGCGGCGCGTACCGCGTCCGGCGCGGCCGGGTCGAACAACGCGAACGCCCGGGCGGCGACCTGCCCGGTGTCGGCGTCGGCCAGCGGCGCGAGGTCGGCCAGGACACCCCGGTCCGAGCCGAGCACCGCCGCGTCGAGCACCACCGTGTCGATCCGGTCCAGCTCCCGCAGCACACTGCGGTCCATCGCGATCACGCCGCGCCGGGCGAGCATCCGGCCGAGCTGGGCGCCGTACCCCTCGCGGCCGGAGCCGGGCGCCTTCGGCAGCGAGGACAGCGCCAGCGCGGCGGCCCGCTTCGGTCCCAGCACCGGCAGCGCCGCCGCCCCGGCGACCGCGCCGGCCGGGAGCACGCGCTTGGCGTACCGCTCGGGCTGACCGTCCGGCACCGGGCAGGGCCGCTCTCCGTCCGGCACCCGCGCCACAGCCCGCTCCGGGTCACCGGTCAGGTGCGGTTCGGCCCGCCGCCACGCGGCCAGTTGCGCGGCGCTTTCGCCCCACTGCACCACGCGCTGCGCGCCGTCCAGCACGATGCCGGCCCAGCCGCCGGTGAGGCCCTGCACCACGGCCTCGGCCAGCGGGAACAGCACCTCGGCGCGCGGGTCGGCGCGGATGCCCAGGCCGGCCAGCGCGTGCAGCTTCGGGTGCAGGTCGACGGCGCCGAGCAGCCCGGCCACCTCGGCGGGGATGGGAGTGAGCGGCAGGACACGGGTGGCAGCGGAGATGCTCAACCCGAGCACGTCGGACAGCAGCGCGCCGAACGTCCGCGCGGTACGCGGTCCGTCCTCGGGCGGCTGCGGCGGCTCGATCTCCGGGTCCGGCTCGTACGGGCAGGTCTGCTCCACGCGCGCCACAGTGGCGATCAGGTCGCGCAGCTTCGGTGCCGGATCCCCGGTCGCCACCACCACCCGGCCGGACGGCGCGTTGACCCGCGCCCAGGTGACGCCCGGCATCGACTCCAGCGCCGCCTCGACCTGGCGGGCCAGCCGGTCGCCGCCGTCCTGGCAGACGCCGTGCACCTCGATGTGGTGGCGGCCGTCCTGCGACCACACGCGGCGGCTGGTCAGCCCGGTGAGGCGGGCCAGCCGGGCCGCCGCCGTACCGACGCTGCCCGCCACCTCGCTGACCCGGGCCGGCACGGCGTCCGTGGGCAGGACCGAACCGACGGTACGCGCGACACGCGCGGCGGTCTCCGGTACGACCGTAGGAGACAGCAGGAGGCCGGCGAACCGTCCCAGCGCCATCTCGCCTCCCGGTCTCGTCCCGGCGGCCCGACTTCCCGGCGCGGCGTCCGTCATGCCACCCCGACGGCAGAAGTTTCCGGGCATCACCCCGCTGTTCCCGCCGGACGAGACGCGCGCCACAGTTGACCTCAACCGGGGGTGAGGTCCGAGGCTGAACGCCATGACCAGCACCACCGCCGTACCGGCTGACCCACCCGTCGACCTCTGGTCGCCGCGCCTGCGGGCGATGACCGTGGGCAGTGTCGCCCTGGTGTCCCTGCTCGCGTTCGAGGCGCTGGCGGTGGGCACCGCCATGCCGACAGTGGCGCGCAGCCTCGACGGGCTCGGCCTGTACGCGCTGGCGTTCGGCGGTTCGTTCGCCTCCGGCGTGGTGGCGATGGTCGCCTCCGGCATCTGGTGCGACGCGCGCGGGCCGCGCCCGGCCATGTGGCACGGGGTCGTCTGGTTCGTCGCCGGGCTGGTGGTGGCCGGCGCCGCCACGACCATGGAGGTGCTGGTCGTCGGGCGGGTGGTCCAGGGCTTCGGGTCCGGACTGGTCTCGGTGGCGCTGTACGTGGTCGTCGGTCAGGCGTACCCGGAGCAGTTGCGGCGGCGGATCTTCGCCGCGTTCGCCGCGGCCTGGGTGGTGCCGTCGCTGGTCGGCCCGGCGCTGGCCGGACTGATCGTGGAACATCTGGGCTGGCGGTGGGTGTTCCTCGCGGTGCCGGCGGTGGCGATCCCGGCGGCGCTGCTGGTCCAGCCGGGCCTGCGGGCGCTGACCGCCACCGTGGCGACCCGCCCGCCGGCGGGTGCGCTGGCCCGGATCGGCTGGGCCTGCGGAGCGGGGGCGAGCGCCGCACTGCTGCACTACGGGGGGCAGCAGCGCGGCGTGCTCGCCGCCGCCCTGATCGCCGGGGCGCTGGCCGGGCTGTTCGTCTGCGTGCCGCACCTGCTGCCGGCCGGGTTCCTGCGCGCGGCGCGGGGACTGCCGACGGTGATCGGGCTGCGCGCGCTGGCGTCGGCGGCGTTCGTGGCCGCCGAGGTGGTGATCCCGCTGATGCTGTCCCGGGAGCGCGGTTTCTCGCCCACCGGCGCCGGCCTGGTGCTGACCGTCGGGGCGCTGTCCTGGTCGGTGGGCTCGTGGATCCAGGGGCGGATCGGCTCACCCCGTTCGGCGGCGACGCTGCCCCGGGCCGGGCTGGCCTGCATCACGATCGGTACGGCGGGCGTGGCGTCAGCGCTGGTGCCCGGACTGCCGGTGCTGCCGGCCGTGCTGAGCTGGTCGGTGGCCGGGCTGGGCATGGGCCTGCTCTATCCGTCGCTGTCGGTGCTCACCCTGGAGCAGTCCGCCCCGGCCGAGCAGGGCCGCAACAGCTCCGCGCTGCAACTGGGCGACTCGCTCGCCGCCGCCACCGTGCTGGCGCTCACCGGCGCGGTGCTGGCCGCCGGCGCGTCCCCCGGCCCGGCCGGCTTCGCGACCACACTGGCCGTGGCAGCCGCCTGCGGCCTGCTGGGCCTGCTGCTGGCCGGCCGGGTGGTCCTCCGCCCCACCCCCTGACAGCCCCCGCCCCCCACCCCGTTGATCAAGGAGTTCGGGTCAGGTTTCGAGCCTCCATCCGACACGAACTCCTTGGTCAACAACGATCAGTGGGGTCGGGGCGGCGCTCGGGGGCGCAGGATCGGGGTGGAAGGGCGGGAGCGGGTGGCTGTCACGATCCGGGTCGGCGTCCCGTCCCATCGTGGAGCCGCGGTGTGGCGGCTGCGCGGGTGTGGGAGGAGTGGCGATGCGGGTGCTGGTGACCGGGGCGACCGGGCGGCTCGGGCGGGTGGCGGTGCCCAGGCTTCGGGACGAGGGTTTCACGCTGCGCGCGATGAGCCGCGGGCCGCGTACCGGGGACGGGGTCGAGTGGGTGACCGCCGACCTGGCCACCGGTGCCGGGCTGGCGGAGGCGGTCGCCGGGGTGGACGCGGTGCTGCACCTGGCCTCGTCGCCGCGGCGGCGCACCCACGACATCGACGTGCTCGGCACCCGCCGGCTCGCGGTGGCCGCAGGTCACGCCGGGGTGCGTCACCTGGTCTTCGTCTCGATCGTCGGCGTCGACCGGGTGCCGTTGGGCTACTACCGGCACAAGCTCGCGGCCGAGCAGGTGGTGGCCGCCGGGCCGGTGCCGTGGAGCGTGTTGCGGGCGACCCAGTTCCCCGAGTTCCTGGACGGGTTGCTGCGCGGCGCGAG
The DNA here is from genome assembly GCF_055362685.1 of Micromonospora sp. SYSU B005. Classification (NCBI taxonomy): domain Bacteria; kingdom Bacillati; phylum Actinomycetota; class Actinomycetes; order Micromonosporales; family Micromonosporaceae; genus Micromonospora; species Micromonospora sp. SYSU B005. The sequence continues at coordinate 92,622 of NZ_JAXCFU010000013.1, read as the reverse complement.
CCGCCTCGGCCCGGTGATCGGGGACCGGGCGGTGCTCGCCCAGCCGGTCGACCCGGGTGAGGTGGCGGACCGGCTCGCGGTCCTGCTGCTGGCCGGACCGTCGAACCGGGTGGAGGACTTCGGCGGACCGGAGGTGCTGCGCTACGACGACGCGGCCCGCGCCTGGCTGGCGGCCCGCCGGGTACGCCGTCCGCTGCTGCCGGTCCGGATCCCCGGCCGGCTCGGGCGGGAGTTGCGGGCGGGTGGCCTCACCACGACCGCCACGCCGACCGGCGTCCGGACCTGGGCCGACCACCTCGCTGACACGTACGGGGGAACCGGCGGAAGATGAGAAACGGTCGGGTCCGCACCGGCCTACGGTGACCGCATGCTGGTCTTCGTCGCCACAGTGGTCCTGTACGTCTTCGGTTTCGTCTTCCTCTACGGCGTGATCCGGGTCGGCGTCCGGCACGGCATCGAGGACGCCGAGGCGAACCGTCCCGAGGCGCTCCGCCGCCGGCAGCTCACCACGACCGAGAGCCGGGACTTCGCGCAGGAGAACGCGTTCCTCACCAATCCCAACTGAAGGGCGCGGGCGGGGTCCGGCGGGTCGATCCGCCGGGCGGGTGCGAGGATCGCGCCATGATGGGGACGCTGAAGACGGAGCCGGCCCGGACGCGGCTCGACCTGCTCGCCCCGCCGGTCGCCGCCGCGGTGCAGGTGTGGCCGGCCGAGGCCCCGGTGGACGTGGACGACGTGCTGGTCGCCCCGATCGACGCCGACCTGGCCGACACCGCTGCCTTCTGCGAGGCGTACGGGGTGGGGCTGGAGGAGTCGGCGAACTGCGTGGTGGTCGCCGGCAAGCGCGGCGGCGAGACCCGGTACGCGGCCTGTGTCGTGCTCGCCACCACCCGCGCCGACGTGAACGGCGTGGTCCGTAAGCTGCTCGACGTTCGCAAGGCGAGCTTCGCGCCGATGGCCGAGGCGGTCGAGCTGAGCGGCATGGAATACGGCGGCATCACGCCGATCGGCCTGCCGGCGGACTGGCCGATCCTCGTCGACTCTCGGGTGATCGCCACGCCGCACGTCATCATCGGGTCGGGTGTACGGCACAGCAAGATCGCCCTGCCCGGGCCGGCGCTCGGCGCGCTGCCCGGGGCGAGGGTGGTGGAGGAACTGGCCCGGCCGGCCTAGGTCCTCATCCGCATCGATCTTGTTCCACGTGAAACATCAGGCTGCCGCTTCGCGCTGCGCCACCTCGCGCAGCGCGGCGAGCAGCGTCTCCGGCTCCTGCGCGCCGGTGACCGCGTACTTCCTGGCCAGCACGAACGTCGGCACGCTGGAGACGCCGAGCTGGTGGGCGGTGCTCAGGTCGGCGGCGACCTCCCGGCGTCCCAGGTTCGACTCCAGGTACTGCCGCGCCTCGGCCTCGTCCAGCCCGGCCTCGCCGGCCAGCGTGACGAGCGCGTCGATCGAGCCGACGTCGACGCCGTCGTGGAAGTGCGCCCGGTAGAGCCGCTCGACCATCTCGGCGGAACGCCCGTGCTCGGTGGCGAAACGCACCAGCCGGTGCGCGTCGAACGTGTTCGCGGCCACCGCCCGGTCGAACCGCAGCTCGAGGCCCGCGCCCGCGGCGACGCCGGTGACGTGCGCGGCCATGCCCTCGGCCTTGTCCCGCCCGCCGAACTTGTCGCCGAGCGCCTCCAGCAGCGGCTTCGGCTCGGTGACCGGCGTCGGGTCCAGCTGGAACGGCCGGAACCGGACGTTCACCTCGCCGTCGTACGACTCCAGAGCCTGTTCCAGCCGGCGCTTGCCGATCCAGCACCAGGGGCAGACCACGTCGGCGTAGATCTCGATGTCCATGACCAGCGACAACCCGCGGGTCAGGAGATCTGTTCCCGGACCTGGCGCTTGAGTCGGGCCAGGATGGCGGTGCCGCCGCGAACGCGCAGCGGGCTGATCGCCTGCGCCAGGCCCATCCGCTGGTAGAGGTCGTCCGGTACGGCGAGCACCTCCTCGGCGCTCGCCCCGGCCAGCCCTTCGGCGAGGATGCCGGCGAACGCCCGGGTCGTGGGCGCCTCCGGCGGGCAGTCGAAGACAGTGCTCACCGTCTTGTCGGCGTTCACCTCGGCGCGCAGGAAGAACGCGGTCTGGCACTCGGGGACCTGCTCCAGCTCCTCCCGGTTGACACCCTCGGGCAGGGGCGGGATCACGTCGGCGAACTCCAGCAGCATCTCCAGGACGACGTCGCGGGGCGCGGCGGCGAACTCGTCGACGATCTCGGCCAGCTTGGTCGGCATCTCGGGCATGGGTCGAGGCTATCCGCCGCCGAGCACCGCCACCCGGCGGTGCCGGGCGGGGCCCCGCGTCACGCGAGCGGGGCCCGCCCGTCACACGTTCGGTGCGGCCTCGCTGATGTCGCTGAGCGCCGACTGGGGGTCGAGCTGCATGGCGAGGTCACCGAGGGAGACGATGCCGACGAGCTTGCGCTCGTTGTCGCACACGAGCACCCGGCGGATGTTGCGTTCGCGCATCAGCGCCGCCGCCTCGTTGGCCGTGCAGTGCTGCTCGATCATCACCACCTCGCGGGTGATGATCGAACCGATGGTGGTGGCGCCGGGGTCGGCGCGCTCGGCCACCGCCCGGACCACGATGTCGCGGTCGGTCAGCATGCCGGCGAGCGTGGCGCCGTCGGTCACCACCACGTCGCCGATGTCCGACTCCTTCATCACCCGGGCCGCCTCGTCCAACGGGGTCTCCGCCGGGAGGTAGACCACCTGCCTGGTCATCACGTCACTGACGCGGAACATGAGAGCCTCCGAACGCTTCGGTCGATCCGTCTGCGGTACCCGGTGGCGCGATCGCTACACCCCGTCGCGGCGCGTCGCGCCCACCTCGTCGCGCAGGCGCTCCACGATGGCCTCCACCGGCAGTTCGGTGCGCTCGCCGGTGGCCCGGTCGCGCAGTTCCACGTACCCGTCGGCCAGGCGGCGGCCGACCACGACGGCGCGCGGGATGCCGATCAGCTCGGCGTCGGTGAACTTCACCCCGGCGGACACGTGCGTGCGGTCGTCGACAAGCACCCGCAGGCCGGCGGCGGCGAGGCGCCCGCCGAGGTCGAGCGCCGCGTCGAGCTGCGGCCCCTTCCCGGCGGCGATCAGGTGTACGTCGCACGGCGCGACCGCCGCGGGCCAGACCAGCCCTCGGTCGTCGTGGTGCTGTTCGGCCACTGCGGCGACCGCCCGGGACACGCCGATGCCGTAGCAGCCCATCGTGGGCCGGACCGGCTTGCCCTGGGGGCCGAGCACGTCGACCGCGAACGCGTCTGTGTACCGGCGTCCGAGCTGGAAGATGTGCCCGACCTCGATGCCCCGCCGGATGGTCACCTCGCCGTCGGCGCAGGCCGGGCAGGGATCCCCGGGCCGCACCTCGGCCGCCTCGATCGTGCCGTCCGGTACGAAGTCGCGCCCGCACACCACGTCGGTGGCGTGCCGGCCCGGCTCGTTCGCGCCGGTCAGCCACGTGGTGCCGGGCACCACACGGGGGTCGACCAGGTAGCGGATGCCGTGCTTGGCGAGGATCTGCGGCCCGATGTAGCCGCGGACCAACTCGGGGTGGGCGTCCCAGTCCTCGAAGACCGCCACCGTGGCGGGGGCGAGCACCGCCTCGACCCGCTTGAGGTCCACCTCCCGGTCGCCGGGCAGGCCGATCACCAGCGGCTCGCCCTTCTCGGTGCCGGGCCGGCGGACGGTGAGGACCACGTTCTTCAACGTGTCGGCGGCGGTCCAGCCGCTGCGCCCGCCCAGCTTCCGGGCCTCGGCCAGCTCGACCAGGGCGGCGATGGTCGGCGTCTCCGGGGTGTCGTGCACCTCGGTGGGCGGGTGCGCGTCGGGGTCGCCGGCGGCCGGGGCGCGGGTCACCACCGCCTCGGTGTTCGCCGCGTAGTCGCAGGCGGTGCAGCCGACGAACGTGTCCTCGCCGACGGGCGTGGCGGCCAGGAACTCCTCCGACGCGGACCCGCCCATCGCGCCGGACATCGCGTGGACGGTGGCGAAGTCCAGCCCGAGCCGGGTGAAGACGCGCTCGTAGGCGGCCCGGTGCCGGTCGTACGCCGCCTGGAGCCCGGCCTCGTCCAGGTCGAACGAGTAGGCGTCCTTCATCAGGAACTCGCGCCCGCGCAGCAGACCGGCCCGGGGCCGGGCCTCGTCGCGGAACTTGGTCTGGATCTGGAACAGCGTCACCGGGAAGTCCCGGTACGAGGTGAACAGGTCCTTCACCAGCAGCGCGGCCAGTTCCTCGTGGGTCGGCGCGAGCAGGTGGTCGGCGCCCTTGCGGTCGGCGAGCGTGAAGATGTCGTCCCCGTACTCGGTCCACCGCCCGCTGGTCCGGTACGGCTCGGCCGGGAGCAGCGCCGGGAAGTGCACCTCCTGGTCGCCGATCGCGGTCATCTCGTCCCGCACGATCGCGGTGATCCGGTCCAGCACGAGCTTGCCCAGCGGTAGCCAGGTGTAGCCGCCCGGTGCGGCCCGGCGGACGTATCCGGCGCGGAGCAGCAGCCGGTGGCTCGGCACCTCAGCGTCGGCCGGGTCCTCGCGCAGGGTCCGGAGCAGCAGGGTCGACATGCGCAGCAGCATTGCCGCAGCTTATGGCGCGAGCGGACGACGGGGCGATCCCTTTCCGCGCCCGTGTCGGGTGAGGTTGTCGCGGGGGCGGGGTAGGAAGGGTGGCATGGTGGATCGACCGACGTTGGAGCTGAGCAGTTTCGTGCTCGACGCACCGTCCGCACAGGATCTCGCCGCGTTCTACGAGCGGCTGCTCGGCTGGCACCGGCGGGAGGACGAGCCGGACTGGGTGGTGCTGGCCCCGCCGGGCGGCGGCACCTGGCTGGCCTTCCAGGACGAGCCGGCCTACGTGCGCCCGGTGTGGCCCGCCGGTCCCGGCGACCCGCCGATGATGACCCACCTGGACATCAAGGTCGACGACCTGGAGGCCGCCTCGGCGTACGCGGTGTCGGTGGGCGCGACGGTGGCGGACTTCCAGCCGCAGGACGACGTCCGGGTGCACCTCGACCCGGCCGGTCACCCGTTCTGCCTCTACCTGTGACGGGTGACCGGCTCTCACGACCGGTTAGCTGACCTTGGTGCGGTAGATCGCCGTCGCGGCGGCGTAGGCGGCCAGGAGCAGGCCGGCGCACCAGGCGAGCGCGATCCAGACGTCGTTGCCGACGGGTTGCTGAGCGAAGAGCGCGCGGAGGGTGTTCACGATCGACGTCACCGGCTGGTTGTCGGCGAACCAGGCGACCGGGCCGGGCATCGAGTCGGTGGGGACGAACGCCGAGCTGATGAAGGGCAGGAAGATCAGCGGGTAGCTGAAGGCGCTCGCGCCGTCGACGGTCTTGGCGGACAGGCCCGCGATCACGGCGACCCAGGTCAGGGCGAGGGTGAACAGGATCAGGATGCCGGCTGCGGCGAGCCAGCCGACCACCGATGCGCCCGTCCGGAATCCCATGATCAGGGCGACGCCCGTGACGATCACGAGCGAGGCCAGGTTGGCGACGAGTGAGGTCAGGACATGCGCCCAGAGCACCGAGGGCCGCGGGATCGGCATCGACTGGAAGCGCTCGAAGATGCCGCCCTGCATGTCGAGGAACAGGCGGTACGCCGTGTAGGCGATGCCGGACGCGATCGTGATGAGGAGGATGCCCGGGAGCATGTAGTTGATGTACGACTCGCCGGATCCGGTGTTGATGGCTCCACCCAGCACGTACACGAAGAGCAGCATCAGCGCGACGGGGGTGACCGCCGTGGTGATGATGGTGTCCGGGCTGCGGAGGATGTGCCGCAGGGAGCGGCCGGTTAGGGTTCCGGTGTCGCTGAGGACGTGGATGGTCATCGGGATTCCTCCCCTGCGGGCACGGCTGCCTTGTCGGCGGTCCTGGCGGTGCGGCCCACGAGGGCGAGGAAGACGTCCTCAAGGGTCGGCTGCTTCTCGACGTACTCGACCTTCGCGGTCGGGAGAAGCTGCTTCAGCTCGGCGAGAGTGCCGTTCTGGATGATCGTTCCCTCGTGCAGGATCGCGATTCGGTCGGCGAGTTGCTCGGCCTCGTCGAGGTACTGGGTGGTGAGCAGGATGGTGGTGCCGTCCTCGGCGAGCTGCCGCACGGTCCGCCAGACCTCGATGCGGGCCTGCGGGTCGAGGCCGGTGGTCGGCTCGTCGAGGAACACGACCGGCGGGTTGCCGACGAGACTCATCGCGATGTCCAGCCGCCGGCGCATGCCGCCCGAGTACGTCCCCGCCCGGCGGTTCCCCGCGTCGGTGAGCGAGAACCGGGCCAGCATGTCGTCGGCGATCGCACCCGGACTCTTCAGGTGGCGGAGCTTCGCGACCAGGACCAGGTTCTCCCGGCCGGTGAGCACTTCGTCGACGGCGGCGAACTGACCGGTCAGGCTGATCGACTCGCGTACCTCGGCGGGAGCCGAAGCGACGTCGAAGCCGTGGACGGTCGCGGTGCCGGTGTCCGCCTTCAGCAGCGTCGACAGGATCCGCACGAGCGTGGTCTTTCCGGCGCCGTTCGAGCCGAGCAGAGCGAAGATGCTCCCGGCCGTCACTTCGAAGTCGACGCCCCGCAGCACGTGCAGGTCCTTGTAGGACTTGGTGATGCCGCGCACCCGGATGGCGGGTTCGCGCGTCGCGGTGGTCATGAGTGTTCCTCCCCGCTGTTGCCGGCGGCGGCGTCGATCGCCTTCCGGAGGCGCTCGCGCTCCTTGTCCATCCACTGCCTCCCGGAGTACGCAGACACGAACGTCTCGGCGAACTCGACCGGGTCGTCGCCGACGATCGCGCGGACGGGTGTGTTGTCGGCGACCGCGCGCTCCCAGAGGTCCACGGAGTCGCCGAGCATCGCGACGAGTGTGTTCCCGTCGACGATCCCTCCCTGGTACATGAAGTACCGCTGGAGCGCCTTGGCCGCGCTGCGATGGGGTTCCGGCAGGGCCTCCATGCGGGCCATGTGCCGCTTGTACTGCTTCTTCTGGTCGAGCGATCCGACGAGCGTCTCGATCCACTTCGCGGCCATGCTCATGCTCCTTCGTCGTGCCGGTCGTCGTTGTCACGGAGGTGGTCGATGCGTTCCGCGAGGACGCTCCACGTCCGCCAGAACTCGGCGAGCTGCTTCCGCCCCTTTGCATTGATCGAATACACCTTCCGCGGGGGCCCCTTCTCGGAGGGAACCTTCTCCACGTCCACGAAACCGCGTTGCTCGACGCGGACGAGCAGCGCGTAGATGGTGCCTTCCGCGATGTCCGAGAATCCGCGGTCGCGCAGCCAGGCGGTGATCTCGTAGCCGTACGCGGATCGGCGGGCCAGGATCGCCAGGACGATGCCTTCGAGAGTGCCCTTCAGCATCTCCGTCATCTGGTTGGCCATGTCCTCGTTCCCTTGCTATTAAGCGTCGCTGAGTATCAGTAGAAAGTAACACTAGGTACCGGTAGCTAGCAACGCTTAATACCGGGGTCTCGGAGGGAGAACCACTTCCTCTAGGTTCGACGGATGACCACCACTCCGTCGGCTCGCGCCGCGAGCCAGTACGCGACGACCACCGGCAACCTGACCGCCCGCATGGCGCTGCACTCGTACGGCACGAACCCGCAGGACTGGTTCGCCTGGCTGGGCGGGCGGCTGCCGCTGACCGGGGACGTGCTGGAGGTCGGCGCCGGCACCGGCGAGCTTTGGCGCCGGGTCGGCCGTCGCGGCCGGCTCACCCTCACCGACTTCTCACCCGCCATGTGCGCGCGGCTGCGCGAGGTGCCCGGCGCCCGGGTGCTGCGCTGCGACGCCACGTACCTGCCGTTCCGAGCCGGCGTCGCCGACGCGGTGATCGCCAACAGCATGCTCTACCACCTGGACGACCCGGACGCCGCGCTGCGCGAGTTCGCCCGGGTGCTGCGCCCCGGCGGCCGGCTCGCCGTCGCGGTGAACGGCCGCGACCACCTGGTCGAGCTGAACGAGCTCGGCCCGGTGATCGGGTACCCCGACCTGACCGTCCGGTTCTACGACCGGAACGACGTCACCGCCGAGACGACGCCGGCCCGGGTCGCCGCCCACTTCGATGACGTGACAGTCGAGCGCTACCCGGACGAGCTGGTGGTACCGGCCGCGGAGCCAATCCTGGCGTACGTCGCCAGCATGATCGGGCCGCTCACCGCCGCGCAGGAGGCGGCCGCCCGCGCCGCGATCCAGGCCCGCATCGACGCCGAAGGCGCCTTCCGGGTCCGCAAGCACACGGTGCTGATCAGCGCGGCGCGCGGCTCCCGCTGACCCGGACGAAGGCACGCCAGGCGTCGGGCGTGAAGGTGAGTACCGGCCCGGCCGGGTCCTTGCTGTCCCGCACCCCGACCACAGCGGCCAGGTTGTCCGCTACCTCGACGCACTCGCTGTGTCCGCTGCGGGTTGACTTGCGCCAGATCGCACCGATCAGCTCCATGACTCGACCACTTCCTTCATCAGCTCGATCGACTGCCGGCGGGACAGTGCTTCACTCCGGACACTCTCCCACCTGGACAGCAGGATGGCCACGTCGTCATCTTTGTCGATTACTGTTCCACCGAGCTGGTTCTCGAGATAGCCGATCCAACCCCCGTCCGTTCCCCGGGCGAGGGTGAACGGCCCGGTCAGTCCGACGTGGAGGCCCACGTCCGCCGGAATGACGTGCACCGCGACGTGTGGGTGGGTGCTCGCCTCGATCAGGTGCGCGACCTGCTGACTCATCAAGCCGCGAAAGCTCTCGTCGGCGCGGCGCAGCACGGTCTCCTCGATCACCGCGACGAACTTGAGCGGATCGGTACCGGCCAGCACCGCCTGCCGGTCGAGCCGGACCGCAAGCCGTCGTTCGGCCTCCTGCTCGGCGAGCATGTCGTCAGTGCGAATCATCGCGCGGGCGTAGTTCTCCGTCTGCAACAGGCCCGGAATGAGGCTCGGCTGATAACAGCGCAACTGCTGCGCCTGGCGTTCGGCTTCGAGCCAGGGGCGGAACCAGCTCGGCTGGCCGTCGCGCTCGGCGAGCTTGAGCAGCGACATCAACAGCCCGCCGGTGCCGAGCACCTCGTCGGCCCGGGCGAGGAAGAACCGGTCGAGCGGCCGGTGGCCCAGCTCGACCGCCGACACCTGGGAGCCGGAGAAGTGCACGAGCCTCCCGAACTCCTCCTGGCTCAGCTCGGCCCGCACCCGCAGCCGCCGCAGTTGCGCACGGATCAGCTCGGCGGTCGGCTCGTTCTCCACACGCCCTCCCCAGTCGGCCGCCGGTCTCCCGGCCTCTCCCCGGACCGGCCACGACGACTTCCGAGAGTAGTGGTCAACTCAGCAGACTGTCACGCATGAACCTTCCCGTGCCGCGGCTCGGGCCGTACCCCGATCGGCCCCGCCCCTCCCCGCCGGACCACCCGGCCCACCTGCCGATCCGGCCGCTCTGGCTCTGCCGCGCCTGCGGCGGACCGTGGCCCTGTGCGCAGGCCCGCCTGCTGCTCAAGGCCGAGTACGCGGACCACCCCGTCGACCTGGCCGTCTACCTGTCCGGGCTGTACCACGAGGCCACCCACGACCTGTTCCGCCTCAACCCGCAGGACGGGCCGACCCCGCGCGAGCTGTTCGAGCGGTTCGTCGGCTGGGGCCCGTACCGGCGGGGCAACGCCGATACGATGCCCGCGACATGACAGCGACCGGGGACTTCGAGCTGACCATGGACGAGCTGCGCGAGGTGGCGCGGTACGCGGTCCGCCACGCGGAGGACGTCCTCCCGGTCTACGAGCGGGCGGTTCCCGGTGACCCACGTCCCCGTGCGGCTGTCGAGGCGGCCCGGACGTTCGTGCGCGGAGCCGCCCGGACGAGACTCCAGCGGGTCACGTCCCTCGACGCGCACCGGGCCGCCCGGTCCGCGCCCACCGAGGCCGCGCGCCTGGCCGCCCGGGCCGCCGGTGACGCCGCCGCTGCCGCGTACCTGCACCCGATCGGGAAGGCCACCCAGGTCGGCCACATCCTGCGGGCCGCCGCCAACGCCGCGCGCGTCGCCGAACTTGAGGCCGGCGGCGACGAGACCGTGGGCACGGCGGTGCTGGACGGGTACCGGCGGCTCGCCACGCCCGTACTGGTCGACGTGCTGCGCCGCTATCCGCCGCTGACCGGCGGTGGCAGCCGGGTCGCCCGGCTGATGAGCACACTGGACCACGACCTGCGCCAGGACGCCGCCGGGCCGGAGGCCGCGTCGTGATCCTGCCGAAGGTCCGCGATCCCCGGTTCACCACGATCCGCCGGGGCGGGACGCTCACCGACGAGCACCACCACCTGCTGGCGCTCTGGGCCGCCACCTGCGCGGAGCACGTCCTCGGCCTGTTCGAGGCGGTCCGGCCGGACGACAGCCGCCCACGCGAGGCGATCGAGCACGCCCGCGCCTGGGTGCGGGGCGAGGTCAGGATGATGGAGGCGCGCGCGGCCGGCGGGCACGCCATGGGCGCGGCCCGGGACCTGCGCGGCGCGGCCCGCAACGCCGCGTACGCCGCCGGTCAGGCCGCCGTCGTGGCCCACGTCGCCGCCCACGAACTCGGTGCCGCCGCGTACGCGATCAAGGCGGTACGCGCGGCGGCGCCCGCCGGTCTCGCCGAGGCGGCCGGGCGGGACGAGTGCCGGTGGCAGCGCGACCAGCTCCCGGCCGAGATCCGCGAGCTGGTCCTGGACGACCAGCGGCTGCGCAACGACATCTGCTGGTCGGTCTTCGACTGCTGACGCCGCTGCGCCGGTCAGCGCAGCACGGTGATCGCCGCGTCCGCCGTGACCTGCTTCCACGGCACCAGCACCACAGTGCCGTCGCGTTCCAGCACCTTCGCGTCGCTGCCCTCGGTGCCGGCCGACAGCGGCGCCTCGGCCACCACTGTGACCTCGCCGGTGGCCGGGTCGATCCGGACCAGCCGCGGGGCGAGGTCACGCCGGTCGCCCACCTCCCATGCCAGCAGGCCCTGCTCGTCGAGGCGGACGAGTTCCACCTCGCTGTCGGTGTGCCCGGCCGACACCCAGCGCCGCTTGCCGGTGGCCAGGTCGATCGCCACCACCTGGTTGGCCTGGCGCATCTTGCCGCCGACGTTCGTCGCCTCGGTCGGCAGGTAGAGCGTGTCCGCGTCGGCCAGGTAGGGCCGGATCTCCGGCCCGCTGACCGTGTTGGAGCGGTTGATCGGAAGGTCGCTGAACCGCGTACCGTCGACGGGGTTGCCGAACGTGGCCCGCGCCTTGCCGGCGGCGTCGCGCGCGACGAACGTCTCGCTGACGAGGCCGGGCAGGCTGACCAGCGGGTCGACGCTCAGCACCCCGGCGCTCTGCTGCGCGGCGGGCAGTTTCTGCTGCCAGCGCGGCTTGCCGGTGGACGGGTCCAGGCCGAGCAGCGCGCCCTGGTCGCCGTCGCAACGCGCGGTGACCACCGCCTGGTCCCCGGCGGCCTGCGCCTGGGTCAGACGGCAGTCCCGGCCGGGCAGCAGGCGGTCCGCGTCGGTCTGCCACAGCCGCTTGCCGTCGGCCAGCGCGTAGCCGAGCACGCTCTCGCCACTGCGGACGACCACCTGCCCGGCGGTCACCGACAGGTCCGGGGCGACGCTCTCGGAGCGGCCCGTCCGGCGTTCGACGGGGAACGTCGCCCGCCACGTCTGCGTGCCGGCGGCCGCGTCGAACCCGACGAGCGTGTCGCAGGAGTCGGCGGAGCCGAGCGCCACCACGCCGCGTCCCTCGGCCATCGTCTGCGCGGCCGTGCACAGCGAGGTCGCCTGCGGCGCGGGCACGCCCCACGCCTGGGCGCCGTCGTCGAGCCGGTAGGCGATGACGCCGTCCGGCTGGGCCCGCACCACCGCGTCGCCGATCAGCCAGGCGCCGAACATGTCCTGCCCGTCGTACGTCTTCAGCCCGTTGCGCTGGAGTTCCGGGAAGTCGAGCACCCACGCGGTGCGCAGCTTCTTCCCGTCGTCACCGCCGCCGATCAGCCGGGACACGCCGTAGGCGGTGCCGGCCGCGACCGCGAGCACCGCCACCAGGCCACCGGCGACCAGCAACGCCACGCGTCCGCGCCGCTTCGGCGCCGCCGGCGGCGCACCGGCCGCACCCGGCCGGCCCGCCGGTGGGTACGCGGGCGGCTGCTGATGCTGATGCTGGTACGTCATCGGTCGTCTCCGTTCCCGTCAGCGCGCCTGCGCGCGGACGTAGTCGGCCCAGCCGGCCTGGAACTCGTCGAGCGACACGCCCAGCACGTCCCGGGCGGCGCGGTCGGTCGGGGTGCCGGCGTAGACGGCCTCGACGAAGCGGAACAGCTTCGGCTCACCGTGCTTCTCGGCGAGGTGGTTCATCGCGGTGTGCCCGAGCCAGTAGTGGAAGCTCAGCCGGCCGGGGTCGTCCCAGTCGCCGTTGCCGGGCAGCGTGCCGTTCCACCCGTCGCGGACCAGCTTCCGGGCCTGCGCGGTGCGTTCGCTGGCACTGAGCGGGCGGCCGTGGAAGGCGAGGTACTCGGCGAAGCCCTCGACCACCCACTCGTCGAGCTTGCTGAACTCGTCCACAGCGGCCAGGTCGGTGCGGGGCGTCATCATCGAGTGCGCGATCTCGTGCCGCAACACCATGCGGGCGTCGTTGTCGCCGCCGGAGCGGGTGAAGTAACTGTCGCTGGTGTCCACCACGATGCGGGTGCCGCCGATCGTGGCCTTGCCGTCCTTCCGCTCGGCCGCGACCATGCCCAGCGAGATGCCCGCCTCGGTGGCCTTCTCGGTGCCGATCCGGTAGAGCGAGGTCATCTCGTCCTTGCCGTCGGCGAGCGTGACGACGAACTTGTCCGACACCGGGCCGGGCGGCGCGCCGGCCCGCCACACGGCCAGGTTGCTCGTCACCGCCTTGTCGACGGCCGGGGCGTGCCGCCTCGCCAGGTCGGCCCGGGCCGCGTCGGTGATGATCAGGGCGAACGGGGTCCGCTCGACGTGGATGTCCCGCCACTTGTCCCACGGTCCGGGGTAGTAGACGGTCTTCGAGTCGCCGTTGCCGCCGGCCGGCGCGCCGGTCACAGCGGTGACCCGGATCGGCGCGTCCTTTCCGGCGCGGACGATCGTCCAGCGGTACCACTCGGCGACCGGCGCCCGGTCGAAGCCGTCCAACTGGTGCACGAAGGAGACGTCGAGCTGGAACGTGACGCCCTGCCCGAAGGCGTCGCTCACGCGGCCCTGCTTCTCGACCGTCTCGTAGCGGGCCACCGACAGCGGCAGCTTCGCCAGGTTGCGGAACAGCTGGGTCTGCCCGGTGATCAGCTCCTTGCGGGCCGGGTCGAACGCGGCCAGGTAGCCGTCCAGGTCCTTGGCCGCGAGCGCCTTGCTGTGCCGGTCGAGCAGGGCGGTCAGCTCGGCGTTCGTGACGGTGACGCCGTTCGCGCCGGCTGCCGCCTTCGGCGCTGGGCCGTCCTCGTCGTCGCCGCGCAGACCCAGCCCGACGCCGACCGCCGTGCCGGCGCAGACCGCCAGCGCGAGCGCCCCCGCCGCGAGCCCGATCCAGAGCCCACGGCGGGACTTCGGCGCCGGTGGCGGTGGCGACCACGGCACCGGCTGCGCGGGCGGCGCCACGCCGTACCGGGGGTCGGCGTGGCCGGGCGGTGGGTGCCCCTGCGTCATGTGGTTCCTCGCTCGTGCCGTGTGCGGGACCGGCCGGACGGTTCGCCCCGGCCGGATGACGGCAGACATCATCCCCGGTCCGGGCGACGGATTCTGCCCCGCCGGTCGTGTCCGGCGGATTTGTCCCCTCGGGTGGCTGTCGTGAACAGGACGTCGAGACATCCGCCACGTCCGGGGTTCAGGGCCAGCGGGACCGGTCCGCACGGTGACAGACTGTGCGACGCACTTCTGCCGGAACGTCTGAGGGAGGCGCCGTGCGCTGGCGCAGCTACGTGGCGGTGGGCGACAGCTTCACCGAGGGCATGGACGACGCGTATCCGGACGGCAGCTACCGGGGCTGGGCCGATCTGGTCGCCACCCGTCTCGCCGTCGAGGCCGGGCCCGACTTCGGCTACGCCAACCTGGCGATCCGCGGCCGGCTGTTCCCCAACGTGGTGGCCGAGCAGGTGCCGTCCGCGCTGGCCATGAAGCCCGACCTGATCAGCTTCGCGGCCGGCGGCAACGACGTGCTGCGCCGCAGCTTCGACCCGGACGCGTTCGTCCCCCGCTTCGACTCGGTCGTGCAACGGCTGCGGTCCGGCGGCAGCGACGTGATCCTGTTCCGGTTCGCCGACGTGATGTCCCGGCTGCCCGGCCAGCGGCTGATGGCCCCGCGCGTGACGCTGCTCAACCGGGTCGTCGGCGAGGTGGCCGAGCGGCACGGCGCGATCCTGGTCGACCTGTACGCCGACGACACCTACCTCAACCCGCTGCTCTGGAGCACCGACCGGATCCACCTGTCGGCGGAGGGACACCGCCGGGTCGCCGCGCAGGTGCTCACCGCGCTCGGTGTCGGCTGCGACGAGGAGTGGCTGCTGGTGCCGCCGCACCCGGCGCCCAGCCCGTGGCTCGCCGCGCGCGCCGCCGACCTGCGCTGGGCCGGCAAGCACCTGGCGCCGTGGATCAGGCGCCGGCTGACCGGGCGGTCCTCCGGCGACTTCGTCACCGCGAAACGGCCGGTGCTCGGGCCGGTCGAGCGCGACTGAGCGTGCGTACCGTCCACGCCGCCGACCTGCTGCGGCTGACACCCGACGACCCACCCCGCGCCGGGCTCGCCGTCGTCATCGCCGGTGACCGGGTCGAGGCGATCGTGCCGGCGGCCGAGCTGCCCGGCGCGTACCCCGGCGTGCGGGTGCGGCGGTGGGCCGGCACGCTCGGGCCGGCACTCGTGCACGACGGACCGCTGCCAGCGGCGCCCACGCCGCGCGAGCGGGTGCACGCGCTGTTCCGGCTCGGCGTGGCCGCCGTGCTCGACGAACACGTGACCGACCCGGCGCTGCGTTCCGCAGCGGCCCGCAACGAGGTGGCGGTGCTGCCCGCCGCCCGGCCGCCCGCGCTGGTGACCGGCGGGCGCGCCGACCTCGCCGTGTTCGACGCGGACGGCTCGTGCCTGGCGACAGTGGTCGCCGGCCGCCTGGTGCACCGCCGCGCCTGACCGGCACCGCGCCCCGCGGATCCGGCGTACCTTGGGGATCATGCCTGTGCCGAGCGATCCGCATCCCCGCCTCCAGTCGTACGCCGACCCGCAGCGCCTGGTCACCACCGAGTGGCTGGCCGAGCACCTGGGCGACGAAGGGCTCGTGGTGGTCGAGTCCGACGAGGACGTGCTCCTCTACGACACCGGCCACATCCCCGGCGCCGTCAAGGTCGACTGGCACACCGAACTCAACGACCAGGTCACCCGCGACTACCTGGACGCCGCGAGCTTCGCCGAGCTGTGCGCCGCCAAGGGCATCGGGCGGGACGACACGGTCGTCTTCTACGGCGACAACTTCAACTGGTGGGCCGCGTACGCCCTCTGGGTCTTCTCCCTCTTCGGTCACCAGGACGTACGGCTGCTCGACGGCGGCCGGCAGAAGTGGATCGCCGAGGGGCGGGAGCTGACCCGGGACAAGGTGAGCCGGCCGCGCGCCTCGTACCCGGTGCCGGAGCGCAACGACGCGCCGATCCGGGCGTACCGGGAGCAGGTCATGGCGCACGTGGCGGCCGGCCGTCCGCTGGTGGACGTGCGGTCGCCGGGCGAGTACACCGGCGAGATGCTGCACATGCCGGACTACCCGCAGGAGGGCGCGCTGCGCGGCGGGCACATCCCGGGTGCGGTGAGCAAGCCGTGGAAGTCCGCCGCGAACGACGACGGCACGTTCAAGTCCGCCGACGAGCTGCGCGCCATCTACGGCGACCAGCTCGGGCTGAGCCCGTCCGACGACGTGGTGGCGTACTGCCGGATCGGCGAGCGGTCCAGCCACACCTGGTTCGTGCTGCACCACCTGCTCGGGTTCCCGCAGGTGCGCAACTACGACGGCTCGTGGACCGAGTGGGGCAACCTGGTCCGGGCACCCGTCGTGAAGGGCGACCAGCCCGGCGGCCTGACCCGCTGAACGTCCCGGCCGGTCCCGCCGTCACGGCGGCGGGGCCGGCCGCGTTCCAGGCCGGTCAGCGGGCGGCTATCGACAGCCGGCCGGGGATGTTGCTCGCCACCCAGTCGACGGCGCCGGTCTCCGGCCGCCACCGGGCCAGCCCGG
Source organism: Micromonospora sp. SYSU B005 (assembly GCF_055362685.1). Classification (NCBI taxonomy): domain Bacteria; kingdom Bacillati; phylum Actinomycetota; class Actinomycetes; order Micromonosporales; family Micromonosporaceae; genus Micromonospora; species Micromonospora sp. SYSU B005. The sequence continues at coordinate 76,412 of NZ_JAXCFU010000013.1, read as the reverse complement.
CGTCGTAGCGGAACAGCAGGTCACCGTCGGCGGTCCAGCTGTACACCTCGCAGCACCCCTTCGCCCGGCCCTCGCGGCCCAGGTCGAGCAGGCGGGTCACCGCCCCGGTTCGGGCGTCCAGCACCGCCACGCCCTCGGCGCCGATCGTCGTGCCGGCGGCGCCCGCGGTGGTGGTCCACCCGGCCTGGCCGATCCGGTCGCCGCGCTGCCAGCCCCGCCCGTAGACCTCGTCTACCCGGTAACCGGGGGGAAGCTCCCCGGTGGTCACCGGCCGCCGCTCCGGCGCGCCACCGGAGGCGGGGAACCGGCGTACGGCCAGGCCGCCGTCCCCGGACCAGCCGCCGACAGTGAACAGGTCGCCGGACCGGGCCGGCTCGGGCACGACGAGCCTCCACGGGTCGACCGGGAGCTTCCGGGCCGCCCCGGTGCGCCGGTCCAGCTCGTACGCGGTGTCGTTGTCCCCGACGATCAGCCGGTCCCCGGCCCAGACGACATGTTCCAGGTAGCCGGTGAGCGGGTAGCGGCGGACCGCTGCGTCGGTCAGGCCGACCACGACGACCTCGCCGGTCTGGGCGAACGCGGCGGTCCGGCCATCCGGCGACAGGCTGGCCGGCTTGAGCGGAGCGGCCTCGTTGCCCCCGGAGTCGCGGGTGGGCGCGAGCGTCACCACGTCGAGTTCCCGGACCATGCCGTCGTCACCCAGCACCCGGACCGGGCCGGCGTCGCCGGTCTCCGGGTCGACCGGCTGGTACAGCGCCAGCGCCCGGCTCACCGGCCGGTCGGAGAGGCGGTAGGCCACCCGGTCGCCGAGCCGGCCCAGCGGGTCGCCCGCCTCGCCGAGCCGGTCCGGGGGCCGCTGCACCACCGGCGCGCTCGGTGCCGCTGTCACAGTCGGGCGGGGCGGTGCCGCAGGTGGCGGGCCGGAGCGGTGCAGGAGTGCGGTCGTACCGCCGCCGAGCAGGACCACGGCGACGGCGGCGGCGCCGGCGGCCCGGCGGGCGCGGCGGACCCGCCCGGCCCGCTCCCATCCCGTCTCGGCCGGCCGGGCCGGCCGGATCTCCTCGGCGGCCCGGGTCAGCAGCCGGGTCAGCTCGGGCTCGTTCACGGGTTCGCCTCCATCCCGGACACCAGGTCGTCTCCGGACGTGCCGGGGGCGGGTACGACGTCGCGCAGCCGGCGCAGCGCGTCGTGGCACTGGCTCTTGACGGTGCCGACGGTGACGCCGAGCGCCTCGGCGGTGGCGATCTCGGTCAGGTCCTCGAAGTAGCGCAGCACCACCACGGCCCGCTGGCGCGGCGGCAGCCGGTCCAGCGCCGCGCGCACGGTGAGCCGCAGCGCCGCGTCGGCGTCGGCTCCCGGCCGGTCCGGCGGGTACGCGCTGAGCCACTCCCGTCGCCGGCGCCGCCACCAGGAGACGGCGTCGCGGTAGAGGATGGCGCGCACGTACGCGGCCGGGTCGCCGTCGCGCACCGACGACCAGCGCAGCGCCAGCTTGAGCAGCGCGTCCTGGAGCAGGTCCTCGGCCTGGTGCCGGTTTCCGCAGATCAGGTACGCGGCGCGCAGCAGCCGGTGCTGGTACGCCTCGACGAAGGCGAGGTAGTCCGCCCGCCCGTCGTCCGCGTCACGCCCCATCCGGCTCCTCCTCCCGTCACCGGCCAGACGCGCGGGACGGGGGTAAAGGTTGGGTCAGGTAGCGCTGAATCGTCGGGCCGACCCAGTCGGCCAGTTCCTCGGGGTCGAGGTCTGCCACTGGTGGCAGCCGGACGACGTACCGGGTGAGCGCGAGCCCGAGGATCTGACTGGCCACCAGACCGGCCCGGCGGTCGGCGGTCGCCGGGTCGGCACCGGACCGGGCCACCGCGACGGCGAGCTGGCCGGCGAAGATCCCGCGCATCCGTTCGGCCGCGCCGGGGTTGGTGGCGGCCGCCCGGAGCAGGGCGACGAGTGTCCCGTCCGCCTCCCATCGGCGTACGAAGTGCCGGGTCAGGGTCTCGCCGAGCCGGTCCGGCGGCACCTCGGCCAGGTCGGGCAGGCGTAGGTCGAACTCGGCCGCCGCGGCGAACAGCCCCTCCTTGCTGCCGTAGTAGCGCATCACCATCGACGGGTCGATGCGGGCGTCGGCGGCGATGGCCCGGATGGTGGCCCGGTCGTAGCCGTCGGCGGCGAAGCGTTCCCGGGCGGCACGCAGGATGGCCGCCCGGGTGGCGTCCGAGCGGCGGGTGCGGGTGGCGGGTTCGGTCACGTCCACGACTGTAGGCCAACACGTGTTGACATCCGCTCTACAGTGAAGTCAACACGTGTTGGCAAACAGTTGTTGACCGAGCCTGGAGGTGGAAGCGATGCTGCCCGAACGCACCGACGTCCTCGTGGTGGGAGCCGGGCCGACCGGCCTGGCCGTGGCGGTCACGCTCGCCGGGCACGGGGTGACCGCGACAGTCGTCGACCGGCTCGCCGAGCCGCCCGTCACCTCGCGCGCCGCAGTCGTGCACGCCGGCACCCTGGAGGTGCTCGACCGGATCGCTGTCGCCGCGCCGCTGGCCGCCCGGGGGCTGCACTCGGCCCGGTTCAGCGTCCGCGACCGGGACCGGGTGCTGGTCACCGTCCCCTTCGACGGGTTGCCGTCGCGCTATCCGTACGCGCTGCTGATCTCCCAGGCCGACACCGAGGCGGTGCTCACCGACCGGCTCGCCGCGCTCGGCGGGCGCGTGCTGCGGCCGTACGAGATGACCGGCCTGGACCTCGACGGCGACGGCGCCGTCGCCCGCTTCGACGGCGGCCGCGCGGTCCGGGCGCGCTGGGTCGTGGGCGCGGACGGGATGCACAGCCGGGTCCGCGAGCTGGCCGGCATCGGCTTCGGCGGCCCGGCCGACCCCGGTGAGTCGTTCCTGCTCGCCGACGTCCGCGTGGACAGCGCGCTCCCGCGCGACCAGGTGAGCCTCTTCCTGTCCCGCCGGGGCCCGCTGGTCTGGGCGCCGCTGCCCGACGGCACGGTCCGGCTGGTCGCCACCGTGGACGACGCGCCGCGCGACCCGCAGGCGCACCACTTCCAGGCGCTGCTCGACGAGCGCGGCCCGGCGCGCCGGCCGGACCGGGTCACCGGCATGGCGTGGTCGTCCCGGTTCCGGATCCACCACCGGATCGCGAGCACCTACCGTTCCGGGCGGGTGCTGCTCGCCGGGGACGCCGCGCACGTGCACAGCCCGGCCGGTGGGCAGGGGATGAACCTCGGCCTGCGGGACGCGGTCGCGCTCGGCGACGCGCTCGCCGCGGGCGGGCAGGCTCTCGACGGGTACGCCGCCGACCGCCGCCCCCGCGCCGAGGAGGTGCTCGGCTTCGCCGCCGGCCTGACCCGCCTGGCCGCCGCCCCACCTTTCGCGCGCCCCCTGCGCAACGTGCTGCTCCGCCTCGTCTCCACCCTCCCCCCGGCCCGGCACCGCATCGCCACCCGCCTCGCGGGCTTCGAACCACCACCCCGCTGATCTTGCAGTTGCGGCCCTCGGCGGGTCCACTTTGTGCGCGTTCGCCCGGGCGGAAGGTGCAAGATCGGCGGGGAGGTGGGCGGAAGGGGGAGGGATGGAACGGGACGGACACTGTCGGCGCTGACCGGTACGGTGAGCGCCGAAAATCCGAACCGGGAGCGCGATTGGACCGCACCTTCCAGGTGGACCTCCGTGGCGTGGTCGACCTGCTCAGTCATCACCTCTACGGCAGCCCGCGGGTCTACGTGCGCGAGCTGCTCCAGAACGCCGTCGACGCGATCACCGCGCGGCGGTCCGCCGACCCGAAGGCCCCGGCGCGGGTCCGCATCGAACCGCCGGAGCTGACCGGCGACGGGACGCTCCGCGTACACGACACCGGCATCGGCCTGACCGAGGCGCAGGTGCACGAGCTGCTCGCCACCATCGGCCGCAGCTCCAAGCGCGACGAGCTGGGCTTCTCCCGGCACGAGTTCCTCGGCCAGTTCGGCATCGGCCTGCTCTCCTGCTTCCTGGTCGCGGACGAGATCCGGGTGGTCACCCGGCACGCCGACGAGCCCACAGTGCTCTGGACGGGCTGGTCCGACGGGCGGTACGCGGTGCGGCTCGCCGACCCGGAACAGACCCGCGACGAGCCCGGCACCACAGTCACGCTGGTGCCCCGGCGCGACGCCGACCAGTGGCTCGGCGTACCCACTGTCACCGAACTGGCCCGCCTGTACGGCAGCCTGCTGCCGGTCGACGTCCGGGTCGGTGACACGCCGACCACGTCTGGCCCGCCACCGTGGCCGACCACGCCCGGGGCGCCCGTCGACCGGGCCGCCCTCCAGCGGTACGCGCAGGAACTGCTCGGCTTCGCCCCGTTCGACGTGGTGCCGCTGTCGGTGCCCGAGGCCGGCCTGACCGGCGTGGCGTTCATCCTGCCCGCCGCGGTGAACCCGGCGGCTCGGGCCGGGCACCGGGTCTACCTCAAGCGGATGCTGCTCAGCGAGCACGCCGACGGGCTGCTACCCGAGTGGGCCTTCTTCGCCCACTGCGTGGTCGACGCCAGTGAGCTGCGCCCGACCGCCAGCCGCGAGGCGCTCTACGAGGACGCGCTTCTCACCTCCGTCCGGGACGCGCTCGGCGACCAGATCCGCGGCTGGCTTGTCCGGCTCGCCAAGCACGATCCGCGCCGGCTCGGCGAGTTCCTCCAGGTGCACCACCTCGGCGTCAAGGCGCTCGCGATGCACGACGACGAGATGCTGCGGCTGGTCGACCAGTGGTGGCCGATGGACACCAACGTCGGCACGATGACGCTCGCCGAGTTCCGGCAGCGGCACGGCGTGCTCCGGTACGCCGCCAGCCTGGACGAGTTCCGCCAGCTCGCCGCCGTGGCCGCCGCGCAGGAACTGGCAGTGGTGAACGGCGGCTACACGTACGACACCGAGCTGATCGAGCGGCTGCCCACAGTGGACCGTTCGGTGTTGATCGAGCGGCTGGAGCCGAGCGACCTGACCACCCGGTTCGAGATCCTCGACCCGGCGACCGAACTGGCCCTGCGGCCGTTCCTCACCGCCGCGCAGCGGGCCCTGGAACGGCTCGGCTGCGAGGTCGTGATCCGCGCGTACGACCCGGTTTCGCTGCCGGCGCTCTACCTGGTGTCCCGGTCGGCCGCGTTCCACGACCAGCTCGCCGCCAGCCGGGACAAGGCCGACGAGCTGTGGGGCGGCGTGCTCGACGCGCTCGCCGCCTCCGCCCCGCCGGACCGCCCGCAACTCGTGCTCAACCACCGCAACCCGCTGGTCCGCCGGGTCACCACGCTCGCCGACCCGGAGCTGGTCGGGCTGGCGGTCGAGGCGCTCTACGGGCAGGCCCTGCTGCTCGGGCACCACCCGATCCGGGCGGCCGACGCCGCACTGCTGAACAGTTCCTTCCTCGGCCTGCTCGGCCGGGCCGTACCGGGAGAGATCCGTGACTGACGACGACCTCTGGCGGATGCACCACGAGATCGAGTCCATGCCGTACGGCCCGGGGCAGATCGCCGCGCTGGAACAACTGCTGCGTCGCGCCGACGCGGGCGACGACAGGCACCTCGCCTTCGCCGCCCGGGTCACCGGCACCACCGCGTACGTCTACGGCGGCGAACCGGCGAAGTCCTTCGTCACGTTCTCCTGGTGCCTGGCCGAGTACGACAAGGACCCGCAGCCCTACCACCAGCGCTACACGCACCAGCTGCTCTGGTTCTTCAAGTACATGGTCAATGCGATGGTGAAGTTCCCGGAGCTGCCGCTGGACCGGACGTACGCGGTCCTCGACGACATGGAACGGCGCTACCGCGACTCCGGGCACTCGCTCCAGGCCGTCTACAAGCACCGCTACCTGGTGGCCGCGCACCTGGGCGACGAGGAGGCGGCGGAGCAGTGGTACCGCAAGTGGATGACCACCCCGCGCGACACGCTCTCCGACTGCGCCGGCTGCGACCCGACCACGCAGGTCGCGCACCTGGTGCGGCACGGCCGGCACGAGGAGGCGGTGGCACTCGCCGAGCCGGTGCTCGCCGGCCGGCTGACCTGTAGCGAGCAGCCGCAGGGGATCCTCACCGCGTTGCTCACGCCCTACCGCGAGACCGGCCGGACCGACGCGGCGCGGGACGCGCACCGGGAGGCGTACCGGCGGGTGCGCGGGCACCTCGCCGACCTGTGGGACATCGCCGACCACGTCGAGTTCTGCACCGTGACCGGCAACGAGGCGCGGGCGCTGGAACTGGTCGAGCGGCACCTGGACTGGCTGGACCGGGCACCCACCCCGGCAGCCGCGATGCACTTCGCGGCCGCCGCCTCGGCGGCGCTGCGCCAGGTGCCGACCGAGCTGACTGTGCACCGCCGCGCCTCCGGCGAGCGGCCGGCCGCCGACGTACCGGTGGGCGCGCTCGCCGACGAGCTGGCCGGTACGGCGACCGCGCTGGCCGAGCGCTTCGACGCGCGCAACGGCACCACGCACCAGTCCGGGTTGATCGCCCGCAAGCTGGCGGCCGGGCCGGTCGGTGAGCACCTGCCGCTGTCGGCGAGCCTGCGCCGCCCGGCGGTGCCCGCGCCGCGTACCGGCTCGGACGCGCCGGTGGCCTCTTCGCAGCCGGTGACGGTGCCCGCCGACGCCGGTGCCGACGAGTTGCTCGCGCTGGCCGAGGAGTGCTGGCGCACCAACCGCCGGGACGGCCTGGTCGCCGCGTTGCGCGCGTACGACGAGCGGTTCGGTGACGCCGACGTGCCCGCGACCACCCGGGCCTGGCGGCTGGAGCTGCGGGCCGGTGAGCTGTCCCAGGACGACGACGGCGTACCGGCGGCGATCGCTGTCAACCGGGAGGCGCTGGCCGCCTGGCGGGAGGTGCCGGATCCGCTGCGCGCCCAGGTGGTGGCCGGGCGGCTCGGTGTGCTGCTCAGCATGGTCGAGGAGAGCGCGGACGAGGGGATGACCCTGGCCCGCGAGTCGGCCGGGTACCTGACCGAGCACGGTGAGCCGCGTGACCGGGCCGCCGGCTGGGACCGGCTCGCCCTGGCCCACGTGCACCGCGAGGAGTGGGCGGAGGCGCTCGACGCGCTCGACCGGGCCGAGGCGGAGGCGGACGCCGATCCGTGGCTGGCCGGACGGGTCGCGCTGCACCGCACGCACGTGCTGGAGCAGTTGGAGCGGGCCGAGGAGTTCCGGGACGCGGCGGTGCGGTCCCGCCGGCTGGCGAGCGAGCTGGGTGACGCCGAGATGCTCACCGGCGCCTGCCTGGCGTACGCCCGCTCCACCGACGACCCGGCCGAGGCGGTGGCCGCCTGCGACGAGGCGCTGTCTGTCGCACCGGCCGGCGCGTACCTGCCGCTGCGGGTGACCCGGGGCCGGGCGCTGATGGCCGCCGACCGGGCCGGCGAGGCGGTGGAGGATCTGGCCGAGGCGGTCACCCTCTGCGTCGAACAGGGGCTGGACGGCGACGCGCTGCTGCGCTGGGAGCTGGCCGAGGCGTACCGGGTGGCCGGGCGGCTGGCCGAGGCCGCCGAGGTGGCCGAGGAGGCGGTGCTCGGGCTCGACCGGGCGGGCGCGCAGGCCGAGGCGGACCGCTGCCGGCACATGCTGGCGGGCATCTACGCCGGTCTCGGCGAGACGGATCTGGCGCTCACGGTGCTCGACACGCTGGCCGAGAACCTGGACGGGCCGGACAATCTCCCGCACCGGGCGCAGGTGCTGGAGGAGTCCGGTGGCCTGCTCTACGACGCTGACCGGGACGCCCTGGCCGCGCAGCGGTTCGCGGCGGCGGCGACCGCTTGGCGGCTGGCCGGTTTCCAGGTGGACGAGCTGCGGGCCCGGCGGCGGGAACTGCTCGCCCTGCACTGGTCCGGCGACCTGCCGGCCGCGGTCGCGGCGATCGAGCGGGTGGACGAGGCGGCGGCCGTGCTCCCGGCCGAGGCAGACGAGGCGCCGGTGGTGACGTACGAGCGGGCGATGGCCGCCGACGCGGTGGCCCGGGTGCTGATCGGCGAGGACCGGCTGACCGCCGCGCTGGACCGGGTCGACGGCGTCCCGGAGCGCCTGCGGTCGATCGAGGCGTTCGGCGAGGCGGCGCAGGTCGAGGTGCTGACCGGCGAGCTGCTGCTGCGCGACGGGCGGCCGGAGCAGGCCGAAGGGCTGCTGCGCCCGGTTCTCGCCGGGCTGCCCACCGGTTCCCGCCCGGCCACGCAGGCCGCCTGGCTGCTGGCCCGCGCGCTCGACGAGCAGGGCCGGGAGGCCGAGGCGGCGAAGGTACGCGCCGACCACGGCATCGAGGAGGACTGACACGACGGGCTGGGGCAACCGTTGGGTAACCGCGGCTGCCCCAGCTCGAACGCGAGGTCTAGGCTGGTCCGGTGGCGGTGGAACAGCAGGCACGGGGTGCGGCGGGTGCGGCCAGGCGCCGGTCCCGGCGGGACGAGATCCTGGAGATCGCGGTCGGCCTCTTCGCGGCGCGCGGCTACCACGGTGTGTCGATGGACGACATCGGCGCGGCGGCCGGTGTCACCGGTCCGGCGCTCTACCACCACTTCGCCGGCAAGGAGGCGATGCTCGCCGCCGCATTGATCCCGGTGAGCGAGGGTTTGCTCGCGGGCGGGCGGGACCGCGCCGCCGGCCATCCGGGTGACCCGCGTGCGGCGCTGGAGTCGCTGATCGACTTCCACGTCGACTTCGCGCTCGCCAATCCGGCGGTGATCGCGTTGCACCTGCACGAGCTGGACCGCCTTCCGGATGAGCCGCGCCGCCGGATCCGCCGGCTCCAGCGGATGTACGTCGAGGAATGGGTCACCGTGCTGACCGCGCTGCACCCCGGCCTGCCCGACGGCGCGGCCCGGGTGCTCGCCCACGCGGCGTTCGGCCTGATGAACTCGACGCCGTTCCTCGGCGGCGAGGTGGACCGCCGGCGCCGGGCCGAACTGCTGCGCGGCGCGACCCTCGCGGCCCTGCTCGCGCCCACCGACCCGACCTGACACGCCGCGCGCACCTTAACGCGTGTTAAGAAGAGACCCCGGCTTTGCGTCGAGAAGGGGTCACGTCCGTGCAGAAGATGATCGAATCGTTGTTGGTCGCGAATCGGGGGGAGATCGCGCGGCGGATCATCCGCACCGGTAGGCGGCTCGGGATCCGGACGATCGCGGTGCACTCGGAGGCCGACGCCGCGCTGCCGTTCGTGACCGAGGCCGACGAGGCGGTCTGCGTCGGCCCGGCGAACCCGGCCCAGAGCTACCGGAACGTCGAGGCGATCCTCGACGCCGCCCGCAGCACCGGCGCGCAGGCGATCCACCCCGGCTACGGCTTCCTGTCCGAGAACGCGGACTTCGCCCGTACCGTCGAAGGGGCCGGCCTGATCTGGGTCGGGCCCGGCGCCGACGCGATCAGCGCGATGGGCGACAAGATCAACGCCCGGAACCTGATGGCGGCCGCAGGGGTGCCTGTCGCGCCCGGCACCACCGAACCGGCGAGCGACCTGGACGCTGCGGTCGCCGCCGCCGCGGAGATCGGCTACCCGGTGATGGTCAAGGCCGCCGCCGGTGGCGGCGGCATGGGCATGGGCGTCGCCGCCGACGAGGCGGCGCTGCGCACCGAGTACGACAAGGTCCGCGCGTTCGCCGAGCGGATGTTCGGCGACGGGTCGGTGCTGATCGAGCGGTACTTCCCCCGGGTGCGCCACGTCGAGGTGCAGATCCTCGGCCTGGCCGACGGCCGGGTGGTGGCGCTCGGCGAGCGGGAGTGCTCGGTGCAGCGGCGCAACCAGAAGCTGGTCGAGGAGTCGCCGTCCCCGGCGGTGTCGCCCGAGCTGCGCGAGCGGTTCCTGGCCGCGGCGGTACGGGCCGGCGAGGCGGTGAACTACCGCAACGCGGGCACCGTCGAGTGCCTGCTCGATCCTTCGACGCAGGAGTTCTTCTTCCTGGAGATGAACACGCGGCTGCAGGTCGAGCACCCGGTCACCGAGTACGTCTACGGCGTCGACCTGGTCGAGGAGCAGTTGCGGGTGGCGTCCGGCCTGGCGCCTACGTTCGACCCGGACGCGCTCACCCCGCGCGGTCACGCCATCGAGCTGCGGATCAACGCCGAGGACCCGAAGCGCTTCATGCCCGGCCCGGGCGCGATCACCACCTGGAACGAGCCGTCCGGCACCGGCGTCCGGGTCGACTCCGGCTACGTCGCCGGCAACACCGTCACGCCGTTCTACGACAGCCTGATGGCCAAGCTGATCCTCACCGGGGCGACCCGCGAGGAGGCGGTCGAGCGGGCGCGGGCGGCGGTCGCCCAGTTCGAGATCGTCGGCCCGAAGTGCAACCTGCCGTTCTTCGCCGAGCTGCTGGAGAACCCGGAGTTCCTCTCCGGCGACTACGACACCGGCATCGTCTCCCGGATGCGCTGACCTTCGACCCAGTGAGGTGAATCTGATGGCAGAACTTCCAGGCTCCGTGAGCATCCGTGAGGTCGGTCCCCGCGACGGCCTCCAGAACGAGGAGCCCATCCCCACCGACGCCAAGGTGCGGCTGCTCGACGCGTTGTCCCGCACCGGGGTACGGCGCATCGAGGCCGTCTCCTTCGTCCACCCGAAGGCGATCCCGCAGATGGCCGACGCCGACGAGGTGTGGCAGCGGGCGGAGAAGGTCGACGGCGTGCGCTACTCCGCCCTGGTGCCGAACACCCGTGGCGCGCAGCGGGCGCTGGCTGCGGGCTTCACCGAGATCGAGGTGGTGGTCTCGGCCAGCGACACGCACAACCGCCGCAACGTCAACCGCTCCACCGACGAGTCGCTGGACGACATCGCCGAGCTGATCGACCTGCTGCACGGCGCGGGCGCGACCGCCGAGGTGATCGTGGCGACCAGCTTCGGCTGCCCCTACGAGGGCGACGTGGACCCCCGCCGGGTCGCCGCGATCGTCGACCGCGTCGCCCGTGACGGCGCGGACCGCGTCGCCTTCGGCGACACCACAGGCATGGGTACGCCCCGGCGCGTCCGCGAACTGGTCACGGCGGTCCGGGACCGTAACGCCCAGCTGCCGGTGCTGCTGCACTTCCACAACACCCGGGGTACCGCGCTGGCGAACATGCTCACCGCGATGGAACTGGGCATCACCGAGTTCGACGCGAGCGTCGGCGGCCTCGGTGGCTGCCCGTACGCGCCGGGTGCCAGCGGCAACCTGGCCACCGAGGAGGCGGTGCACATGTTGCACGACATGGGCATCGACACCGGCATCGACCTGGACGCCCTGATCGCTGCCGCCGAACTGGCCGAATCCCTGGTGGGCAAGAAGCTCCCGTCCGGAGTCCTCCGGGCCGGCCCTCGAACCCGCCTGACCCCCCGCCCCGCCTGACCGGCGGGAGTGGGCGTGGTGGGGTGCCGGGGACGGTGCGGGTGGGGTAGCCTAACGATCGTTCAGGTCGGTGGGCGCCCTGTGCGGGGGCCGTGGCAACGGGAGTCGGCGTGACGCTCGACGGTGAGGCTCTGGAGCAGCTACGCAAGCGCGCCCGCGCCGGCGGTGCGGACAAGTACCACGCGGCGAACGCCGCGAAGGGGAAGCTGTTCGCCCGCGAGCGCGTGGCCTACCTGGTCGACGAGGGCTCCTTCGTCGAGGACGGGCTCTACGCCAACGCCATGGCCGACGGGCTGCCCGCCGACGGCGTGGTCACCGGCACCGCCACCATCGACGGCCGCCAGGTCTGCCTGATGGCGAACGACTCCACGGTCAAGGCCGGCAGCTGGGGTGCGCGTACCGTCGAGAAGATCATCCGGATCATCGAGCGGGCGTACGCCACCGGCGTCCCGATGGTCTATTTGGTCGACTCGGCCGGCGCCCGGATCACCGACCAGGTCGACCTGTTCCCGGGCCGGCGCGGCGCCGGCAAGATCTTCTGGAACCAGGTCCGCGCCTCCGGCTCGATCCCGCAGGTCTGCGCGCTGTTCGGGCCGAGCGCGGCGGGCGGGGCGTACATCCCGGCGTTCTGCGACGTGGTCGCCATGGTGGACGGCAACGCCAGCATGTACCTCGGCTCCGACCGCATGGTCGAGATGGTCACCGGCGAGAAGACCACGCTGGAGGCGATGGGCGGCGCCAAGGTGCACTGCGCCGAGTCCGGCGTGGGGCACTTCCTCTGCAAGACCGAGAGCGACGCGCTCGACGTGGTGCGGACGTACCTGTCGTACCTGCCGTCGAACTGGAAGCAGGACCCGCCCGTTGCCGAGGCGGTGGCCGCGCCGGAGAAGGCCGACCTGGCCGCGCTGGTCCCGGCCAGTGAGCGGCAGGCGTTCGACATGCGCCGGTACGTCAAGGGCCTGCTCGACTCCGGCAGCTTCTTCGAGATCCAGGCGCTGTGGGCCAAGGAGTTGACCATCGGGTTCGGCCGGCTCAACGGCGAGGTCGTCGGCGTGGTCGGCAACAACTCGATGTTCAAGGGCGGCGTGCTCTTCGTCGACTCGGCCGACAAGGCGACCCGGTTCGTGCAGCTCTGCGACGCGTTCAACGTGCCGCTGCTGTTCCTCAGTGACGTGCCCGGGTTCATGGTCGGCAGCGTGGTGGAAAGGCAGGGGATCATTAGGCACGGCGCCAAGATGATCACGGCGATCTCCGAGGCGACCGTACCCAAGATCTGTGTGGTGGTCCGCAAGGCGTACGGCGCGGGTCTCTACGCGATGGCCGGTCCCGGCTTCGAGCCGGACGCCACGATCGCGCTGCCCACCGCGAAGATCGCGGTGATGGGCGCGGAGGCCGCCGTCAACGCGGTCTACGCGAACAAGATCGCCGCCATCTCCGACGAGGCCGAGCGGGCCGCGTTCGTGGCCGCGAAGCGCGAGGAGTACGAGCGCGACATCGACGTCGTCCGGCTCGCCAGCGAGCTGGTGGTGGACGCGATCGTCGAGCCGCACGAGCTGCGTGCCGAGCTGGTCCGCCGGTTCGCCGCCGCGCGCGGCAAGGAGCGGCACTTCTCCCGGCGCCGGCACGGCGTCACCCCGGTCTGACCGGTAAGGAAGGGCCCCCTCTTAACGCCTGGTGCATGTAAAGGGGCCCCTCCTAACGCTTCAGCCGCTCTCGGCGTCACGAGCGCCCGGCGGCCCGCCCTTTCCAGGAGGATCGACATGGACTTCCGGCTCGACGAGGAACAGCAGGCGCTGCGGGAGAGCGTCCGGGAATTCGCCCGCGAGGTGGTGGCGCCCACCATCGCCGAGCACTACGAGCAGCACACCTTCCCGTACGAGATCGTCCGTCAGATGGGCAAGATGGGCCTGTTCGGGCTGCCGTTCGCGGAGGAGCACGGCGGAATGGGCGGCGACTACTTCGCGCTCTGCCTCGCGTTGGAGGAACTGGCCCGGGTGGACTCCAGCGTGGCCATCACGCTGGAGGCGGCGGTGTCGCTCGGCGCGATGCCGATCTACCGGTTCGGCACCGAGGAGCAGAAGGCGCAGTGGCTGCCGAAGCTGCTCAGCGGTGAGGCTCTGGCCGGGTTCGGGCTCACCGAGCCGGGCACCGGCTCGGACGCGGGCGGCACCCGGACGCGCGCGGTCCTGGACGGCGACGAGTGGGTCATAAACGGCTCGAAGGCGTTCATCACCAACTCCGGCACCGACATCACCGCGCTGGTCACCGTCACCGCCGTCACCGGTACGCGGCCGGACGGCGGCAAGGAGCTGTCCACGATCATCGTGCCGTCGGGTACGCCCGGCTTCACCGTGGCGCCCGGCTACTCGAAGGTGGGCTGGAACGCCTCGGACACCCACGAGCTGACGTTCGACGACTGCCGGGTGCCGGCGGCCAACCTGCTCGGCGAGCGCGGCCGGGGCTTCGCCCAGTTCCTGCGCATCCTGGACGAGGGCCGGATCGCCATCGCGGCGCTCGCCGTCGGCCTGGCCCAGGGCTGCGTGGACGAGTCGATCAAGTACGCCAAGGAGCGCCAGGCGTTCGGTCAGCCGATCGGCAACTACCAGGCCATCCAGTTCAAGATCGCGGATATGGAGATGAAGGCGCACACGGCCCGCCTGGCCTACTACGACGCGGCCGCCCGGATGCTCGCCGGTGAGCCGTTCAAGCGTCAGGCGGCGATCGCCAAGCTGCACGCCTCCACCGTCGCCGTGGACAACGCCCGCGAGGCGACGCAGATCCACGGCGGGTACGGCTTCATGAACGAGTACCCGGTGGCCCGCTTCTGGCGGGACTCCAAGATCCTGGAGATCGGCGAGGGCACCAGCGAGGTGCAGCGCATGATCATCGCGCGCGACCTCGGCATGTGAGGACGGCACCCACACCGTGCCCTGTCGGATATCGGCAGTGGACGGTCGGGTGGTTGACGATGGGCTGTGGAGCGTCGGAGTCCATCCGTAATCTTCGTGCCCATGACTCCGGATCATGACCGTGCGCGGGGCACAGACGGTCGTACCGGTCTGTCCGATCTGCTGCGCGGGCACCGGCTCGCCGTCGGCCTGACCCAGGCCGAGCTGGCGGGCCGGGCCGGCGTTGGCGTACGGACGGTCCGCGATCTGGAACGAGGACGGGCCGTACGGCCCCAGCGCACCACTGTCGACCTGCTGGCCGACGCGCTCGGCCTGAGCGGGGACGAGCGGCGGGAGTTCGTCGACACCGCCCGGCCGGCGGCGTCCCGCCCTTCCGGCCCCGGCACCGACGATCCGCCGGTGGTGCTGCCGCAGCCCGTACCGCTGCTCGGCCGCGAGCGGGACGTGGCGGAGGTGTCCGGCCTGCTCGACGCGTACCCGGTGGTCAGCCTGGTGGGACTCGCGGGCGTGGGGAAGACCGCGCTCGCCGTCACCGTCGCGCACGCGGTGGCGGCCCGGCACCCGGCGGGCGTGGCCGGGGTGCTCGTGGGCGAGGGCTCGGACACCCCGGACGTGCTCGCCGCGTCGGCTTCGATGTTCGGCGTGAACCGGCTGGCCGACCTGTCCTGCCGGATCGGCGACCGGCGGGCGCTGCTGCTCGTCGACGCCGTCGACCGGGCGCCGGAGGCGGTGGCCGAGGCGCTGCGCGTCCTGACCGCCGCCGTGCCGACGCTGCGGGTGCTTGTCACCGGCCGCCGGCCGGTCGGCCTGCCCGGCGAACTGGTCCGGCCGGTCGCGCCGCTCGACGTACCGCCCGCCGGCGTCGTACCCGCCGACCGGGCCGACCTGGACCGCTGGCCGGCGGCGGCGCTGTTCGCCGCGCGGCTCGCCCAGGTCCGCCCGGAACCGCCGACGCCGGTCGAGTTGCCGGCGCTCGCCGCGCTCGTGCGCCGGCTCGGCGGACTGCCGCTCGCCATCGAGCTGATGGCGGCACGGGGACGCATCCTCGACGTCACCGAACTGCTCGACCGCTACGGCGACCGTGTCCTGGACCTGACCGGCGGACGCCCCGGCTGGGAACCCGCCGGCCCGTCCGCCGGTACGGTGACGCTGCGCGACGCGGTGGCGACCAGCTATCGCCTGCTCGCGCCCGCCGACCGGGCGGCGCTGCGGCGGCTGTCAGCGTTCCGTAACCGCTGGTCGGTCGAGCTGGCCGAGGATCTGCTCGCCGACGGCGGCCGGCGGTGGGACGCCGCGCCGATGCTGGACCGGCTGCGCGAACTGGGCCTGCTGAGTGTCCGGGGCACCGGCCCGTTCCGGTTCCGCCTGCTCGACGCGGTCCGTGACTTCGCCGCGGAGCAGGCCGACGCCGACGGCGAGGCCGCCCGTATCCGGATGCGGCACGCCGCGGTGGTCGCCGGGCTGGTCCACCGCACCGCGCCAGGGCTGGTGGGTCCGCGGATGTCCGGCGCGGTGCGCGTGCTCGACGAGGCGACGAGCGACATCACCGCCGCGCTGGCGTACGCCGCCGAGCACGCGCCCGAGACGGCGCTCCTGCTCGCCGCCTCCCTGCCCCGCTGGTGGCGGCTGCGCGGGCGGGACGTCTCCGGCCGGCGCCGGCTGCGGGAACTGCTGGCCGATCCGCGTACCGCCGGTGCCCGGCCCACGCTGCGCGCCTGGGCCATGCTCGGCGCGGCCCGGCTCGCCGCCGAGCACGGCGCGGGCGCGGAGGAACTTCCGGGCGTGCGGGCCGCCCTGGTCGTCTTCACCGAGGCGGGCGACGTGACGGGCGAACTGTCCGCCCGGTCCGTGCTCTGCGCGCTCCTGCCCGGGCTCGGTGCGCACGACGAGGCCCGCGAGCAGGCCGAGGCCGCGCTCGCGGCGGCCACCCGGCACCACCGGGTACGTGAGATGGCCGTCGCCCAGGCGCACCTGACCTGGCACGACGTACGCGAAGCTCGGCTGGCCGGCGCCCGGCGGCGGCTGGCCACCGTCGACCGCCTGGCGGCGCAGTGCGGTGACCAGCGTCTGCGTGTGCTGGCGCGGGCCGATCAGGCCGAGCTGACCCGCCTTGAGGGCCGGTACGCCGAGGCGGCCGAGCAGGGGCGCCGGGTGGCGGCCGCGCTCGCGGAGCTGGGCGATCCGGGGCGGCGGCGCCGGACGATCGGCGCGGTCGGGCTGGCGCTCGCCCACGCCGGGCGCACGGACGAGGCGCTGGCCACAGTGGCCGAGCTGTGGCCGTCCGGTGCGGTGCCGGGCCGGCGCCGGCCACCGGCTGTGCAGATGCTCGACCTGCCCGGCTCGGGTGGGGACGTGCGCACCGAGGACGCGTTGCGCGGGTTGATCGAGGGGCACGTGGCGCTGCACCGGGGAGACCGGGAGGTGGCGGCGGAGTGGTTCGCCGCGGCCGCCGACGCGGCGGAGGGTGTCGCCGACCGGCGGGATCTGGTGGAGGCGCTGGTGGGGCTGGCGGTCAGCACCGCCGACCCGGCCGTGCTGGGCCGGCTGGACGCGGCGCGGCGGGTGACAGGCGTCAGCCTGCTGCCGCAGGAGGAGGAGTTGCTGTTCTCCCTTTCGGCCCGACGGCGGCGATGAACGTCGTCGACGCCGCGGCGGTCGCAGGCCGGTCGGCCGGGCACAGGGAGGCGGAGGGCGCGGGGGTGGCGCGAGCGAAGTAGCCCCCTGGTGCTGCCCCTCGCTCCACGCTCGCGCCAGCACCCCCCGGTGCCCCCCGCTGCCGGAAGACTACCGAGGTCGGACGACCGATTCATGAATATGTGGACCGCTTTGTCCGGCCGTTGGGGCGGTTCTGCCGGTCATTCTGCCGGTGACCGGTGGGTAGCCGACGGCAGAGCGTGGCCGGTCAGGCGGCGTCCTCGGCCGGCTCGGTGCTGCCGGCGGTGGCACCCGGATGAACCGCGTCGCGTACCCGGCGCAGCCCGTCCAGCAGCCCGTCGAGCTGTGCCGGGTCGAGCTGGCTGGTGAACCACTGCTCGATGATCTTCAGGTGACCGGGCAGGACGTCGTCCAGGCGGCCGAGCCCGGCAGTGGTGACCACCGCGAAGGAGCTGCGCCGGTCGGACGGGCAGGCGCGCCGGCAGATCAGCCCGTCCCGTTCCATCCGGTCCACCACGCGGGTCACGCCGCTGGTGGAGAGCGAGGTCTGCGCGGCCAGGTCGGTCATCCGCAGCTGGTTGTTGGGTGAGCGGGCGAGTCGGGTCAGCACCTCGAACTCGACCGGGGAGAGGCCGTGCTCCTCGAACTGGGCGGCGAACCGGGCGGCGAGCCCGGCGTGCGCCTCGACGAGCAGGCCGACGGCAGTGATCCGGGGGTCGTCGAACACGTTCTGGTCCACGCCACCATCCTAGCAACACTTGACACGGGGAATATTGCTGTGACTATAGTTGCTCAGTCAGTCGTTGGGCTCCTAAACATTCTTCTCCGGAGGAGAGCATCATGACCAGCAGCACCGAGCCGACTACCCGCGACTGGGAGGGTCTCACCATCCCCGCTCCCGGCACCTACGTGCTGGACGCCGCGCACAAGCGTGTCGGCTTCGTCGCGCGGCACATGATGGTCAGCAAGGTACGCGGTGAGTTCGCCGACGCCACCGCCACCATCACCGTCGCCGACGACCCGATGCAGTCCACGGTCACCGCCAGCATCCAGGCGGCCAGCATCAACACCGCCCAGGCGGACCGCGACGCGCACCTGCGCAGCCCCGAGTTCCTCGACGCGGAGCAGTTCCCGACGCTGGAGTTCCGCAGCACCGAGGTGAAGTCCCGCGACGGCAACGAGTTCGTGCTCGTCGGCGAGCTGACCATCAAGGGCGTGACCCGTCAGGTCGAGCTCGAGGTGGAGTTCGAGGGCGTCGGCCGCAGCCCGTTCGGCCAGGACATCTTCGGCTTCTCCGCCTCCACCGAGATCGACCGGGAGGACTTCGGTCTGACCTGGAACGTGGCGCTGGAGACCGGCGGCGTCCTGGTCGGCCGCAAGGTCAAGATCGAGATCGAGGGCGAGGCCATCCGCCAGGGCTGAGCCCGGCACCGGCCCGCAGGGCCCGCACCGTCCGCCGACGGTGCGGGCCCTTCTCGCGTACGCCCCGGCGGTGCGAATCGTCACGCGAAGTTCTCCGCACCGACGCGCTGGTGACGGCCGCGACGGGGTACAGGTGCAGACCTGTCGCCCGTCCAGCCGGGCGGCGGGGCGGGCGCACTTACGCCCACCACGCGAATGGTTCACAATGCGTTGCGGAACGGTACGGTTCCGTCGCACCAGCGCCGGGAGGACACATGGGCACAGACGTCGAGCAGGGCGCCTTCTCCCGCGAGGACCGGGTCCGCTACCGGCAGAAGGTCCGACGGTGCCTGGACGTGTTCGCGCTGATGCTCGACGACTTCGGCTTCGACGCCGACCGCCCGATGACCGGGCTGGAGATCGAGCTGAACCTGATCGACGCCGCCGCCGAACCGGCCATGCGCAACGACCAGATCCTCGCCGACATCGCCGACCCGCTGTTCCAGACCGAGCTGGGGCAGTTCAACCTCGAACTGAACGCCTCGCCCCGGCTCATCGAGGGCAGCGGCTTCGCCGACTACGAGCAGGACCTGCGCAGCAGCCTCAGCCGCGCCGACGAGCGGGCCGCCAAGTCCGACGCGACGATCATGATGGTCGGCATCCTGCCCACGCTCACCGAACGCCACCTGGTCGCCGACAACCTCTCCACCAACGAGCGGTACCGCGTCCTCAACGACCAGATCGTCGGCGCCCGCGGCGAGGACATCGAGCTGGACATCAACGGCGTCGAGCGGCTGCGTACGCACACCGACTCGATCGCGCCGGAGGCCGCCTGCACCAGCCTCCAGTTCCACCTCCAGGTCGCGCCGGACAGCTTCGCCGACTACTGGAACGCCTCCCAGGCCATCGCCGGCGTGCAGGTCGCCGTCGGCGCCAACTCGCCGTTCCTCTACGGCCGGCAGCTCTGGGCGGAGACCCGGATCGCGTTGTTCCAGCAGGCCACCGACACCCGCCCGGACGAGCTGAAGGCCCAGGGCGTACGCCCCCGCGTGTGGTTCGGCGAGCGCTGGATCACCTCGATCTTCGACCTGTTCGAGGAGAACGTCCGCTACTTCCCCCCGCTGCTGCCCATCTGCGAGGAGGAGGACCCGGTCGAGGTGCTGCACGCCGGTGGTGTGCCCAAACTCGGTGAGCTGCGGCTGCACAACGGCACCGTCTACCGCTGGAACCGGCCGGTCTACGACATCATGAACGACCGCCCGCACCTGCGGGTGGAGAACCGCGTGCTGCCCGCCGGCCCGACGGTGGTGGACATGCTCGCAAACGCGGCGTTCTACTTCGGGCTGGCCCGCGGCCTCGCCGAGTCGGACCGTCCGATCTGGAGCCAGCTGACGTTCAGCTCGGCGGAGGAGAACTTCCACGCCGCCGCCCGGCGCGGCATCGAGGCGGTCCTGCACTGGCCCCGGCTCGGCGACGTGCCGGTGACCACGCTCGTGCTCGACACGCTGCTGCCGGTGGCCGCGCAGGGGCTGGACCGGTTCGGCGTCGCCCCGGCCGAACGGGACCGCCTGCTCGGCGTGATCGAGGGCCGCTGCCGTACCGGCCGCAACGGCGCGGTCTGGCAGACCGAGACGGTGTGGACGGCCGAGCGGAACCGAGGGCTGGACCGGGAGGCCGCGCTGCACCACATGGTCCAGCGGTACGCCGAACTCCAGCGCGGCAACGAGCCCGTCCACACTTGGCCGGTCGACTAGCCCCCCTGCCGCCCTCGCCCCTGCGATCCGCGCCTCGATGCGGGTGTGCGGGTGGCTCAGCGGCCGAGGTGACGTGCGGGCCGGGCGGGTGGGGCCTCAGCGACCCCGTCGGCGGGTGGTCTCGGTGGGCGGCGGCGGGTCGGCCTGGTCCGTCGAACCGGTCTGGCCCGGCGAGGCGGTCGGGGACGAGGAGTCGTCCGTCGCGCTTCGCGGGTTCGGCTCGTCGGCGGGTGAACCCTTGTCGTGCGAGCCGGCCTGCGTGGGTGACTCGGGTTGCCGCTGCGGCGGCACGGCCCTACCCCGGCGGCCGGTGGTGGACCGGGTGGCACGTCCCCGATCCGTCTCCGTCCGGCCGGACGCCACGCCCGGCTCGTCGTCCACTGCCGCATCCCGGAGCGAACCGGCCGACACGTTCGGCTCCGCGTCCAGCCCGGTGGTCCGGCCGGCGAGATCCGACGCCGACCGATTCGCGGCCGACCGGCCCGACGCGGATCGACCCGACGCGGATCGACCCGACGCCGACGCGTCCGACAAGGCCGAGTCCGACACGCTCACCGTCGAGGTGCCCGCCCGCTTCGATGGCGCCGCGCCTGATCGGCCCGACGCCGAGCTGCCGGGCAAGGGCCCGTCCGGCCCGTCCGGCTCCGCGGTGGCGGGCGAGGCATCCCCGCTGATCTCGTCCGGCTCGCCGGTGCGCTGCCGGGGCAGTGTCACCCGCTCGGCGCTCCGGCGCTCGGCACGCTGGGCCAGCGCGGCCATCACCATCGAGCCGCCGACGCCGGCGATGACCGCGTACGGGGCGATCAGGTGGGCCGACAACTGCTCCGCGGCGATCCCGGCCAGGCGCGGCACGGCGAGCAGGTACGCCAGCGCGACGAGCAGCGGCCCGGCCGCCCCGGAGGCTGCCGCGCCGACCCGGATCTCCGGTGCGCGGGCGGCTCGACGGGCCGCCACCAGGCCGATCACCAGTGCGGAGAGCACCGACAGCAGCGCACCGGGCCAGTAGAAGTAGTCGCGGATCCAGAACGCGCCACGGTCCGCGCTGATCTGCCAGATGCCGAGCTGGGCGGTGGTCAGGCCACGGCCGGCGATCACCCCGTCGACCACCGACACCACGGCGAGCAGCCAGAGCCAGCCGGTGGTGGCGATCAGGTTGGTGGCGGCGGCACGGGTGTGCAGCGCCCAGACGGCGAGCAGTACGCCGAGCACCAGCCCCGCGCCCGCGTACGCGGCGGCGACGGCCTGCGGCGAGGAGACGTCCGGCACCCGGGCCGCCCGCGCGGGTACCGCCACCAGCAGGACGGTGACGATAGCGCCGACACCCGCGGCGAGCGCCAGGCCGAGCCGGGGCAGCGTGCCCGGCGACTCGTCGGCGCCACCACGCAGGCGCTGGGCGCAGACCGCACCGACGATGACCGATGTCGCCGCGATCCAGGTCGCCCAGGCGAGGCTCGCCACCCAGGCCGCCTCGGCCCGTACCGCGCCGTCCGGCACCCAGTTGATGATGCCCAGCCCGTACCCGAAACCGAGCTGCGCGGCGCCCGCACCGGCGGCGACGCCGAGCGCGGCGGCTGTCGATCCTCCCCAGCCCCGTCTGACCATGCCGGGGAGCGTAACGTCCCGTGGTCGGCGCGGCGAGTCGTAACGACTGGCCGTGACCGTCTGTGAGCAACGGATACGGTCGTCGATGATCGGGGCGGGGAGCATGACGGACGAGCGGCAACCGGCGGGCGACGACACCGGGCCGGGGCGGGGCAGGCTGCTCCTCGGTGGTGGTGTGGCAGTGGTCCTGCTGGCCGTGATCGGCGCCAGCGTCGGGTGGATCCTTGCCGGTGAGCCGGAGCGCTCGGCCGGGCCCGGCGACTCCGCTCCGCCCGCCGCCGCGTCCACATCGGCCTCCGCGACCACGGCACCGCCGACCACCGCCGCCCCACCATCCGGTACGCGCACCAGCGCCCCGGCCGGGCTCACCGTCCCCGAGGTGGTGGGCGTCGACTTCGAGCAGGCCCGCCGGGACCTGCGCGAGCGCCGCCTGGGCTGGCGGCTGGTCTTCGGTACGGGCAGCGGACGCACCGTGGAGCGCGCCTCACCGGGCCCCGGCACTCCGGTGAAGCGCGGCACCACTGTCACCGTGTGGGTCTCCGGGCCGGCGCCGGCCGTGAGCGTGCCGGACGTGGGCACGCTGTCCTGCTCCGACGCGGCAGACGACCTGGTGGAGGCGGGCCTCTATCCCCGGTACGCCACCGGCCGCCAGGGTCCGGTCACGGCACAGGTGCCGGTGGCCGGCAGTACCGCCCGGTGGAACGACCAGGTGACCCTCACCTGCGGCGACCGGGCGTCCACGCCGCCGACGGTCTCCCCGTCGCCGACTCTCTGACCGGCGCGGCGCGCTGATCCCGGCCGGTGTCGCCGTGGCCCGCTACGGTGGACGATCGAGGGCCGTGCGCCCCGTCCCGGTGGGGAAAGGACGTGCCATGAGCGACGACCGTCAGGAACCACCCGCCGGGGACGCGGACGCGACCCGGGCGCTGCCCCCCGAGCCGGACGCGGACGCCACGCGGGCGATGCCGAGGAACGCGGCCGGTGCGGACGCGGACGCGACCCGGGCGCTGCCCCGCAACGCGGCCGGTGCGGACGCGGACGCGACCCGGGCGCTGCCGAGGAACGCGGGCGAGGAAGACGTGGAGGCGACCCGCGCGATGCCGCGGAACGCGGGCGACGCCACCCGTCAGTTGCCCGGCGGCCCGGCAGGACAGGTAGGCCCGGAAGGGCCGGGCGGGCCGCGCCGTCCGCTCGACGCGACCGCCCCGCAGGAACCGGTGGGTGCCTGGTCCGGGCGTGCCGGCGTACCTCCACCGCGTCCGGCCGGCTACCCCGAGCCCGGCGGCGAGTACTACGGCGACGAGCAGGCCGGGCGCCGCTGGTGGATGCCGATCCTGCTGGGCATCCTGGCGCTGCTCCTGCTCGGGTTGATCGGGGTGGGGGTGTGGCTGGCGTTGCGTGCCGCCGACCGGAACTCCGATCCGGGCCCGCCGGTACCGAGCATCTCGGCGCAGACGAGCGCCGCCCCGACCTCGGCCGCCCCGACCAGTGCCGCGCCGAGCAGTTCACCGCCGAGTACGCCGCCGGCCACGACCGCCCCGGTCGAGGTGCCGATGCCGCCGCTGGTGGGGCTGCCGGAAGCCGCGGCCCGGGCGGCGCTCGACCGGCTCGACCTGGACTACCGGGTGCAGCGACGGGCGTCGGACCGCCCGGCCGGCACGGTGATCTCCACCGATCCCGAGGCCGGTTACCCGGTGGGCGAGGACGACCGGGTCACGATCGTGGTGGCGGTACCCGCGCCACCGACGAGCGGCCCGAGCACCCCGGGCTCCGCCCCGGCGACGACCACGACGCCCTGACGATCACCGAGACGCCTTGACGATCACCGCGAGGCTCTGGCCGGCCACCGCCACGCCTGACTCACCACTGGCGTCTGCGGGTGCCGACCAGACCCAGCCCGGCCAGTGAGATGGCGAGCCCGAGCAGCCCGGAGTAGAACAGCGACCGGCTGAGGTCGTCGGTGGCGCCGGTGGGCCGCTCGGCGAGCGCACCCTCCCCGCCCCCGGTACCCGAGGCCCGGTCGTCGTCCTCTCCCGGCGGGTCGGCGGCCTCGCCGTCCTCGTCGTCGATCGCATCGGAATCGGCGGCATCCGAGTGGGCCGTATCGGAATCGGCCGTATCGGTCGTGGCCGCGTCGGAGTCCGTCCGGCCGTCCTCGCCGGCCACCGTGATCTCCGGTGCCGGTACGGGCTCGGCGAGCTGCTGGGTGGCGGAGAAGGCGGGATGACGGACCGCGAGCGCGAGGGCGGTCGCGGTGACGAGGAAGAGGAAGAGCCCGAGGGCATAGCCGATACGGGACCGGTGGTGCCGGCGCGCGGCGGGCAAGTTGACCATGACCATCCCAGGTTCAGGGTCCATGGCGCGCGGGGTGGAACGTGCCGGGGTGGGCGTACCGATTCTATGGCGACGGCACGCCCTCCCGGCCGGGAATCGTCAGGTCAGCCGACCCGGACCGGGGTCCGGACCACCGGGCGGCGGGCCGTCCGCACGGTGTGCTGACGCGGAGCCGGCGCGGCCTGGAGCTGCCGCAACCCCTCCTGGAGTACGAAGATCGACCTCCGGTTGACCGCGTCCCCCGCCGCGTTCAACTCGTAGCCGTCGAGCCAGAGCCAACCGTCGTAGGTCGGCCAGTCGAGCACCCGGATCACCCGGAACATGATCGGTCGGAGGAACTGGACACTCGCCGCGCGAGTCACGTGCAGTACGTCACCGGAGCGGGGAAGCACATGGGCTCCTGGGAGGGTCGGCCGGCGGGGCCGGCGAGGCTGAACGGGGTCGGGTGCGGTCCGGTGACGGGGGGTCTGCCTCGTGGACCGGCGGTCGGTGGGTCGGTGCTGGTCGGGCCGTACCCACGGTGGCGGACCGCCACCCGACCATCACCCGGCTGCTCCCGGTTACCGCTCCCGCCGCCGCAGCCAAACTGGCGTGCAGCGACGGGGTCTTCATTCCGGGGCAGGTCGCACGGCGCGGGACGGCTCCCCTCCGGCCGTCCCACGGACCGTGGTGTCACCACGCCCGGAGATCAAGCGAAGACGGTGAGTAACCCGTGCCATACGGACAGACTGCATCAGGGGCGTGCGACATGCAAGTTGCACGTCGAGTTTTGCTGATAGGTGAGTCGGACACGCAAACGGCGATACTTGAAGCGTCAGGTATCGGAGCGGCACACTGGACGCCGGTTTCGCCCGTCGCGGCCGGTCGACGACCGGCACCACCCCTGCCGCGAACGACACCCGCCGCTCGCCGGTCGCGCCCGCGGTGGGAGCCGCACCGGGGCGCGACCGACCGGAGGTAGCCGGGTGACTGTGAAGCGTGGTCCCGCAATCCGATGGACGGCACCGTGAGCGCGAGGAGTGAGCCGGTCCTGCGAGCCCCGCAGTCGCGAGCCGAGGAGACTCCGTGACGGAAAGGCGCAGCCCCACCATCCGGCGGCGCCGGCTGGGTGCGGAACTCCGCCGGCAGCGGGAGGCGGCGGGCATCACCATCGAAGTCGTCGCCGAGCAGCTGGAGTGCTCCGCGTCGAAGATCTCCCGGATCGAGACCGGCCACACCACGGCGACCCCGCGCGACGTCCGCGACATGCTCCGCATCTACGGCGTCGTCGGCGCGGAGAGCGACGAGCTGGTGCAGATCGCCCGGGAGGCCCGGCAGAAGGGCTGGTGGCATCCGTACAGCACGGTGCTCGTCGGCGCGTACGTCGGCCTGGAGGCGGCGGCCAGCTCCATCCGGGCGTACGAGCAGCAGGTGGTGCCGGGCCTGCTGGAGACCGAGGAGTACGCGAGCGCGATGATCCGGGCGGCCCGGCCGGACTTCACCGACGAACAGGTCGACACGCGGGTGCGTGTCCGTCTGGGCCGTCAGTCGTTGTTGACGCAGGACGATCCGGTCGATCTGTGGGTGGTGCTCGATGAGGCGGTGCTGAGCCGGCCGGTTGGCGGCGACGCGGTGATGCGTGGTCAGCTCAAGCGGTTGGTGGAGGTGGCCGAACTGCCGAACGTGACAGTGCAGGTCCTGCCCTTCGAGGTGGGAGCGCACGCCGGCATGGACGGGACCTTCACGATCCTCAGCTTCCCCGAGCCGAGTGATCCCGATGTCGTGTACGCGGAGAACGCCACGGGTGGACTCTTCCTGGAGAAGAGTGACGAACTGCAGAAGTACAGCTTCATCTTCGATCACATTCGAGCAGCGGCCATGCGCCCGGAGGAGTCCGTCGCACACATCGCGAAACTGGCAGAGGAGCCACTGTGGAAATGGCGACCAAGGAGTTCCCCGTGGACCTGACGCAGGCGACGTGGTTCAAGAGCTCGAAGAGCGGGCCGAACTGCGACAACTGCGTCGAGGTCGCGTACGTGACCGGGGCGGTCGGAGTGCGGGACTCGAAGGACAAGACCGGCCCGGCCCTGGTCTTCGCTCCGGGTGACTGGCACGCCTTCGTCGCCCGCGCCCGGAACGGCGTGTTCGGCCGGAGCTGACCGGCACCGAGATGTGGTCCCGCCCGGCAGCGCCGCCGGGCGGGACCATTCGTGTCCGCGTACCCGCGCCGCGGCGGCCACCCGTCGCCAGTTCCGATCCGCCTCGTTGAACCGCACGGATCGGCAACCGAACAAGGCAGGCGAGACGGATGACGACGATCGGTTCAGAGAACCTCACCAGCGGCCCGGGCAAGCCCGAGCGGTTCGGTGGCAAGTACCGGGGTGCCCGCCGGGACACCGTCCTCACCGAGGTGGTCTCCGGTGACGGCGACGACGCCCGCGAGGGTGGCGTCCCCGAGCAGGCCGCGGCGCCGTTGTCGCTGCCGTCGCTGGACCCCAACCCGCTGACCGAGCCGTCCTTCCCGCCGAGCGGCTGGCCGGTCGAGCAGCAGGAGTCCCTGGTGGACCACCCGCTGCTGCGCGGCCTGCTGATGGAGCTGCCCCCGAAGGGCAGCGTGCCTCCGCCCGGCTGGCTGGACCGCTGGTTCGAGGCGACCCGCGCGATCCTGGAGCTGCTATACGTGCAGGGCGCGAGCCGGTCGCGCTGACACCGCCTCGGCGGCCGGCGTCGCCCGCTCGGCGAGCCGGTTGTGCCGCAGCGCGTGGCGTACTCCGATCGCGCACACGCCGAGCACCCCGACGGTGATCGCCGGGCCGGCGACGCCCGGCGCGGCGAACAGGTCGACCCCGGCCGCCGGCAGCACCGCCACCAGCGCCGCGATCGCCGTCGCCTGGAGCGGCAGCGCGATCAGCGGGTGCGCCGCCGCCGCGCGCAGCCCGTGCGGGGCGGGGGTGCCCGGCGCCGCCGCGAACGCGCCCGCACCGGACCGCAGCCGCCGGACCCGCCGTACCGTGCAGACCGCCACCACCGCTGCCGGTACGGCCGCGAGGCCGAGTGCGGCGGCGGCCCGGTCCACAGTGGTGTCGCCGGCGCTCTGCAGGCCCGCGGCGAGGACCGCCGCGGTGAGCGCGAGGCCGGTCAGCACCAGGGCGGACAACCATCCGGTACGCCGGCGCAGCGCCCGGGCGCGGTCGATCCCGGGCAGGGCCTCCGCGACCAGTCCGGCGGCGAGCCAGACGGCGGCGACGGGAAGCAGCAGGGCGAGACGGTCATCCATGCCCCCTAGCTTTGCCCGTTTCGGCGTCCGCCGAATCCGGGACGGCACCCCGGTTCGTCCCGTACCCCTGCCCGTAGGGGGTGGGGGTCAGACGTCGAACGTGGCGGGACGCCCGGTGGCCGGCGCGGGCGGCGTGGCCTTCCACAGGCCGGTCTTCTGGGCCGCGAGCCGGGCCAGGTAGGCCGGGTTGAGGATGACGTACCGGCGCCACAGGCGCTTGGGCTCCAGGCCGAGCCGCCAGAACCACTCCAGCCCGGCGCGCTGCATCCACGGTGGCGGGTTGCGTAGCAGGCCGGCGTGGTAGTCGAAGGCCGCGCCGACAGCCATCAGCGGCATGTCCAGCAGCGGGCGCATGGCGTACGCGAAGACCTCCTGGCGCGGGCAGCCCAGCCCGACCAGGACGAGGCGGGCGCCGCTGGCCCGGATCCGGTCGGCGATCTCGGCGTCCTCGCCCGGTGCGACGGCACGGAACTTGGACGGCTCGACTCCGGCGATCTTCAGCGCGGGGAACTTGCGCTCCAGCGCCGGGACCAGCCGGGACAGCGTCTCCTCGGTGGAGCCGTAGAGGTAGACGGGCAGCCCCTCCTCGGCGAACCGCGCGAGTACCCGCAGGGTCAGCTCCGGCCCGTAGACACGGTCGGTGAGCCCGGCGCCGTGCAGCAGGTTGAGCGCCCAGCGCACCGGCTGCCCGTCCGGGGTGACCACGTCGAACGAGTTGAGCCGGGCGTTGTGCGCCGGGTCGAGCACGCCGGTCATCACGCCGTGCACGGCGAGCGCGGTGAGCGCCAGCGGGCGGCGCTCGTGCGCGGCCGCCACCACGGCCTCGGTGGCCCGGGCGTAGTCGGTGGCGTCGACCCCGACGCCGAGCACGTTGCGCTTGGTCCCGGTGGTCATGCCTTCGGCACCCACTTGTCGGCGTTGGCCTCGTAGATCTCGCGCAGGATCATCGGCACGTCGTACGTGATCTTCCAGGAGGGGTAGTGCTCCTCGAAGCGGGCCATGCTGCTGACGTACCACTGGTGGTCGCCGGTGCGGGCCTGCTCGACGTAGTTGATCCGGGCCTCGCGGCCGGTGATCTCCTGGGCGACCCGGAACGCCTCGATGTGCGAGGTGTTGGAGTGCCGGCCGCCGCCGAGGTTGTAGACCTGGGCCGAGCGCGGCTCGCGGAAGAACGCCTCGAACGCGGTCAGCACGTCGTGCGAGTGGATCGCGTCCCGGACCATCTTCCCCTTGTAGCCGAAGAGGTTGTACGTCCGGCCCTCCATCACGCAGCGCATCAGGTACGCCAGGAAGCCGTGCAGTTCGGCGGCGGAGTGCGCCGGGCCGGTCAGCGTGCCGCCCCGGAAGCAGGCGGTCTTCATGTCGAAGTAGCGGCCGTACTCCTGGACCATCACGTCGGAGGCGACCTTCGAGGCGCCGAAGATCGAGTGCAGCGACTCGTCGATCGACATGTCCTCGGTGATGCCGTCGTACCAGCGGTGGTCCTCGGGCAGCTCGTAGCGGGTCTCCAGCTCGATCAGCGGGAGCGAGTTCGGCCGGTCGCCGTACACCTTGTTGGTGGAGCAGTGGATGAACGGCGCGTCGATCGCGTGCCGCCGGGTGTTCTCCAGCACGTTGAGCGTGCCGCCGGCGTTCACGTCGAAGTCGGTGAACGGCTCCTTGGCGGCCCAGTCGTGGCTCGGCTGGGCGGCGCTGTGGATCACCACGGCGATGTCCCTGCCGTACCGCTTGAAGACCTGCTCCAGCCCGTCGCGGTCGCGGATGTCGACGGCGTGGTGGGTGTACGCGGAGCCGAGGTCGGCGGCGAGCCGGTCGAGGCTCCAGGCGGTCGAGCCGTCCTCACCGAAGAAGTACCGCCGCATGTCGTTGTCGATGCCGACCACGTCGAGACCGAGTCCGGCGAAGTGCCGGGCCGCCTCGGAGCCGATCAGACCGCCGGAACCGGTCACCAACGCGACAGTCACACGCCACTCCTGGTCCGTGGGAGGCAGGGAAACCATCGGAGCATAGCGTGACGTCCGGAACGCCCGATACGAAGCAAGGGCCCCGCTGTGTGCGGAGCCCTTGTTCTGGTGGGGATGGGGGGAGTTGAACCCCCACGTCCTTTCGGACACACGGACCTGAACCGTGCGCGTCTGCCATTCCGCCACATCCCCGTGGCACGACCCGGAACACCATATCGCATCCCGCGCCCGCCATCTGCGGCGGGTGCCGGGACATATTACGCTGTCCACTGGCCACGCCACGAACGATCACCGCTCGTGGCGGGCGAAACTTTAGCACGCTCGCGGGCCTGGTCACGAACGGGCCGACGGCAGCCGGCCGAGCGGCGTGTGAGCTGCGGAGGCGGTGTCCGGATACCATCATTGCCTCGGGACCCGAGGAGGAGCCGGTGAGCGTGCTGCAACGCTTCGAGAAGCGTCTGGAAGGCCTGGTCGAGGGGGCCTTCGCCAAGGTCTTCAAAGGGGTGGTCCACCCCGTGGAGATCCTCAACGCCATGCAGCGGGAGGCCGAGGCGCACAAGGCGATCCTGGCCGGTGGGCGCACCCTTGTGCCCAACCGCTACGTGATCGATCTCTCGCCCTACGACCACAGTCGGCTGGCGCCGTACGCTGCCGCGCTGGCCCAGGAGCTGGCCCAGTCGCAGGCCGAGTTCATCGGCGAGCAGGCGTGGACGGTCTACGGCGACGTGATCGTCGAGGTCGAACGCGGTGAGGGCCTGGACACCGGCATGTTCCGGGTCACCGCCGAGGTCTACACCGGCGGCGACGTCGCCCCGGTCTCCGCGCCCGGCGGCTACGACGCCGGCCCGGCGTACCCGGCGTACGACCAGGGTGGCGGCTACGGCCCTCCGCCCGGTCACGGCGGTGGCCGCAACGTCCGCCTGGTCTCCGGCGACGGCCGCACCTACCCGCTCCAGATGGGCTCGACCGTGATCGGCCGCGGCGACCAGGCCAACCTGCGCCTGCCCGACGTCGGCATCTCCCGGCGCCACGCCCGGCTGGACTTCGACGGCGGCCAGGTGGTGCTGACCGACCTGGGCTCCACCAACGGCACGATGGTCAACGGCCAGCGGGTGTCGGCGGTCGCCCTCAACCCCGGCGACATGATCCAGCTCGGCACCACGACGCTGACCTTCCGCGTGGACGGCTGACCCGCGTTGCCGGAACTGGTCATCACCGTCGCCCGGTTCGGGTTCCTCATCCTGCTGTGGATCTTCGTGTTCACGGTGGTCGGCGTGATCCGCCGGGACCTCTTCGCCGGTGCCCGGTCGGGCAAGCTGGTGGCCGCGCCGCGGGGGATCGGCGCGTCGACCGGGCAGCCGGGGAAGCCGGCGAAGGCCAAGCGCGGCCGGGCCGCCCATCAGTTGGTGGTCACCGCCGGTCAGCTCGCCGGCACCCGGATCACGCTCGGAGAGGCCCAGATCACCATCGGCCGGGCGGAGGATTCGACCCTGGTGATCACCGACGACTACGCCTCGGCGCGACACGCCCGGCTGGTGCCCCGCGACGGGCAGTGGTACGTCGAGGACCTCGGATCGACTAACGGCACCTATCTCGATCGCGCTAAGGTCACCGGACCAACCCCCGTCCCCCTCGGCGTGCCGATCCGGATCGGCCGCACTTCCCTCGAATTACGGCCATGACTCTGACCCTGCGCTACGCGGCCCACAGCGACCGCGGTCTGATCCGAGACGGCAACCAGGATTCCGTCTACGCCGGACCGCGGCTGCTCGCCGTGGCCGACGGCATGGGCGGCATGGCCGCCGGTGACGTCGCCAGCAACATCGTCATCGGTGCCATGGCGCCGCTCGACGAGGACGTCCCCGGTGACGCCCTGGTCGACGCGCTCCGCTCCGCCGTGGGCACCGCCAACCAGCAGCTCCGCGACACCGTGGACGCCAACCCGCAGCTGGAGGGGATGGGCACGACGCTCACCGCGACCCTCTTCTCCGGCAGCAAGCTCGGCATGGTCCACATCGGTGACTCCCGGGCCTATCTCCTGCGCAACGGTGAGTTCGCGCAGATCACCAAGGACGACACGTACGTCCAGATGCTCGTCGACGAGGGCCGGATCAGCGCGGAGGAGGCGAGCAGCCACCCCCAGCGCTCGCTGCTCACCCGGGCGCTCGACGGCCGCGACATCGACCCGGAGTACAGCGTCCGCCAGGTGCTGCCCGGCGACCGCTACCTGATCTGCTCCGACGGGCTCTCCGGCGTGGTCAGCGCGGAGACCATCGCGGACACCATGCGGGAGTACCCCGACCCGCAGCGGTGCGTGGAACGCCTGGTGCAGCTCGCGCTGCGCGGCGGCGGCCCGGACAACATCACCGTGATCATCGCCGACGCCACCGACCAGGACATCGTCGAGGCGTCCCCGATCGTCGGCGGCGCCGCCGCCCGCGACCGGGGCATGGCGACCTCGGCCGACGACTCCACCCCGGCGGCCCGCGCCTCGGCGCTGTCCGCCCCCCGGCCGCCCGCGCCGGAGGAGCCGGCGGACAACCGCGACGACGAGCCGGAGCGGGGCCGTCGCCGGCCGCTGCGTACCGTCGCCATGGTGCTGGCACTCGCGGTGATCGTCGGCGGTGGCGCGTTCGGCGGGTGGACGTACACCCAGCGGCAGTTCTACGTCGGCGCCACCGACGACGGCCAGCTGGCCGTCTTCCGCGGGGTGCCCGGCCAGGTCGCCGGACTGGACCTGTCGAACGTGCACGAGCGCAGCGAGGCCCGGCTCGACGACCTCACCCTCGCCGCCCAGGAGCGGGTGAAGCAGGGCATCCAGGCCCGCAACGAGCCGGACGCGGAGCGCCGGCTGGCGGAGCTGACCAGCGACGACCCGGCGAACCCGAACCTCAAGCCGCTCTGCCCGCCCGACCCGTCGCCCGGTGTGACCAGCCCGAGCCCGGCAGCGGGCGGGCTGAACCCGCAGGCCAGCGGCAGTCCCGCACCGTCCGTTCCGCCGGCCGGCTCACCGAGCCCCGGCGCGCCGACGCCGCTGACGACCATCACGCCCGACGCCGTACCCTCCGACACCGTTCCGCCGGCCGACCCGGCGGGTTGCCGGTCGCCGGAGTGAGTGCCGGCTCGATCCCGAGGACGTATCCGTGACCGCAGCCGCCGTACCGGCCGCCTCGCCCGCTTCGACGGGCGAGCAGTCCGGCGTACGCCTGGCCCGGTCCCGGCGTAACGCCGAGCTGTCCCTGCTCCTGCTCGCCATGGTGCTCGTGGCGGCGTACGCGGCGATGGTCGAGGCGAAGGCGCTGGACACGATCACGCCCGACTTCTGGATCCCGGCCGCCGCGCTGGGGCTGGTCTTCCTCGGCCTGCACCTGGTGATCCGCTGGCTGGCGCCGTTCGCCGATCCGGCGCTGCTGCCCGCGGTGGCGCTGCTCAACGGCATCGGGGTCGGCTTCCTGCGCCGGTACGACCTGGCCAAGGCCACGCCCGCCGAGCGGGAGGACCTGGCGGTCTTCGCCGGTACCGGCGGCCGGCAGCTCGCCTGGACGCTCGCCGCGGTGGTGCTCGCCGCCGCTCTGCTGGCGATCCTGCGCGACCACCGTTCGCTGTCCCGGTACGCGTACACGCTGGGCCTGGCCGGCATCGTGCTGGTGATGATCCCGGCGGTGCTGCCCAGCCGGTTCTCCGAGATCAACGGCGCCAAGCTGTGGATCAAGTTCGGCGGGTTCTCCATCCAGCCCGGTGAGTTCGCCAAGCTGGCGCTGCTCACGTTCTTCGCCTACTACCTGGTGCGCAAGCGCGAGGTGCTCTCGCTCGCGAGCCGGCGGGTGCTCGGCATCGACTTCCCGCGCGGGCGCGACCTCGGCCCGGTGCTCGTGGTGTGGCTGGTCAGCCTCCTGGTCCTGATCTTCGAGAAGGACCTGGGCACGTCGCTGCTCTACTTCGGCATGTTCGTGGTGACGCTCTACATCGCCACCGAGCGGGTGAGCTGGCTGCTCATCGGTCTGATCCTGTTCTTCGGCGGCGCCTACCTGGCGTACGTGCTGGGCAGCACCGTGGGCGGCCCGTTCGCGAACTTCTACGACCGGGCGCAGATCTGGCTGGACCCGTTCGCCGAGCCGTACGACAGGGGCTACCAGCTGGTGCAGGGTCTGCTCACGCTCGGCACCGGCGGCCTGTTCGGGGCCGGGCCGGGCGGCGGCCAGCCGGCGCTGCTGCCCGAGGTGCAGACCGACTTCATCTTCGCCGGCATCGGTGAGGAGATCGGCCTGTTCGGTCTCTCCGCGCTGCTGGTGATCTACCTGCTGATCGTGGAGCGGGGCCTGCGTGCCGCGCTGGCGGTACGTGACTCGTTCGGCAAGCTGCTCGCCGGTGGTCTGGCGTTCACGCTGGGCCTGCAGGTCTTCGTCATCGTCGGCGGCATCAGCAAGCTCATCCCGCTGACCGGTCAGACCACCCCGTTCCTGTCCGCCGGTGGCTCCTCGCTGATGGCGAACTGGCTGCTGATCGCGCTGCTGCTGCGCGTCTCCGACGGCGCCCGCCGCCCGGTGACCGGCAGCGGTGGTCCGGCCGCCCGGCCCGCCGGTGGTCCGCCCGAGCAGTTGCACGGCGCCCCGACGGAGGTGATCCGGCCGTGAACGCCCCCCTGCGCCGCGTCGGCGTTGTCGTGATCGTCCTGTTCGGGCTGCTGTTCGCGAACCTGAACTGGATCCAGGCCTACAAGGCCGACGAGTACCGCAACAGCGACTACAACGGCCGGGTCCAGGTCGCCGAGTACGACCGCAAGCGCGGCAACATCGAGGTCGGCGGCACCGCGTACGCGGTCAGCAAGGAGACCGGTGGTGAGCTGAAGTACCAGCGCACCTACCCGGGCGGGGCGATGTACGCGCACGTGCTCGGCTGGAAGCCGGTCAACGGCAGCGCGAGCGGCATCGAGCGGGTGGAGAACGACTTCCTGGCCGGCACCAGCGACGCGCTCATCGCCAGCCGGATCAAGGACATGTTCACCGGTGACGAGACCGGTGGCGGCAACGTGTTGCTGACGCTCTCCAAGGGGGCCCAGCAGACGGCGTTCAAGCAGCTGAACGACAACCAGGTCGGCGCGACGAAGGGCGCGGCCATCGCGATCGACCCGCGTACCGGCGCGGTGCAGGCGCTGGTGTCCATGCCGAGCTTCGACCCGAACCCGCTGGCCAGCCACGACAGCACCGAGGCGGACCGGGCGTACAACACGCTGGAGAAGGACAAGGACCGGCCGCTGGCGAACCGGGCGCTGTCCGAGACGCTGCCGCCGGGCTCCACCTTCAAGATCATCATGGCGGCGGCGGCACTGGAGAACGGCGTCGGGCAGCAGACCCGCATCCCGGCCGGTTCCAGCTACACCGCGCCCGGTGCGGGCCAGCCGATCCGCAACGCCGCGCCGTCGATCTGCCCCGAGTCGCAGGTCACGCTGCGGGAGGCGGTGACCGAGTCCTGCAACACCGGCTTCGCCCAGCTCGGCGTACGCCTCGGCGCGGACAAGGTCAAGGAGAAGGCGAAGCAGTTCGGCTTCGAGCAGGAGGACCTCACCGTCGGGCAGCTGGGCGAGGGCGGCCTGCCGGTGGCGGCCAGCCGCACCGGTGACATGCAGAACCCGGACGGCAGCACCGACCAGGCCGCGCTGGCGCAGTCGTCGATCGGCCAGAACAACGTGCGGATGACCCCGTTGCAGGGCGCGATGATCGCCGCCGCGGTGGCCAACAAGGACGGCAAGCAGATGCGTCCCTACCTGGTCAAGCAGCTGCTCGGGCCGGACCGCACCACCGTCTACGACGCCGCCCAGCCGCGCGAGCTGCGCCGCCCGATCAGCGGCCAGGTCGCCGCCGACCTGCGCGACATGATGCAGAACGTGGTCAAGGAGGGCACCGGCCGCCGGGCCGCCATCGACGGCTTCGTGGTCGGCGGCAAGACCGGTACCGCCCAGTCCGGCCCGAACACCCCGGACCACGGCTGGTTCATCGGCTTCGCGCTGGACAAGGACGGCACGCCGCTCTCCGCGGTCTGCGTCGAGCTGGAGCAGGCGGGCAGCGGCGGCAGCGCCGAGGCGGCCCGTATCGCCGGCCGGATCATGGCGGCGGCGATCGCCGACTCCGGGAGGCGCTGACGTGCTCGGTCCGGGAGTCAAGCTCGGCAACCGCTACCGCCTCGACGAGCGGATCGCCAGCGGTGGCATGGGCGACGTGTGGCGCGGCACAGACCAGGTGCTGGGCCGTACCGTCGCGGTGAAGAGCCTGCTCCCGGCGCTGCTGGACGAACCGGGCTTCGCCGAGCGGTTCCGCGGCGAGGCCCGGACCATGGCCACCATCAACCACCCCGGCGTGGTCGACGTCTACGACTTCGGCAGCGATCAGCACATCGCGTTCCTGGTGATGGAGTACGTCGAGGGCGACGCGCTCTCCGCCACGCTCAGTCGCGTCGGCCGGCTCACCCCGGCCCGCACGATGGCGCTGCTGGCGCAGGCCGCCGACGCGTTGCACGCGGCGCACGAGAAGGGCATCGTGCACCGCGACGTGAAGCCCGGCAACCTGCTGGTCCGGCCGAACGGCACGCTCGTGCTCACCGACTTCGGCATCGCCCGCTCGGACCTGGTCGGCCAGCTCACCGCCGCCGGCTCGGTGCTCGGCACCGCCTCGTACATCTCGCCGGAGCAGGCCACCGGCGCTGTCGCCACGCCCGCCTCGGACGTCTACGCGCTGGGCGTGGTCGCGTACCAGTGCCTGGCCGGCCGCCGCCCGTTCGAAGGGGACAACCCCCTCGAAATCGCCATGAAGCACGTGCGGGACGCCCCGCGGGCGCTTCCGCCGGACATCCCGCCGCAGGTCCGGGCGATCGTGGAGCGGGCCATGGCGAAGGACCCGGCCGCCCGCTGGCCGAGCGCCGCCGCGCTGGCGAGCATCGCCCGGCAGGCCAAGCTCGCGCTCTCCCAGGCGGCCCGAGTCGGGCACCCGATCTCCGGCGTACCCGCCTCGCCCGCCGCGCCGGTCGCGCGGGCGCAGGTGCCGACCGCCGTTCCGCGCCCGCAGCCGCCGGCCGCCGTCCCGCACCCACAGCCCCGGCCGCCCGTGTCCCCGGCGCGCCCGCCGGTCATGCCGCGCCCGGCAGTGGTCGCCCACCCCGCCCCGCAGCCCCGTCCGCCGGTGGCGCCGCGCGGCGCGGCCCCCGTCCCGCAGCCGCGCCCCATGCCTCAGCACAACCCCCTGGGGTACGCGCGACCGCCCGCCGCCGCCCCGCCCCGGCGCTCCCGGTCCGGGCTCTGGACGACGGCGATCGTGGTGGCCGTGCTGGTCATCCTCTGCTCGGGCGTGATTTCGTTCCTGTACCGGAAATACGGTGATACCGCAGCCGCGCCGGCGAGTGTGAGCGTGACCACCGGCGCGGTGCGGGCGTACGGAGGCGACTATCCGGTCCGCACGTCGTACCGTCGTGAGGTACGCCTCCTGTCGGCCGGCGGCGGTACGACGACGAGCGAAGGACGAGAGACGCGATGACAGCGCAGGCCCGCCTGCTCGGTGGCAGGTATCAGGTCGGCGAGCTGCTGGGCTACGGCGGCATGGCCGAGGTGCACCGCGGCCGTGACCTCCGGCTCGGGCGGGATGTCGCGATCAAGATGCTCCGTACCGATCTGGCCCGGGATGCCACGTTCCAGATGCGGTTCCGCCGTGAGGCGCAGAACGCTGCCTCGCTCAACCACCCGGCGATCGTCGCCGTCTACGACACCGGCGAGGAGACCGCCCCCACGGGCGAGACCCTGCCGTTCATCGTGATGGAGTTCGTCAACGGCCGGACCCTCAAGGAGGTTCTCGGCGTCGAGGGGCGGCTCCAGCCGCGCCGGGCGCTGGAGATCTGCGCCGACATGTGCGCCGCGCTGGAGTTCAGCCACCGGCACGGGATCATCCACCGGGACATCAAGCCCGGAAACGTGATGCTCACCCAGACCGGCCAGGTCAAGGTGATGGACTTCGGCATCGCCCGGGCGCTGGCCAGCGGCGCCACCACGATGACGCAGACCAGCGCGGTCATCGGCACCGCGCAATACCTCTCCCCGGAGCAGGCGCGCGGTGAGGCGGTCGACGCCCGCTCCGACGTCTACGCGGCCGGCTGCGTGCTGTTCGAGCTGCTCTGCGGCCACCCGCCGTTCGTCGGGGACAGCCCGGTCAGCGTCGCGTACCAGCACGTACGGGAGCAGCCGCCGACGCCGAGCACGATCAACCCGGACGTCAACCCCGCCGTCGACGCCATCGTGCTCAAGGCGCTGTCGAAGAACCCGCTCAACCGCTACCAGAGCGCCGGCGAGATGCGGGCGGACCTGCTCCGCGCCGCCGCCGGCCGGCCGGTGCTCGCCACCCCGGTGATGCCGGCCGA
Organism: Micromonospora sp. SYSU B005; assembly: GCF_055362685.1. NCBI lineage: Bacteria > Bacillati > Actinomycetota > Actinomycetes > Micromonosporales > Micromonosporaceae > Micromonospora > Micromonospora sp. SYSU B005. Next base: position 38,820 of record NZ_JAXCFU010000013.1, on the reverse strand, counting down.
CGAGACCATGCCGATGGGTGCCGCCGCTGGTGGCGGGTACCACCAGGCGCAGCAGACCCAGATGATGGGCCCGCAGACCCGCCAGCAGCCGGTGGCGCGGGTCGGTGACCCGGGCAAGCGCAAGACCTCGTCCTGGGTCATCGCCGCGTTCGCCGCGCTCGGCGTGCTCGCGGTGATCGCACTCGGTACGGCGCTCTGGCTCAACCAGGTCGGCAACGAGAAGGTGTCGGTGCCGCAGGTGGTGGGCCGTACGCAGGCCGAGGCGCAGGCGGCGCTCACCCAGGCCGGGCTGCGGTTCGCCACTGGTGACCCGGTGCAGAACACCACCTGCCAGAAGGGCTCGGTGGTCGACCAGAGCCCGTCGTTCGGCCAGCGGGTGGAGAAGGACACCGAGGTCACCGTCAACGTCTGCACCGGCCCGGGCCAGGTGACCATCCCCACCAACCTGAGGGGCGGCACGTTCGACGCCGCGAAGGACCGTCTGACCGAACTCGGGCTGATCCCGGTGCGCGAGAACGTCAACAGCAGCCTGCCGGAGGGTCAGGTCGTCGACGTCTCGCCGAACGAGGGCAGCGCGGTCGCCGAGGGCAGCAAGGTGACGCTCAAGGTCTCCCGGGGCAACGTCAGCGAGGTGCCGAACGTCCGCGGTTACACCGAGGACCAGGCGAAGCAGCGGCTCAAGGAGGCCGGCTACGTGGCCCGGGTCCAGGAGGGCGACGAGGTCGACCCGGCCGAGGCGGGCAAGGTGAGCAGCCAGTCGCCGGCCGCGGGGACCAGCCTGGCCAAGGGCGAGCGGGTGACCATCCGGGTCGACGTGCCGCGTGAGGAGGAGCCGACCAGCCCGACGCCGAGCGGCTCCCCGAGCACGTCCCCGAGCACGCCGGGCAACGGCGGCGGCAACGGCGGCGGCAGCGGCTTCCCGTTCCCGCCGGTGGCCCCGACCCGCACGGACCGCTGACCACCTGACCGACCGACGCGGCGGCGTCCCCGATCCCGGGGCCGCCGCCGCGCCCGCATCTCCGCCCTCCGCTTCTCCCGCTTCTCCCGTCGATCATGAAGTTAGCGGCACCGGGCGTCCGATTTGTCCCCGCCAACTTCATGATCGACCGAGAGGGAGGCGGGCGGGACCGCGCGGGGGTGGGGGCGGGAAGCGCGGGGGTCAGGCTGGGGAGAAGGCTGCCCGGCGGCGGGCGTCGACCTCGGCGGCCAGCTCCGGGGCGCGCTCCAGCGCCGCCGGGAAGCCGCAGGCGGCGAGCCAGTTCGCCAGCATCAGGTGACCGCCCTCGGTCAGCACCGACTCCGGGTGGAACTGCACGCCCTCGATCGGCAGCGTGCGGTGCCGCATCGCCATCACCACGCCGGAAGCGGTCCGGCCGGTGACCTCCAGCTCGTCGGGGAGCGTCTCGGGCAGTACGGCCAGCGAGTGGTACCGGGTGGCGGTGAACGGGTCGGGCAGCCCGGCGAGCACGCCCACGCCGTCGTGGCGTACCTCCGAGGTCTTGCCGTGCAGCAGTTCCGGTGCGCGGGCGACCGTCGCGCCGAACGCCTCACCGATCGCCTGGTGACCGAGGCAGACGCCGAAGATCGGGAGCTTGCCGGCGTACTCGCGGATCACGTCCAGGCAGATGCCGGCCCGGTCCGGGCTGCCCGGACCGGGCGACAGCAGGACGCCGGCGGCACCGGCGCGGCCCACCTCGGCGACGTCGATCTCGTCGTTGCGCCGCACCTCGCAGTCGGCGCCGAGCTGGCCCAGGTACTGCACGAGGTTGAAGACGAACGAGTCGTAGTTGTCGATCACCAGTACGCGCATCGCTGTCACCTGTTCGGGGTGGAGGGTGGGGCGTTGTTCGTCTCGGTGCTGTACGGCAGCTCCTCCTCGCCGGGCAGCCCGGTGGGTTCGGTGATCCCACCGTCACCCGGTACGCCGGAGTCCTGCGTGACCTGCACGTCGTCGAAGGGCAGCAGCGGCTCGGCCCACGGGAAGACCACGAACCAGAGCAACGCGACGGTGGCGGTGGCCAGCACCAGCGAGCCGAACAGCTTGCCGGGCAGCCCGAACGGCAGTTTGCGCCAGATCCACGAGTACACGGCTCACGCCTCCAACTCGGCCGGGCGGCCCGCCGACTTGGCCTGCGTGTGGTCCAGCCGCGCGTGGATGACCAACCGCTGGTAGTTGTCGAACTTCGGGTTGCAGGTGGTGAGCGTCAGCAGCTTCTCGGTGGCCTTCTGGCCCGCCTTGCCGGGCACCGGCGCGACCACCTCCACCTGCGACGGCTTGACGATTCGCTGCTCGTAGACCCGGTAGACGAGCCAGTCGGTCCTGGTCTCGACCACTATCGCATCGCCGGTCTTCAACTCGTCCAGCCGCCAGAACGTGGAGCGGATGCGGTGACCGGCGACGGAGAAGTTGCCCACCTCGCCGGGCATGGCGCTGTCCGGGTAGTGGCCCGGGGCGTACCGGATGTCCTCCGGGCTGACCCCCTCGACCACCACCCAGTGCTTCTCGAACTTGGGGATGTATAGGCCGGCGACCGGCTTCCCCTTGGCCGGTGGCTTCGGCTTCACAGTGGGCCCGGTGGTCGGGCCGACGGTCGGGTCCGCGGTCGCGCCCCACTCCTGGGCGAGCTGGCTGTTCAGGTCGTTCTGGCGGGCCTCGACGATGACTGCCTTGCCCCAGATCTCGTACCCGGCGAACAGGAGCACCACCAGCCCGAAGGTGATCAGCAGTTCGCCGGTGCCCCGCACGACGGTGCGTAGCCGGGAGCCGACGGTCGGGCGGGTCAGCTCGGAGTAGACGCTGCGGTATCCGTCGCCGGTCTGCTCGGGCCGCAGTTGCACCACCCGCTCGCCGCGCCGGGGGCGGGGCGGTTCGGCGGGCGGTTCGGCACCATCGCCGCCGCCGTCCCCGTTCTCGGGGGGCGGGGGCACCGCGCCCATCAGCCCGGTGGCGTCCAGGTGGGGGTCCGCGGGTGGGCGGGTGACGGCGGGCAGCACCGCCGTGGCTCCAGGGTCGGCCGGAGGGTTCCGGTCCGCGCCGGTCGGCCCACCGAGAGGGGGTACGCCGGGCGGCCGTCCCTCACCCCCCGCCGGTCGGCGACCGTCCTGCGGCGGGCGTCCGCCGGCCTCCCACGGGTGGGTGCCGTTCTGTGGTGGCTGTCCACCGCGGCCACCACGCTCGGGCGGGATCGCCCCACCTGTGGAATGGCGGACGGCGTACTGCTGCGTAGGGCCGTGATGTCCGGCGCCCTGGTGTGCCGGGCCGGCCGGGTGGGGCGTACCCCTGGGGGGAAGCTCGCCGGCCTGCGGGCGGAACCGGGGGTCGGCCTCGGGGCGGGAGGCGCTCGCCGGTTGATGCGCCTGACTGCCCGGCCACGGCGGCGGCGGGGCGGTCCGTGGCGGGGCGAAAGGCGGTGGGCCGGTCCGTGGCGGGGCGGGCCGGGTGTCCCGGCCGCGTCGGGCCGGGGCGGTGTGGGCCGGGCCGGCGTCGGGCCAGGGCAGGTCGAGCGGCTGTGGCGACGCCGGGGCCGGACGCTCGACGCGGGGAAGGAACGCGGTGGGCTCCTCCCGGCGGTCGTGGCCGGCGCGTTCCCGGGGGTCGCCGCCGGTCACCGGGGCACCGTCGCCGACTGCAATGCGGTGGAGTCCTCGAACGCGGGCACGGTGACGGTGGAGACGCGCTCGACGTACCCGAGTTGGTAGTGGTCGGCCACTTCCTTGAACACCCGCACTCCCTCAGAGGCGGCGAGCGCCCGCTGGAGTTCCGCGGGATCGCCGATTGCCACGATCTTGAAAGGAGGGGAGTACACCCGGCCGTGCAGCAGCAGGGTGTTACCGACGCAGCGTACCGCGCTGGTGCTCAGCACGCGGACGTTCATGATTGACATGGCCTCCGCGCCGCCGGCCCAGAGCGCGTTGACGACCGCCTGGACGTCGCCCTGGTGCACCACCAGGTCGTCGTTGCTGGCGCCCTTCGGCAGCGGCTGGTCGGGCCGGCGGTCGGCGTCGTTCAGCTCGACGGTCACGCCGCTGCCGGTGAGCGCGGTGAACCCGGCGCCCTGCCGGCTCGCGGCGGCCCGGTCCCGCTCGGTCTTGATCGGCCCGTCGGCGCCGGCGAGTGCTTCGGTCTGCTCCTCCACCTCGGCGCGGAGCCGGGCGGCCTTCGCCTCGCTGGCGGCGACCTCCTCGCGGCGGTCCTCGATCAGCTGGGTGAGCTGGGGCCGGCGGTCCTCACGCAGGGAGGTGCCGCCTGCGGTGGTGGCGGTGGTGGTGAACAGCAGACCGGCCGCGGCGGCGATCAGGGGCACGCCGACGGACCAGCCGGGGCGGCGCTGGCGTGCGCGCCGGGGCAGCAGGGCGGCTGCCGCGCGGCGGAGGACCTTCTGCCAGGAGGCGGCGCCGGACGTGTACTCCACCGGGCGTTCCCTTTCCCGTCGTCTCGTTCCGGCCCGCGCCGGTGCGAGCCGACCTGCTCGACCCGGAAAGTCCGCTCTTTCCGGTTACTGAGTGCACCGGCCTGGCCCCATTCGTGGCCTGGACGGTCCGTCGGGACTACGCTAGCTGTCGAACATTATTGGCCATGGACCGTCGCCCTCGCGCCCGGTTGTCAGGCCGGACGAGGTCGTACCCCCCTCTGGAGAGCGTCGTGCCCAAGTCTCAGGTCCGCAAGAAGAAGGTGTACACCCCGCCGACGGATGTCCGTCCGACGGCGACGGCGTCGACGCGCAAGCCTAGCCCCATCTGGCTGCCGGCTACCGCGGTCGCGCTGATCGTGGTGGGCATCGGCTGGCTGGTGCTCTACTACCTCTCCGAGCAGGCGTACCCGGTCGCCAGCTGGGGTTACTGGAACCTCGCCGTGGGCTTCGGCGCGATGGTCTCGTCGCTGATCCTGCTCTCCCGCTGGCGCTGATCCGGCGCTGCCCCACCCCGGCGTAGGTCACGCCACGCCGCCCCTGCACGGCGCTTCGACGCCGCTCCACCTATGGTGTGCGCAGGGCGGCGTGGCCTGGTGCGAGAAGACTCACGTTACTGCTGGGTAACCTTGCGCGTAGGCTGCACGGACAAGCAGCAGACCGGGAGGCCAACTCGATGGGCAGCGTCCAGATCGTCACCACGATCCTCGCGGCCGCCATCACCGCTGTTGCGGTGTGGCTTGCGGTGCGCGCGGTCATGAAGATGACCGCGGTCATCCGGCTCGGCCAGCCCGCGCCGGAGCGGTTCGGCGACAAGGGCGCGCGTACGAAGAAGATGCTGGTGGAGACCGCCGGTCACACCCGCATGCTCAAGTGGAGCGTGGTCGGCGCCGCCCACTGGTTCGTGATGGTCGGCTTCATCGTGCTGTCGCTGCTGGTGCTGGAGGCCTACTTCGAGGTGGTCTCCACCGGCGGCGGGCTGCCGATCATCGGGCACTGGACGATCTTCGGCCTGGTCACCGAGTGGATCGGCATCCTCGGCCTGGCCGGCATCCTGGTGCTGATGGCGATCCGGCTGCGCAACCGGCCGGGACGCGCGGAGAACCGCTCCCGGTTCACCGGCTCGACCATGTGGCAGGGCTACTTCGTCGAGTGGGTCGTCCTGCTGGTCCTGATCTTCGGGTTCGTGATCCGCGGCTTCAAGGTCGCCACCGACCACTTCGAGTACCCGGTCTGGGCCGCCCCGCTCAGCCACGCGGTCGGCTCGGTCCTCCCGAACTGGGAGGCGGGCGTCAGCGTCGCCGCGCTCATCAAGATCGCCATCTCGATGACCTGGCTCATCGTGATCTCGCTGAACGTCACCATGGGCGTGGCCTGGCACCGTTTCCTGGCCTTCCCGAACATCTTCTTCAAGCGCGACCCGGAGAAGCCGGCCGGTTCCGGCCTGGGCCCGCTGCGTCCGATGACCAGTGAGGGCAAGCCGCTGGACTTCGAGGAGGCCGACCCGGAGAAGGACCAGTTCGGTGTCGCCCAGGTCGAGCAGTTCACCTGGAAGGGCCTGCTGGACTTCAGCACCTGCACCGAGTGCGGTCGCTGCCAGTCGCAGTGCCCCGCCTGGAACACCGGCAAGCCGCTGTCGCCGAAGCTGCTGGTGCTGAGCCTGCGCGACCACGCGTACGCCAAGGCGCCGTACCTGCTGGCCGGTGGCGGCAAGGACCTGACCGGCGAGGAGAAGGCCACGCAGGAGCAGTTGGCCGGCGTGGACGTGCTCGCGATGGCCGAGGCGGACCGGCCGCTGGTCGGCACCGCCGAGGAGGGTGGTGTCATCGACCCGGACGTGCTCTGGTCCTGCACCACCTGCGGCGCCTGCGTCGAGCAGTGCCCGGTCGACATCGAGCACGTGGACCACATCGTCGACATGCGCCGCTACCAGGTGCTGATCGAGTCGAGCTTCCCGTCCGAGGCCGGCGTCATGCTCCGCAACCTGGAGAACAAGGGCAACCCGTGGGGCGCCCCGCAGAACACCCGCGAGGACTGGACCAAGGGCCTCGGCTTCGAGGTGCCGCGCGTCGGCGAGGTCGACGACTTCGAGTACCTGTTCTGGGTCGGCTGCGCCGGCGCGTTCGAGGACCGGGCCAAGAAGACCACCCGCGCGGTCGCCACGCTGCTGAACGAGGCGGGCGTCAAGTTCGCCATCCTCGGCGAGGGCGAGACCTGCTCCGGCGACCCGGCTCGCCGCATCGGCAACGAGTTCGTCTTCCAGATGCTGGCCCAGCAGAACGTCGAGACGCTGAACGAGGCGTTCGAGGGTCGGGAGAAGAGCAAGCGCAAGATCGTCGCTACCTGCCCGCACTGCTTCAACACCCTGGGCAACGAGTACGGCCAGCTCGGCGGCGAGTTCGAGGTCGTGCACCACACCCAGCTGCTGGCCCACCTGGTCAGCGCCGGCAAGCTCACCCCGGTGCAGCCGGTCGACGGCGGCGTGACCTACCACGACCCGTGCTACCTGGGCCGCCACAACCGGATCTTCGCCGCGCCGCGTGAGGTGCTCGGCGAGTCGACCCAGGGCGAGCTGACCGAGATGCCGCGCAACAGCGAGCGCTCCTTCTGCTGCGGCGCCGGCGGCGCCCGGATGTGGATGGAGGAGAAGATCGGCAAGCGGATCAACGTGGACCGGGTCGAGGAGGCCATGTCCACCGGGGCGAAGACCATCGCGGTCGGCTGCCCGTTCTGCTCGACGATGCTGAACGACGGCGTGAACGGCAAGGGCGCGGGCGAGCAGGTCGAGGTCGTCGACGTGGCGAGTGTGCTGCTGCGCTCGGTCAAGCCGGAGGCCCCGGCCGGTGAGCCGGAGGCCGCGCCGGCCGCGAGCTGAGGCGTACCCCGGCAGGAGCCGGACCACGACGGCGGCGGCACCCGTGCGGTGCCGCCGCCGTCGCGTTCAGCTGGTCGTGGTGGTCATGATGGCGGCGCTCGTCCCGGCCGTCATCGCGACCATCAGCGCGGCCTGCATCTCCTCGATCGCCTTCTTGGTGGCGGCCGACGCCCAGTCGCCGGCCGCGATCTCGTCGATGCGCGCCTTGACCCGCTCCTTCGGCATCTCGCGGAAGATCTTGCGGTCCAGGCCGACCGCGCGGGTCAGCGTGAGCAGCGCGGCGGTCCGGGCGTCGACCGGGCCGTCGGTGGTGAGCGCCGTCGCCATCCGCTCCCGGGCCGCGGTCTCCACCGCCGGCTCCGCGCCGGTCGGCGAAGGATAGCGGGTACGCGGGAAGACCAGCAGCACCCGGTCGGACTCCCGGCGCAGCACCCCGGCGTCGACGAGCCCGCCGAGCACCCGGTCCGGCAGGCCCTTGGCGAGCTTGCCGATCCAGTTCTTGGGCTTGCGGGGGCGGCCGGATCCCACAGTCGCCAGCGCCTCGTCCAGCAGCGGCACATCGGTCGGGGCGGGATCGGTCACCACGAGCCGCTCGTCCGCCACCTCCACCCGGCCGGCCAGGGCCAGTTCCAGCAGCACCGCCCCGGCGAGGCCGTAGCCGAGGTGCGGACTGCCGAGGCGGTTGACGCCGTCGTCGTCGTACGCGAGCAGGACCAGTTCGTCGGTGAGCAGCAGACCGTCCATGCGCACCACGCTACGGGGGGTCCACCATCGGCGTCCGCGTGCCACAATCACGCGCATCGACGGCCTTCTGCTTCTGACGCTGTTGCCACTGGTCGGTTTCGTGCTGCTGACCGCCGGCAACGCCTTCTTCGTCGCGGCCGAGTTCGCCCTGGTCACCGTCGACCGGGCGGAGATCGACAGGCGGGCCGACGAGGGCGACGGCCGGGCCGCCACGGTACGCCGCGCGCTGCGCGAACTGTCCTTCCAGCTCTCCGGGGCGCAACTCGGCATCACGCTCACCGCGTTGCTCACCGGCTACCTGGCCGAGCCCGCCCTGGCCCGGATCTTCGCGCCGCTGCTGCGCCCGCTCGGCGGCGCGGAACGCTTCTCCGGCCTGCTCGCGCTGGCTCTCGCCACGCTCATCTCGATGCTGTTCGGCGAGCTGGTGCCGAAGAACCTCGCGCTGGCCCGCCCGATGCCGGCGGCGCTCGCCACGGCAGCGCCGATGCGGGCCTTCTCCCGCACCTTCGGCTGGCTGATCCGGCTGCTGAACGAGTCAGCGAACCGGCTGGTGCGCCGTCTCGGTGTGGAGCCGCAGGAGGAACTGGCGAGCGCCCGTTCCCCGGAGGAACTGGGCCTGCTCGCCGCGATCTCGGCCCGGGCCGGCGCGCTGCCGCCGGACACCGCGATGCTGCTGCGCCGCACCATCCGTTTCGGCGACAAGCGGGCCGCCGAGGCGATGACGCCCCGGGTCGACGTCACCGCGTTGCGTGCCACCACGACCGTGGCCGAGCTGCTGGAGGCGTCCCGGCGGACCGGCCGTACCCGGTTCCCGGTCTACGAGGAGACGCTCGACCTGGTCACCGGCGTCGCCGGGGTGCCGGACGCGCTGGGCGTGCCGCTGGCCCGCCGCGCGGCCACCACTGTCGCCGCCGTGGCCCGGGAACCGGTGTACGTCCCGGAGAGCCTGAACCTGAACGGGGTGCTGGCCGCGCTCAAGGCCGCCGGGGCCGACCTGGCGATCGTGGTGGACGAGTACGGCGGCACCGACGGCGTGGTGACCGTGGAGGATCTGGTCGAGGAACTGGTGGGCGAGATCGCCGACGAGTTCGACCCGGACGCGGTGGACGGCTTCGGGCCGGTGGAGCTGACAGTGCCCGGCGGCGAGCGCACCGTCCTGACCGACGGTGTGCTGCGCGCCGACGAGCTGGTGGAGCAGACCGGGTTCCGGCTGCCCGACGGGCCGTACGAGACGCTCGGCGGGTTCCTCATGGCGCGGCTCGGCCACATCCCGGTGCCGGGCGAGACGGTCGACGAGGCCGGGTACGAGTTCACCGTGGTGGAGGTCGACCGGCACCGGATCGAGCAGGTGCGGGTGGTACGCCCCGAGGAGCCAGACGACGGTGCCTGAACTACTCGTCGCGGTCGGGTTGCTGCTCGGTAACGCGTTCTTCGTGGGCAGCGAGTTCGCGCTGATCGCCTCCCGCCGTACGGTCATCGAACCGCTGGCGGCGACGTCGAAGCGGGCGCGGCTGGCGCTGGCGGCGATGAACCAGATCCCGCTGATGATCGCCGGGGCGCAGCTCGGCATCACCGTCTGCTCGCTGGGCCTCGGCGCGATCGCCGAGCCGGCGCTGGCGCACCTGCTGGAGCCGGCGTTCGCCGCGCTGGGGCTGCCCGCCTCGGCGGTGCACCCGGTGTCGTTCGTCATCGCGCTCGCGGTGGTGGTGTTCCTGCACACCGTGGTCGGCGAGATGGTGCCGAAGAACATCACGCTGGCCGGGCCGGAGCCGTCGGCGCTCTGGCTCGGCCCGGCCATGCTGGCGTTCTGCCTGGCCACCAAGCCACTGCTGCTGGCTATGAAGTGGGCGTCCCGGCAGGTGTTGCGGTGGTGGCGGGTGGAGGCGACAGACGCGGTGAAGACCGTGTTCACCGCCGAGGAACTGGCCGGGCTGGTCTCCCAGGCGCGTACCGAGGGGTTGCTGGACGCCGAGGAGCACGCCCGGATCACCGGCGCGCTGGCCCTGCACAGCCGTACCGCGGCGGACGCGCTGCAGCCCTGGTCCACTGTCACCACGGTGGCCGAGGACGTCTCACCGGCGTCGCTGGAGGTGCTGGCGACCCGTACCGGCCGGTCCCGCTTCCCGGTGGTGCAGCGGGCCACCCGCCGGGTGCTCGGTTTCGTGCACGTCAAGGACGTGCTCGGGTACGCCGGGGCGAGCCGCCGGGCACCGGTGCCGGCCGAGATCTACCGACCGCTGGCGGTGGTGCCGCCGGACCGTACGCTCGCCGATCTGCTGCTCGCGATGCGCCGCGAACGCCGCCACATGGTGCTGGTCAGCGACGGACGCCGGCCGATGGGTGTGGTGACACTCGACGACGTATTGACAGCCATCGTCGGGAGATGAATTGAATACCCTTGGTGTGCAACCGATTGCGGATACGTGATTGAACAAACGGTCGCCTTGATTCCATCGGACGCCTTCCCTAATGTGGGGCACCGACCGCTGTGGGTCGTCTGCCTCGACCTTCCCTCTCGCGAGGCGCCCGGCGGTCGGTTGCAAAGGAGTCCGTGCCGGTGGCAACCACGCCCCCTCAACGTCACGCCCCGAGCGCTCCACCCGGCCGGCGGGCCGGGTTCCGACGGGTGGTACACGGTCTGGTCACCCTGGTCGCGGCCGCCGCGGTCGGCGCCGGAATGCTGACCGCCCCGGCGCACGCGGCGCCGTCGGTGGACGAGATCGACGCGCAGATCGACAAGCAGTGGCAGCAGCTCGAACCCACCATCGAGCAGTTCAACAAGGTCCGCTCGCAGCTTCGCGCCAACCAGAAGAAGTCCAAGGCGCTGAAGGACAAGATGGTGCCGCTGGAGCTGGCCTCCACGCTCGCCATGAACAAGGTCGGCGACATCGCGGCCCGGTACTACATCCAGGGCCCGTCGCAGGAGCTGGGCGCGCTGCTGGTGAACTCCAAGCCGGGCGCGCTGGCCGAGCAGCTGGTCATGCTGGACCGGATCGCCGAGGACCAGCGCCGCCAGATCGCCGGTGTGCTCAAGGTGCGCGACGAGTACAACAAGCAGAAGGAGAAGCTCGACGCGCTGATCGCGCTGGAGACCAAGCAGCAGAACGATCTCGCGGCGAAGAAGAAGCAGATCGACTCGGAGATCAAGCGGCTGACCGCCATGCTGCCGGTGACCTCGATCCGCCCGGCGGGCTGCCCCAAGATCGACGGTGTGGTGAGCAGCGCCGCGCGGACCGCCATCAAGACGGCGTGCGCCCAGGTCGGCGACCCGTACGTGTGGGGCGCCACCGGCCCGAACTCGTTCGACTGCTCCGGCCTCACTCAGTACGCGTACAAGGCGGCCGGCATCTCGCTGACCCACTTCACCGGCGCGCAGTGGAACGAGGGCCGCAAGGTCTCCCGTTCCGAGGCGAGACCGGGTGACCTGGTGTTCTTCGGCTCCGACCTGCACCACGTCGGGCTCTATCTCGGCAACGGAGTGATGGTGCACGCGCCACGTACCGGTAAACCGGTCCAGGTGTCGAGCATCAGCACCCAGCCGCTCGCCGGCTTCGTCCGGGTCGCCTGACCCGAACCCCTGGCAGCGGAAAGGCCCCCGGTCCACGCGGACCGGGGGCCTTCCCGTGTGCGGTGCCGGGTCAGCGCGGCGTGCCGACCGGGGACGGCAGGACCAGCACGTCGTCCAGGTTCACGAACATGATCCGGTGACCGAACTGGACCTGCACGTAGCGGTTCTTGCCGCGGACCACGGTCCGGTCACCCGGGGCCGAACCGTCGAACGAGACCGCCCGGTAGTACTCGCCGGGCAGCACCCCGCCCACCGCGTACCGCTGGCCGGCGGCGAACGTGTACTGGAGCGGCGAGATGGTCTGGTACGGGATGGTGTCCGGGTAGGCGGCCTGCTCCGGGTAGGCCCGCCCGTACACCGGGATGGTGGCCTTGCCGGGCCGCGGGGTCACCACGAAGCCGGTGGCCCACTTGGCGGTCGGCGCGGAGGCCGGGTTGAGGAACCACGCCTTCTGGCCGAGGTACCAGATCGCCGTCCAGTCACCCTGGCGGCCGGCGAGCGCGTACGTCTGGCCGGCGGAGGCGCGGGCGCCGTGGTCGGAGATGTACATGGTGTCCGGCGTACCGTCCGGGCGCAGCCCGAGGTCGTTGACGAGCGGGGCGTCCGGGCTCGGCGCGGTCCGCAGGATCACCGCGGAGGAACCCCGCGACGGGCACGGCTCGGCCGGCGGCCGGGGCGTCGGGACACCGGGCGGCTGCTGGTTGCAGCCGGTGAACGCCGGCCGGTTGGTGGCGAAGTCCGGGTCGATGGTGACCAGGCCGGTACGGGGCGTGCCGGTGCTGCGGAACGGCGCCTTCATCAGGTCGAAGTAGTGCGACCAGTCCCAGTACGGTCCCGGGTCCCAGTGCATGCCGCCCACGTTGGCGGCGGTGATGCCGGGCACGTTGTCGTGACCGATGATGTGCTGCCGGTCCATCGGGATGCCGAGCTTCAGCGCGAGGTGCCGCACCAGCTTGGCGGAGGTGCGGTACATCGCCTCGGTGTACCAGGTGCCCTGACCGGCGAAGCCCTCGTGCTCCAGGCCGATGGACTTGGCGTTGACGTACCAGTTGCCGGCGTGCCAGCCGACGTCCTTGGTCTTGATGTGCTGGGCGATGTAGCCGTCCACCGAGCGCAGCGTGTAGTGCCAGCCCAGGTAGTCGGCCCGCTTCACCAGGTCGACGCTCGGGCCGAAGTAGCCCTCGGTGTCGTGGATGACGATGTACTCGATCTTCTGCTGCTTCGGCCGGTCGCCCAGGTCGTGGTTGCCGTAGTCGCCCGGGTCGTTGCTGAGCTGCTCGTACGGCGCGGGGATCCACTCGCAGGCCAGCCGCACCGGGCACTCCAGCCCGTCCGGCCGCTCGGCGTTGCGCAGGCCGAGGCGGGCCAGCCGGGACCGGTCCGGCGTCGCGGCGGTGGCGGCGAGCGTGACCCGCTGGCCGTCGTCGGTGGTCCGGCTGGCGCCCTGGCCGAGCTGGTCGTAGACCTCGTCGGCGAAGGCCGCCGCGGCGTCCGAGGTGTCCGCGCCGGAGTACCGGGCCACCGCGGCGTACCAGGCCGCCGGGTCGGTGCCGGCGCCGACCGGCCCGCCCAGAGCCTTCTGGTACGACGCCAGCAGCGCCGCGCCACCGCGGATGTTCGCGGCCGGGTCGGTGCGCAGCGTGCCCGCGTCGAGCCCGGTGAGCGCGGCGGCGGCGTCGAGCGTCTGGAGCGAGGCGGGCGGCAGCGGGGTCTCCCGCTCCGGCGCGGCGGCGGTGGCCGGGTCGAGCTTCAGCGGCCGGGAGTCGTCGCCGCGCGGGTCCTCGTCCTCGTCGACGTGGGCGCTGCCCGGCATGGCGAGGATGTGCGCGGCGTCGGTCAGGTGCATCGGGCCGTAGCCGCCGCTGGTGCTCGGCTGCCCGGGGTGGGTGTCCCAGCGGGACTCCAGATAGGAGACGCCGAGCAGCACGTTCTGCGGCACGCCGTACTCGGCCGCCGCGGCGGCGTATTGTTGTTGCCTGTCGCTCGCGGGCGCGGACGTGTCCGGCGCGGCGGTCACCGGGCCGGTCGTCGCCAGCGCGGTGGCTGTCGCCACTGCGGCGGCGAGCAGTATCCGTCTGCCCGACGGCGGGGCGGAGAGGTGCATCGAACCTCCTGGACAGGGATGGGGGTCACTGCGTCTCCACCCTCACTCCGCACACCCACGGGGGTCAATACCTTTCCAGTGAGTAATCAGCCTTGAAAGAAAATTTCACCTCCGACCTGGGTGCGGCCCGTCATCGCGTACGGAGTGTCACAGCGCTGGAAGTTGCGGATCGATAACGGTGGTCCCTACTCTGGTGAATCGTCGGCCGCACGTCTCACCGTCCAACCCGGTCGGTGACGGTCCGACACCGCCGAGTCGCCTCCGGGCGAGCCGGGGAACCAGGTACCTGGGGTGAATCCGCAGCGATGCGGTAGGGCGGCTCCCTTCCCGCCCGAATCCGTCAGCTAACCCGGTAGGCGGTACGGAAGAAGGAGTACGGACGCCCGGTGGCACTCCATGCCCCGCGGCCGTCGTCGAGCCGGTCGGTCGACCGGTCCACGGCTGTGCCGCGTACCCGCTGGTCCCGCTTCACCACAGCCCTCGCCGCCCTCGTCGGCACCGCAGTCGTCCTGACCGGCGGCGCCACGGCGGCACACGCCGAACCCTCGGTCGCCGAGATCGAGGCCCAGATCGACCGCGACTGGAACAAGCTCGAACCGGTCATCGAACAGGTGAACGCCGTACGCGAGCAGCTCGCCGCGCGGCGCAAGCAGGCCGACGTGCTCGGCCGGCAGATCGCACCCCTCCAGGCCCGGGTGGACGCCGCACTCGGTCAGGTCGGCGGGCTCGCCGCCGACGCCTACAAGGGCGACAACCTCTCCACAGTGAACGCGCTGCTGGGCAGCCGCTCACCCGGTGACCTGGTCACCGGCCTGGAACTGCTCGACCGCTTCGCGCACCGCCAGCACGAGCAGGTGCGCTCCGTGGCCGCGCTGCGCGACGAGCTGGCGGCGAAGAAGAAGCCGCTGGACGAGATGATCGCCGGGCTGGCGCGTACCGAGGCCCAGCTCGCGGCGAAGAAGAAGCAGATCGACGCCGAGATCGCCAAGTTGGAGAAGCTGCGGCTCAAGGTGTACGGCAAGGGCGGCGGCGGCCCGCTGCGCCCGGCGCCGTGCCCGGCCGGCTACCCCGGCGGCCCGGCCGGTGCGGCGGTCAAGTTCGCCTGCGCCCAGATCGGCAAGATCTACGTCTGGGGCGCGGCCGGGCCGGACCACTTCGACTGCTCGGGCCTCACCATGGCGGCTTGGGCCAAGGGCGGCGTCTCGCTGCCGCACAGCGCACGCCAGCAGCACGGCGTGACGAAGCGGATCAGCCGGGCCGAGCTGCGCGCCGGTGACCTCGTCTTCTACTACGGCGACCTGCACCACGTGGCGATGTACGTGGGCGACGGCTGGGTGGTACACGCCTCCCAGTCCGGCAAGCCGATCACCATGAAGCGGGTCGACGACGGCGACATCAACAGCTACGGCCGTCCCGGCTGAGGTGTAAGGAAGGGCCCCCCTCTTAACGCCTCCGGTAGAGGAGGGGGCCCCTATTAACAACTGCGGGCGTCGTCAGCGCGTCGGCCAGGTGCGCCAGCTCTGCCAGGACCGGCTCGGCGTCGGACCGCGCTGCCCCTGGTAACGCGAGCCGTAGACGGCCGAGCCGTACGGGTGCTCGGCCGGCGAGGAGAGCCGGAAGATGCAGAGCTGCCCGATCTTCATGCCCGGCCAGAGCGTGATCGGCAGGTTCGCCACGTTCGACAGCTCCAGCGTGACGTGGCCGGAGAAGCCGGGGTCGATGAAACCTGCTGTCGAGTGCGTCAGCAGCCCCAGCCGCCCCAGGCTCGACTTGCCCTCCAGCCGGCCGGCGAGCTGGTCACCCAGCGAGATCACCTCAAGCGTGGAGGCGAGCACGAACTCGCCCGGGTGCAGCACGAACGGCTGCCCCTCCGGCACCTCCACCATCGACGTCAGGTCGTCCTGCTGCACCGACGGGTCGATGTGTGTGTAGAGGTGGTTGTTGAAGACCCGGAACAGCCGGTCCAGGCGTACGTCGATGCTCGACGGCTGCACCAGCGTGGGCTCGAAGGGCTCCAGCGCGAGCGTGCCGGCCTTGATCTCGGAGATCAGGTCGCGGTCGGAGAGCAGCATCGGAACACCATAGCGACCGGTACGGGTGACCTGCGTGTCGCACTACATCTTCGTACACGTGTTCGATAGAGTGTCCACATGGCTTCCTGGTCCGAATTCGCCGCCGACGAGCCCCGCCTCGCCGACGAGATCCGCCTCCTGATGCAGCAGTACGGGCCGGGCTTCGGCTACCTCGCCACGGTCCGCGCCGACGGTGGCCCCCGGGTCCATCCCGTGTCCCCGGTGATCACCGACGACGGCCTGTGGTGCTTCGTCATCGACTCGCCGAAGCGCCGCGACCTCGAACGCGACGGCCGCTACGCGCTGCACTCGTTCCCGCCGGAGGAGAGCGATGACGAGGCGTACATCGCCGGGCGCGCACGACCGGTGACCGACCCGGCCACTGTGACGCGGCTGGCCCGGATCGCCCGCGCGTCGCCGCAGGGCGACTGGCGGCTGTTCGAGTTCACCGTCGAGGCGGCGATGCTGACCCGGCGTGACCCGGTGGCCCAGCCCGGCGCCGCCCCGCCGCAGGTGCGGGTCTGGCTCGACCCGCGCGGAGCCGAACCGGCCCGGCGGGAGCCGGTGGCCGCGGAGGCCCGGCGCGGCCGGCACGGCTTCGACACCCGCCGTCCGGCCGCCTGACCCGGCCCACGACGAACGGTGCCGGCCCGTCCGAGGACAGGGCCGGCACCGGTACGCGGTACGACAGGTCAGGCTGCGCGGTAGGCGTTCCACGCGGTGAGCATGCGGCTCGCCTGGCCGGCGGTGAACTGGTACATGCAGGAGTCGTACGTGTAGTCCATGAAGTTGGTGATCGGGTCCTTGCCGGCGGTCGAGCAGGTGTCGCGGCCGGTCGGGCACTGGTACGCCGGGGACGCCTCGGCCGGGGTGTCGGAGACGCTGTCGCCCGAGCCGGAGCAGCCGCCCTGGAAGGTGTGGTAGAGGTTCAGCCAGTGGCCGACCTCGTGGGTGCCGGTGTCACCCTGGTTGTAGTTGGTCGCGGTGCCGCCGGGCAGCGACTCGTTCAGGACCACCACGCCGTCCATCTTGTCCAGCGTCCGCTTCGGGAACGTCGCCCAGCCCAGCAGGCTGTCGCTCAGCTCGCCGAGGTAGATGTTCAGCGTGTTCTTGCCGCCCTCGCGCAGCGAGGTCTTCATCGAGCGCTCGGCGGAGGAGCCCTGCACGATCGGGTACCACGACGGGTTCGTCACCCGGTTGATCTTCGTGAGCTGGAACCCGAACGCGGTGGCGGCGCCGCCGGTCGAGCCCGCGTACGCCTGGTTCAGCACGGTGATCTGCTGGTTGATCATCGAGTCGGTGATGTTGCCGCCGGCCCGGGTGCTGTTCTCCTGGATGACGTGCACGACGACCGGGATCGTCACGGTGGCCAGCGGAGCGACGGCGCCGGTCCGGAAGCCGGCCCGCTCGCGCTGCGCGGCGGCGAGGTCGGCCTCGCGGTCACGGACCTGCTTGGCGGTCAGGTGGTTGGGGTCCAGCTTGGCGTTGCCGCCCTTCGCGACGCGAGCGTTCGCGTGCTCGTCGGCGTGGGCGTCGGCCGGCTCGGCGCAGACGCCGGCCGGGGCGGCCGAGAAGGCCGAGGCAGCGGGGACGACGCCGACGGCGGCGGTGCTGAGCAGCAGCGCGAGGGTCGACGTCGCGACACCGGCGGTACGCCGGGTCAGCAGGTTGGGACGGAGTCCCATGGGCCCACCTCTTTCTGACGGCGTGGCAGGGGGTGTGTCACGCCGGTTCGGAAACGTGGGGCAGACGTTACATCCCATCGACGCATTTGAGAACGCCCATACGTTTCCGACGTGCAACTTCGCGCCAGCCGGCTCCGGTGGGTGCTTGATCCACTCCAGTTCGGGGAGGTGGCGGGGTCGACCGCCCGCCGATGCCGCCACCTCGCCGAGGTGGCGCGTGCACCTGACTGCACGGGGGTGGGGGGCTTCAGGTAGAGTGGTGCCGCTGCGGGTGTAGTTCAATGGCAGAACATCAGCTTCCCAAGCTGACAGTGCGGGTTCGATTCCCGTCACCCGCTCCAACGTGAGGCCCCAGCTCAGGACAGGTTTCCTGGTTGGGGCCTCAGTCGTTGCTACCGCTTCTTGTGCTGGCCGTGCCCGCTACGTGCCCGATCACGGCCCTTCTTGATCTGCTCGCTGAGCCCGCTCGCGAGTAGCTGAGGCTGGCGAAGCGGCTAGCAGAATCAGGACGTGAAGGCGTCCGGGAACGATGTCGGCGAGCTGGAGGACCTGGGCGACGGTGGCGGCCGCTCCCTCTGCGAGCTGAGTCCGTCAGCGATGTGCTCGTCGCGCTCCTTGGCAGTGTGCAGTGAAAGCCGGACGCTGCGGCCCGCTCCCCAGACGGGCGGGTCGGCGGTAGACGGGATGGCGGCGGGTTGTCTCCGGTTTGACAGGATTCAAGGCGTGGCTGATCGAGCGTCGAGATTCGTGCGTCGTGGGCCGGAGGGTGGGCCGTATGCGTGTCCGTGCTGCCAGTGCCTCACGCTCGACGAGCGTGGCATGCATGGGATCTGTCTGGTGTGTTTCTGGCAGGATGACGGGACAGATGACCTCAGCGCCGACGAGTTGAGCGGGCCGAACGGGCTGACCCTGACCGAGGCGCGGGAGAACTTCGAGCGATTCGGTGCCTGTGCCGAGCTGCGATCGGACTGGCCTGAGCAGTTCGAAGAATTGCGGAGCCGGCTCGCTGATGGGATGCCGGTGGATGCAGCCATTGCTCTGATGCGCGAGCGTGGCCTGGGCTGGCTGGAGTCGAAGAAACTTCTGTGGCACCTGGTGGTGCCGGATGTTCGCGCGGTAAGGCTGCTGATTGAGAGAAGCGCTACTTGGGCTGATCGTCGTTCGAGAGCTGGCCGGCATGGGCGGCAAGGGGCGTGACCGCAGGTGTGGGAGCTGATGAACGGTCGCGCACACTGATGACTCGGGATGAGGCCATCGCCCTCGTCGAGCGGATCATGAGTGTTGACTACGCGGATGACGATGAGTTGGGCGGATGGCTGGACCAACTTGAGCGGGGCCTCGTCTGTCCAGGCGGCTATGTCTCCAACCTGATCTACTGGAGCGACCCCGAGTTGACGGCTGCTGAGGTGGTCGACCGCGCCTTGGCCTACCAGCCGATCCAGATGCGGTCCACGCCATGGGCGTAGCCGTCGCGGGGGCGCGAAGTCAGGCCAGGGCCTTCCGTACGTCACTCAGGCCACGGGCGCCCGGCGCGCCACCGCGAGAGCGGTTTGTCGTACCGCTCGGAATCGGGCAGGCTGAACCGGCTGATGTCCTCGAGCAGCTCGGCCGACGCGTCGTACTCGCGCAGGACGGCCGGCGCGTGCCTTATCACCCACAGTTGCAGCGCGGGGGCCCACGCGTCGATGCCGTGCGAACTCGACCACGGGAGCGCGTCGCCCCCAGGTCGTACATCCACGCATCCATGGCCTCGACCAGCTGTCGCCTGGCCGGCTCGTCGGCCAGCGCCTCCGCCCAGTCGGCCAACCACGGCGTGAGCCGGGTGGTGGCCTCGGCGAGGAAGGACAGGGCCGCATGTGCGGGCACGTTCGCGTCGGGCTCGACCAGGACGTGTACCCACCAGACGTTCAGGAACCTCCGCAGGGCGGCCTGCTGCTCCCTCGGCCACTCTTGCCAGGGAGAGACGGCGAAGAAGCGGGCCAGACTGTCCAGCCCTTCCGTCGCCACTATTCGGCCGTCCACGAGGCGCTCAGTCACCTGGGGCAGGATCCGGCGTAGCAGCGGGCCGGGATAGCGCCAGTCCGCAGCCCAGTACGTGCGACGGAGCAGGTCTTCGTCGAGCGGCACGTCCGGCGTCTTCAGCAGTGCCAGTTCCTCCGCGCTGCCCCAGTGGCACTCGCAGTTGGACTCCTGCTCGTGGGCCGTCATGCCCTGGAACGCGACGGCCACACCCGTCAGCGCCTCGTCCAGGAGGCCGCTTGTCTCAGTCCGATCGGGGATCATGGCGAATCCGCCTTCGAGGACTCCGGAGGCGTACGCCTGCCGAAGAGATTGATCTTACGGTGGAGACGGACGGGGCGTGCACTCGATTACGATCATCTGCCGGAGGTCGCCGAATGACACCGAGCGCTTCGCCGACGACGGACCGGCTCGCCGTCCTGCTCGACTGGGACGGGTCGGCGGGAATCGAGGTCGACTGGCCGGCCCTCACCGAGGCCGCCGGCCACCCCTTTCCCGAGGACTACCGACGCTTCGTCGAGCGCTTCCCACACGGCAACCTCGGCTTCCTGGAAGTGCTTCATCCTTCCGACTGGGGCGTACCGGACTTCCTCCTGTACGCGCGGAACTGGCATCACGCGATGAACGAGAGGGCGGAGTGCACGGGAGGGTTCCCGTACCACTTCGGCACCTCACCGGGAGACCTCCGGGTGTGGGGAGCCGTGAACCTCGACTATCTGCTCTGCTGGCACCTGAACGACGGCCCTCCCGAGCAGTGGCCGACGGTGGTCTGCGATACCGCCCTGATCGATCCGCCCGAGCCCTACGCCGGCACTGCCACCGCATTGCTTGCCGAGATCGCGGAACTGAGGAACCCGGTGCCGGTGATCGGGTACGTCACGGAGATCGACGGGGTGCCCTTCAGGTTCGTCCGGCACGAGTAGATCGGCTCGGTGGCGGCGATGAGTTGCGGGTCGTTGACGGGTCTGACGGGGGACGAGCGGAAACCGGAGGAGCGGACCCATGGGCAAGTTGATCGTGACCGAGTTCCTGACCCTCGACGGCGTGGCGCAGGCGCCCGGCGAACCGGACGAGGACCGCGAGGGCGGCTTCAGCCACGGCGGCTGGCAGATGCCGCTGCTCGACGACAAGTCCGGCGCGGTGATGTTCCAGCAGGCCAGCAGCATGGACGCGCTGCTGCTGGGCCGCAAGACGTACGACATCTTCGCCGGCTACTGGCCGAAGGCGCCAGCGGACATCCCCTTCACCGGCCTGCTGAACGGCGTACCGAAGTACGTGGCCAGCCGTACGCTCGCCGACCCGCTGGCCTGGGAGAACTCGTCGCTGGTTAAGGGTGACCTCGCCGAGCGCGTCACCGAGATGAAGGCCCGCCACGACGAGGTGCACGTGATCGGCAGCCTGGACCTGGTGCAGTCGCTGCTGCGCCTCGGCCTTGTCGACCGGCTCAACCTGTGGGTGTACCCGGTCGTGCTCGGTACCGGCAAGCGCCTGTTCGGCGAGGGGACGGTGCCGAGCGCGCTGCGGCTCACCGAGTCAGTCACCCACGCCCACGGCACGCTGCAACTGACGTACGAGCCGGCCGGCGCGCCCGCCTACGGGGACGCGGCCGCGTAGGGCGCGCGGAGGTCGAGCACGTGCCGCAGGCCGGGCTCCCCGTCCAGCTCCACCCGATGATCCGGCACGAAACCGGCGCGACGGAGCACCGCCAGCGAGGCCGGGTTCGCCAGCGCCGCCGAGGCGACCAGCCGCCGCAGCCCGTACTCGGTGCGGGCCAGTTCGCAGACGCGCCGTACGCCTTCACTCGCGAGCCCGCGCCCGGCGGCGCGCTCGGCCACCCGGTAGCCCAGCTCGGCGCTGCCGTCTGCGACGTCGACCAGGTTGAACCGCCCGAGCACGGCGCCGTGGTCGCCGACCAGCACGTGGAAGTGGCAGGTGCCGCGTTCCTGCTCGTCCAGCAGGGCCGCGTGCCGGGCGGCGTAGCCGGTGAAGAAGTCGTCGCCCCGGTCGGGGACGTACCGGGCGAAGTAGGCCCGGTTCTCCCGCTCGAACCGCAGTACGGCGGGTGCGTGGTGGGCGGCGAGACGTTCCAGCTCCGGCATCGGCCCAGGTTAGGCGTCGGCCGGGTAGCAGCGCAGTTCGATTGTGTTGCCGTCCGGGTCGCTGACGTAGATCGAGGTGCCGGTGCCGCGCGCGCCGAAGCGCGGGACCGGGCCGGTCAGCACGGTGAAGACGCTGGAGTCGACCACCCGCTGCCAGTCGACCGGCTCCACCACGAGGCAGAAGTGGTCCACGTTGGACCCGGTCGGGTCGCCCTCGATCAGGTCGATGATGGTGCCGGCGTCGACGCGTACGGAGGGGAACGGCACCTCGCCGGCCCGCCACCTGTCGACCCGGACCGGGGCCAGGCCGAGCGTGCCGCAGTAGAAGTCGAGGGAACGCTCGACGTCGCTCACCGAGAGGACGAGGTGGTCGAAACCGGTCACCGTCACGAGATGGTTGTGCATGCCGTCAACCCTGGTCCGGCGCGCCCTCCGGACCAAGCCCGATCCGGACTACGATCGTTTACCCGCAGGCAACGACGGAGGTGCTCCGGTGCTGGAGCGGTACGAGGTCGAGACGTTCCTGACCCTGGCCGAGGAACTGCACTTCGGGCGGACCGCCGAGCGCCTGCGGGTGAGCACCGGCCGGGTCAGCCACGTGGTGCGCAAGTTGGAACGCCGCATCGGCGCGCCGCTGTTCGAGCGGACCAGCCGGGTCGTCCGGCTCACCCCGATCGGCGCCCGCCTGGCCGAGGAGATGCGCCCGCTGGTGGCCGGCATCGAGGCGGCGGTGCAGCGGGCCGTCGATGCCGGGCGCGGGCTCACCGGCGAGCTGCGGGTGGCGTACGTGGGTGAGTCGACAGCGCCGGTGCTGCTGCGCGCGGTCGCCCTGTTCACCGAGCGCCACCCGGACTGCGAGGTGCACGTGCACGAGGCGCCGCTGGCCAGCACCCGGTCGAGTCTGCTGGACGGCACGATCGACGTGCTGATCGCCTCGTACCCCTTCGACGGCATGGCGAACGGCCCGGTGCTGCTGCGCGAGCGCCGGGTGCTCGCGGTGGCCGCGGGCCATCCGCTCGCCGCCGAGGAGTCGGTGTCGCTGGAGGTGCTCGGCGACCATCCGGTGGTGCAGTACCCGGCGGTCACCTCGGCCGCGTTCAAGCAGGACCGCACGCCGGACCGCACCCCGTCCGGCCGCCCGGTGCCGAAGGGCCCGGTGGGCGGCAGTTTCTCCGAGATGCTGGCGCTCGTCGCGCTAGGGCGCGGGGTGCTGCCGGTGGGTGAGCAGGCCCGGCAGTTCTACGCCCGCCCGGACGTGGCATACGTGCCGATCCACGACGCGCCGCCGATCTGTCGCGGTCCGGTGTGGCCGGCCGGGAACACCACCACCCGGGTACGCGAGTTCGTCCGCGCGGCTGCCGACGCCAACCCGCTGCCGCCGGACTGACCCCGTCGTACCCGGCTGGCAGCATCGGCGGGATGCGGGACGAGATCCGGGCACTGGTCGAGGAACTGACACCTGGGGACGAGCTGGAGGCGCGGCACCGGGAGGCGGCCTTGACCTGGCTGGCCGGCACGGAGGACATCTTCCGCCGGGCCAAGCCGCGTACGCCGTCGCCGCATCTGGTCGCGTACTTCCTGCTCCGCGACCCGGCCGACGGCGCGGTGCTGCTGGTCGACCACCGCCTTGCCGGCATGTGGCTGCCCAGCGGCGGTCACGTCGAGCCCGGCGAGCACCCGGCCGACACGGTGCGCCGCGAGCTGCGGGAGGAACTGGGCGTGGCGGCGGTCTTCGCGCCGTCGTTCGGCGAGCGCCCGGCGTTCCTCACCGTCACCGAGACGGTCGGCCCGCCGGAGCAGCGGCACACCGACGTCAGCCTCTGGTACGTGCTCTCCGCCCACCGCGGCCAGCGGTTCACGCCCGATCCGGTGGAGTTCGCCGGCATCCGCTGGTGGACGACGGCCGAGGTGACCGGGGCGCCGGCCGGCACGATCGAGCCGCATCTGGGCCGGATGCTCGCCAAACTGGCGGCAACGACGCCTTGACCCGTCCCCTGCGGCAAGGCCCAGCGTGACCGGTGCCGGTCGCGGTGACCGGCACGAGGAGCGCGAGGGAGGCACGGTGCGGCTGCTGACCATCGGCGCGTTCGCCCGGGCGACCGGCCTGAGCGCCAAGGCGTTGCGCATCTACGACGACTGCGGGCTGCTGCCCCCTGCCGCTGTGGATCCGCACTCGGGCTACCGCTACTACGCGCCGGAGCAGGCGGACCGGGCGCGGCTGATCGCCGGGCTGCGCCGGGCCGGGATGCCGCTGGCCGAGATCCGTACCGTCTGCGGCCTTCCGCCCGCTGCCGCCGCCGAGGCGCTCGACGCCTGGTGGCGGCGGGTCAGCGCGGACACCGCGGCGCGCGGCCGGGCCGTCGCGCTCCTCGTCGACACGCTCAGCGAGAGGGGCACCACCATGTCCGAGACCACCTTCCGGTACGCGACGCGCTGCGAGACCGGCACGGTCCGCGACTCCAACGAGGACACCGCGTACGCGAGCGCGACGCTGCTCGCGGTCGCCGACGGCGTACGCGGTCCCGCCGGGTCCACCGCCAGTGCGGCGGCGGTGGACGCGCTGCGGCCGTTGGAGCAGGCGGACGCGCCGCAGGCCGACATGCTTGCCGCGCTTGCCGACGCGGTGACCCGGGCCGACCGGGCGGTACGCGCGCACGCCACCGACGCCGACCAGCCCGCCACCACGCTCACCGCGCTCGTACGGCGCGGCACCCGGCTCGCGCTGGTGCACGTCGGGGACAGCCGGGCGTACCTGCTGCGCGGCGGTGAGCTGTCCCGGCTCACCCAGGACCACACGTACGTGCAGACGCTCGTCGACCAGGGCCGGCTCACGCCCGCCGAGGCGGGGGCGCATCCGCAGCGGGCGCTGCTGGCCCGGGCGCTCGGCGCGGGCGCGGAGGTGGAGGCGGACCTGGCGCTGCGGACCGCGCTGCCCGGCGACCGCTACCTGCTCTGCTCCGACGGTCTCTCCGCCGTCGTGGACCCGGGAGCGCTGCACGCGGCGCTGGCCGAGGCGGACGACCCGGAGACGGCCGTCGAGCGCCTGGTCGAGCTGGCGTACGCGGCCGGCGCGCCGGACAACGTCGCCTGCGTGGTCGCCGACCTGGCGGCGTGATCCCCCGCGACCCGGGCCGGGATGTCCGGCCCGGGTCGTACCCTGGCGATCATGCGAATCGGCATCGTGATCCTGCCCGACCAGCGTTGGTCGGAAGCGCGTCGGCGGTGGGCCCAGGTGGACGAGTGGGGCTTCGACCACGCCTGGACCTACGACCACCTGGGCTGGCGTGACCTGGTCGACGGGCCGTGGTTCGACTCGTGGACGACGCTCACCGCGGCGGCCGGCGTGACGTCCGGGGTGAAGCTGGGGACGCTCGTGGCGTCGCCGAACTTCCGGCACCCGGCGGCGTTCGCCAGGCAGGTGACGGCGCTCGACGACGTGTCGGACGGCCGGGTGCTGCTCGGCCTCGGCGCGGGCGGCATCGGCTTCGACTCGGCGGTGCTCGGCGGCGAGACGCTGCCGCCCCGGCAGCGCGTGGACCGGTTCGCCGAGTTCACCGAGCTGCTCGACGCGATCCTGCGGGAGGACGGCACGACCTGGCGCGGGGAGTGGTTCACCGCCGTGGACGCGCGCAACAACCCGGGGTGCGTCCAGCAGCCTCGGGTGCCGTTCGTGATGGCCGCGAACGGTCCCCGCTCGATGCGGCTGGTCGCCCGGTTCGGGCAGGGCTGGGTCACCACCGGGCTCGGCGGCGAGGACGTCGAGGCGTGGTGGGGCACTGTGGCGGAGCTGTCCGACCGGATGACGCGGACGCTGGAGCAGGCCGGCCGTGACCCGGCGACGCTCGACCGCTACCTGTCGCTCGACTCGGCTCCGGTGTTCTCGCTGACCAGCGCCGACTTCCTCGCCGAGCAGGTGGCGCGGGCGGCCCGGCTGGGCTTCACCGACGTGGTGACGCACTGGCCGAGGGCCAGCAGCTGGTACGCCGGTGACGAGGCGGTGCTGGTGGAGGCGGCGGCGCTGCTGCCGGAGCTGCGCCGGGCCGGCTAGGTGCCGACGCTGCCCTCGGTGGAGACCAGCCGGAACCGGAGGCAGACGATCCGGGTGTCGTCGGTGACCGGGGTGCCCTGCCGGGCCCAGTAGGCGCCGTGGCCCTCGCGCCACTCCTCGATCGACCGGTCGCCCTCACCCTCGGCGCGGGCGAAGTCCCACGGCACGTCGGCGAAGCGCACCACCTCGACGCCGGTGACCTCCACGACGCCGACGAGCGCGTCGTTGTCGTCGACCAGGACCAGTCGCTCGCCGACGTACTCCAGTTCCTCGTTCTCGTCGTCGTACTCCTGGACCAGCCCGGCGGTGGCGGTCTTCACGCCGGAGAGCACGAGGGTGTTGAGCCGGGTGCGCAGCTCGCCTGGTGTGCCGAGGGCGAGTGCGCGCAATCCACCGATGCGGGGCCACATGCTGCCGACGCTACGGCACCGTACCGCCGTAGCTCATCCGGTTTCGCGGCGTCTCACGGCAGCTGGTCGCCGGTGAGCAGGGCGCGCAGCCCCAGCCGCGCGGCGACCTCGGGCGGGCAGGTCGCGACCAGCGCGGCGGCGCCGATCAGGTCGGCGCCTGCGTCCCGGACGACCCGGCTCAGCGCGTCGAGCTGCGCGCCGGTGTCGACCCAGTCGTCGACCAGCAGCACCCGGTCGCCGGGGCTCAGGCGCCGGCCGTCCACGCCGACCCGCAGCCGCCGTCCCCGGTAGTCGGGGGGTGTCTGCGCCCAGCGCGTCGGCCCGACCCGGCGCCGCGCGCCACCGTCCTTGTACGCGGGCAGGAAACCGGCGCCGGCGGCGACCGCGACGAGCGGGCCGAGCAGCAGCCCGGTCACCTCGGGGGCGATCACGACGGTCGGGCGGTCCTCGGGGAACAGCCCGGCCACCGCCGGCCCGACCTGGGCCAGCACCTCGGGGTCACGCCACCAGCCGGAGATGTCGCTGACCAGGTGGGTGCTGCCCGGGCCGGGGTCGATCCACCCGAACAGCTCGACCAGGCGACGACTCAGCACGCTTTCCATCCTGGCGGATCTACGGTTGCCATCCTGGCGGATCGGTGGGCCGTTCGGCCGATCGACGCTGGCGTGATCGGCTACACGTACCAGGGTAAATGCGGGCATAGCACCATGATCACGTTGACTTCGGAAGTGCTTCTCTCGTTACGGTCCGGGCCGGTTTGTTCAGCTGACGAAAGGACCGGGCCGGTGGCTGCTAGGCACCTTCGTACCCGCAAGTTCTCCTCGCCCGCCGCCATCGCCGCGACCGCGGCGGTCGGTGTGGCGCTCGCGGTCGGCGGTACCGTCGGCGCCGTGCGGCTCACCTCCGCCGAGCCGCCCGCCGAGCCGGCCGTGGTCGAGACGCTGCCCAGCACGCCCGCCGCCACGTCGGCCGCCCCCTCGCCGAGCGCGTCCGCCTCGCCGAGCGCGAGCCTCAGCCCGTCGCCGAAGGCCACCCCGAGCCCGAAGGCGAGCCGCACCCAGGCGGCCTCCCGGAGCAAGGCCCGGACCGCCTCCCCGTCGCCGACGGCGAAGAAGACGAGCAGCCCGAAGGTCGTGGACAGCGGCTCCTGCGGCGCCTCCTTCTACGCCGAGGGCCAGATGACGGCGAACGGCGAGTCGTTCAACCCGGACGCGCTCACCGCCGCGCACAAGACGCTGCCGTTCAACACGAAGGTGCGGGTCACCAACCCGGCCAACGGCAAGTCGGTGGTGGTGCGGATCAACGACCGCGGCCCGTTCATCGACGGCCGGTGCCTGGACCTGTCCCGCGCCGCGTTCGCGACCATCGCCGCCACGAGCCTCGGCCACGTGAACGTCCGGTACGAGGTGCTCGGCTGACCGGCCACTCGGGCAGAACTTCCACGACCGACGGGCCAGGTTCATTCTCCCGTTCACGTCCATCAGGCATGCTGTCCGATGTACGCACGCAACCCTTCCAGCCGGGCCGAGGCCCGCTGAGTCCCGGATCCCGCGCCGGCCTCGGCGCGGCCCTCGCGCTGCTCGCGATCGTGGTCGCGGTGGAACTGGCCGACGGCCGTCCGGCGCACTACCTCGCGTTGATGGTCGGCGCGCCGTTCCTCGCGGCGGCCCTGGCGTCCTGGCGGGTGGTGCTCGCGGTGGGCGGCCTCGCCACCGCCATCGGCATCGGCTTCGCCGTCGCGGAGCGGGGCAGCCCGCTGGTGACAGTCGTCAATGTGACAGCGGTCGGGTTGGCCACCGCGATCGCGGCGGCGACGGCGGCGGTACGCCAGCGCCAGGCGGACCGGATCGCGGAACTGTCCCGGCTCGCCTCGGTCGCTCAGCAGGCGGTACTGCGACCGCTCGGCCCGCAGGTCGGCACGCTGGCGGTGGCCGCCCGGTACATCTCGTCCACCGCGACGGCCGAGATCGGCGGCGACCTGTACGAGGTGATGGACACCCCGTACGGCGTCCGCATGATCATCGGTGACGTACGGGGCAAGGGGCTGGACGCGGTCCGCCTGGCCAGCATCGTGCTCGGTTCCTACCGGCACGTCGCGTACGAGCGGGCCGACCTGCGCGCGGTGGTGACCGACCTGGACCGTGCGGTGGCCCGCAACGTGGGCGACGAGGACTTCGTCACGGCGGCTCTGGTCGAGGAGCGCGGCGGCACGCTCACCATCGTCAACTGCGGGCACCCGCCACCGCTGTTGCTGCGCCGGGGCGCGGTGATCCCGCTGGAGCCGCCCGCGCCCGCGCCGCCGCTCGGCTTCATGCCCGTGGTCCGTCCCCGGGTGGAGCGGCTGGAACCGGGCGACCGGCTGCTGCTTTTCACCGACGGGCTGGGCGAGGCGCGCCGGGACGGTGAGTTCTTCCCCACCGCCGACCGGGCCTGGCGGCTGCTCGGCCACGGCACCGTCGCGGACGGGCTGGCCTCGCTGGAGACCGCCCTGGTCGAGTGGGTGCACGGCCGGCTCGACGACGACATCGCGCTGGTCCTGATGGAGTACGTCGGCCCGCGCAGCACCACCGCCACCCCGGTTCCGAGCTGGGAGGTCGGCGCCGCCGACGGATGAACGGGAAGTGTGTAATCGCTGTCACTTCCGAGATCGGCTTGTCGTTGCCTACCGGCGAGTAATACAGTCTGGAGTTACTGATCGGTAACACCTGTCCGGAAGCGGGGCCAGCGAGCATGACCCACTACAAGAGCAACGTGCGGGACCTCGAGTTCAACCTGTTCGAGGTATTCGGGGCGGACCGGACGCTCGGCCAGGCGCCGTTCACGGACCTGGACGTCGACACCGCCCGCAGCTTCCTCGGCGAGGTCGACCGCCTCGCCCGCGAGGACCTGGCTGCCAGCTACTCGGACAGCGACCGCAACCCGCCGGTCTTCGACCCGGCGACGTTCACCGCGCCGCTGCCGGAGTCGTTCAAGAAGTCGTACAAGGCGTTCATGGACTCCGAGTTCTGGCGCCTGGACCTGCCGGAGTCCCTGGGCGGCACCAACGCCCCGCGTGCCCTCTGGTGGTCGCTCGCCGAGCTGGTGCTCGGCGCCAACGCCCCGATCTGGATGTACGCCTCCGGCCCGTCCTTCGCCCACGTGCTGCACGTCGAGGGCACCGAGGAGCAGAAGAAGTGGGCCCGGCTGTTCATCGACAAGCAGTGGGGCTCGACCATGGTCCTCACCGAGCCGGACGCCGGCTCCGACGTGGGCGCCGGCCGTACCCGCGCGATCCAGCAGCCGGACGGCTCGTGGCACATCGAGGGCGTGAAGCGCTTCATCACCTCCGGTGAGCACGACCTGAGCGACAACATCGTCCACTACGTGCTGGCCCGCCCGGTCGGCGTCGAGGGTGTCGGCGGCCCGGGCACCAAGGGCCTGTCGCTGTTCGTCGTGCCGAAGTACCACTTCGACCCCGAGACCGGCGAGCTGGGCGAGCGCAACGGCGTCTACGCCACCAACGTCGAGCACAAGATGGGCCTGAAGGTCTCGAACACCTGCGAGGTCACCTTCGGCGAGCACGGCGTACCGGCCAAGGGCTGGCTGCTGGGCGAGAAGCACGACGGCATCCGCCAGATGTTCATGATCATCGAGTACGCCCGGATGCTGGTCGGCACCAAGGCGATCGCCACGCTCTCCACCGGCTACCTCAACGCCCTGGAGTACGCCAAGAACCGGGTGCAGGGCGCCGACCTCACCCAGATGGCCGACAAGACCGCCCCGCGGGTGACCATCACCAACCACCCGGACGTGCGCCGCTCGCTGCTGCTGCAGAAGTCGTACGCCGAGGGCCTGCGCGCGCTCGTCTGCTACACCGCGACCTGGCAGGACAAGGTCACGATCGCCGAGGCGGCCGGTGACGAGAAGGCCACCAAGCTGGCGAAGCGGGTGAACGACCTGCTCCTGCCGTTGGTCAAGGGCGTCGGTTCGGAGCGGGCGTACGAGCTGCTCGGTCACGAGGCGCTCCAGACCTACGGCGGTTCCGGCTTCCTCCAGGACTACCCGCTGGAGCAGTACGTCCGGGACGCCAAGATCGACACCCTGTACGAGGGCACCACCGCGATCCAGAGCCTCGACCTGATCTTCCGGAAGATCGTCCGGGACAACGGCAAGGCCCTGATGGCGGTCGCCGCCGAGATCCAGGAGCACATCGCCTCCGAGGCCGGCAACGGCCAGCTCAAGGAGGAGCGTCAGGCGCTCGGCAAGGCGCTCGCCGAGATCCAGAACATCCTCGGCGTGATGACCGGCTGGCTGGGCGAGGCCCAGGGCGGCGACACCCGCGCGCTCTACAAGGTCGGCCTGAGCAGCCGCCGGTTCCTGCTGGCGATCGGCGACCTGGTGGTCGGCTGGCTGCTGCAGAAGCAGGCGGACGTGGCGCTGAAGGCGCTGGCCGGCGAGGTCTCCGAGGCCGACAAGTCCTTCTACACCGGCAAGGTCGCCGCGGCCCGGTTCTTCGCCCGCGAGGTGCTGCCCCGCATCGGCGCCGACCGGCGGATCATCGAGGGCACCGACCTGGAGATCATGGACCTCCCGGAGGAGGTCTTCTGAGCCCTTCCGGGGGCTTTCACCCCTGAAACGTCACTCTCCCCCTCATGACGACGGCCGGCGGGCCCCAGCCCGCCGGCCGTCGTCGTGCGCGCGGCCCGGGTGGATAGGCGGCCCGGTGGCGGGTAACCGTCGCGGACCACGACCGAGTACGCCCAAGGCCATCGCACGGGGGAGTGCAGCGCACATGGGCATTGGTAGCGCCATCTTTCTCATCGCGCTCGGCGCGATCATGACCTTCGCCATCCGGGCCAACGTCTGGTGGATCGACCTGCGCGCGGTCGGCTGGGTGTTCATCCTGGCCGGGCTGGGTGTCCTGCTGACCACGCTGTGGTTCTGGCAGGACCGCCGCAAGCGGGCCCGCACGCTCATCGTGGAGGAGAACCGGCTCTCGCATCCGACAGCGATGATGCCGCCGCCGCCCGACCCGCCGCCGCCGACGGCACCGCCGTCCTGACGCCGCGTCTCAGCTGCCGATCCGGTCCAACTCGGCGAGGTCGTCGCCGGAGAGGGCCAGCCCGGCGCCGGCGACGTTCTCGCGCAGGTGTGCGACGGACTTGGTGCCGGGGATCAGCAGGATGTTCGGCGAGCGCCGCAGCAGCCAGGCCAGGGCGACGCCCATCGGCGTCGCCCCCAGACGTCCGGCGACCGCCGACAACGCCGAGGACTGCAGCGGGGTGAACCCGCCGAGCGGGAAGAACGGCACGTAGGCGACGCCCTGCCGGGCCAGCTCGTCGATCAGGTCGTCGTCGCCGCGGTGGGCCAGGTTGTACTGGTTCTGCACGCAGACGATCGGCGCGATCGCCTGCGCCTCGGCCACCTGTTCCGGCGTCACGTTGCTCAGGCCGAGGTGGCGGATCAGGCCCTCCTGCCGGAGCGCGGCGAGCGTCTCCAGCGCCTCGGCGAGCGACCCGGGCTGCGGGCCCGTGGCGTCGCCGAGCCGCAGGTTGACCACGCCGAGCGCGTCAACGCCGAGCGTCTCCAGGTTCTCCCGCACCTGCCGCCGCAGGCTCTCCGGGTCCCGGGCCGTGGGCCAGCGGCCCTGCTCGTCCCGGTCCGCGCCGACCTTCGTGACGATGTGCAGCGACTCCGGGTACGGGTGCAGCGCCTCCCGGATCAGCCGGTTGGTGACGTACGGCCCGTACGCCGCGCTGGTGTCGACGTGGGTGATGCCGAGCGTGATCGCCTCGCGCAGCACCGCCAGGGCGCCGTCGTGGTCGGCTGGTGGTCCCATGACCCACTTACCGGCGAGCTGCATCGCGCCGTAGCCGAACCGCGTGACGGTCAGGTCTCCCAGCGTCCAGGTGCCGCCGGGAAGGGTGGTGCGGGCCATGCGTGTACCTCTTGGCTCTCGTCGTCCGTCACGGGCACGGCCGGATCGGCGGTGCCCGGCCTCCACTATCGGGGTGTAACTTTCCGGGGGGAAGTAGGCACCTCAAAGTGCGTAGCTCACCGGCGTGACAGGAGCAGAGCATGAGCAAGGCCGAGTACGACGCGTTCCTGGCCCAGTGCCCCAGCCGGCAACTGCTCGACCGGATCACCGACAAGTGGGTCACGTTGGTGCTGGCCGCGTTGCGCAGCGACGGCTCGCACCGGTTCGGAGCGGACTGCGCCGGAGAGCCGCGGCCGAGGCGATACTCCGAGCTGTTCCGCACGCTGCCCGGGGTCAGCCAGAAGATGCTCACCCAGACGCTGCGCGCCCTGGAGCGCGACGGAATGATCACCCGCACTGTGGAGCCGACAGTGCCGGTGACTGTCACCTACGAGCTGACCGACCTCGGGTTCTCCCTGCACGAGATGATCCGGGGCCTGAAGACCTGGGCCGAGACGCACATGGACGACGTGCTCACCAACCGGGCGGCCTACGACAGCCGGGTCTGAGCCGTCCGCTCAGGCGCGTGCGGTGTGGCGGCCGGTGATCGGCGCGTTCCCCGGCGCGAGGTCGGCCCAGCGGGTCGTCGGCCTGTGCACCACCAGGTCGGTGGTCCGTAGCCCGTCCGGGTCCGCCCGCTGCGGATCGAGCAGCGCCGACAGTAGGGAGATCCCCGGGTTGTGCGCGACGAGCAGCACCGTCCCGGCGGCCGGCTCGACCGTCCACAGCAGCTCCAGCAGCTGATCCGGAAGCGCGTCGTACGCGGTCACCTCGTATCGCACCGCGGGAGCCGAGCCCGCCGGGCCGCCCTCCGGCGGCGAGCCGGTCATGCCCATCGCCACGTCGTGCCAGGTCTGCCGGGTGCGCCGCGCGGGCGAGCAGAGCACCACGTCGGGAAGCAGCCCCTGTCGGGCCAGCCAGGCGCCGGCCGCCGCGGCGTCGGCGTGACCCCGCGCGGTGAGCGACCGCTCCGCGTCCGGGCCGTTCGCGGACTGCTCGGCCTTGGCGTGCCGCAGCAGCACCAGCGTCCGCTGCCCGTTCCTGCCGTCCGTCATACCGCCCAGCTTGCCTGATTGACGATCAAAGCGCCTGGGTATGTCGATGTGTGCCGCTACCTCATCCATGGCCGCGGCGGGCAGGAAACGCCAGCAGGACGCCAAGGAGGCGACGTCATGGGCATCGGTGCCAGCATCTTCCTCATCGCGCTCGGCGCGATCTTCGCGTTCGCCGTCGACGCCGATCTCGGATGGCTGAACCTCAACGTGGTGGGCTGGGTGCTCATGCTCGCCGGCGTCGCCGGCCTGCTCACCACGCTCTACTTCTGGAACAGCCGCCGCCGTGTGGTGGCCGCTCCGGTACGCGAGCAGGTCGTCGCCGAGCCGGTGGTGCCGGTGCGCGACGACCGCGTCGTGCGCGAGGAGTACCGCGAGGTGCGCCGTCCGGGCTCGGGCTACCCGGCCTGACCCCCGAGAACCCGAGGGCCCCGCAACGGTGCGGGGCCCTCGCGCATGTCCGGGGTCCGGCAGGTCCGGAGTACGGCAGGCCGGGGTATGTCGGGCCCGGCTCAGGCGAACAACGCGAAGTAGATCGCGATGTGGTGGCAGATCGCCGCGACGAGCGTGCAGGCGTGGAAGAACTCGTGGTGGCCGAAGACGGTGGGCCACGGGTTCGGCCGGCGCAGCGCGTAGAACACCGCGCCGACGCTGTAGATCGCGCCGCCCACGCTCAGCAGCACCAGCGCGGTCACGCCACCGGAGTGCAGGATCTGCGGCAGCATGGCCACCGCTACCCAGCCGAGCGCCAGGTAGAGCGGGGCGGAGACCCAGCGCGGCGCGTGCGGCCAGATCAGCTTGACCGCCACGCCCGCGATCGCGCCGCCCCAGACCAGGCTCAGCATGATCGTGGCCTGCCGGGTGTCCAGCAGCAGCGCGCAGAACGGTGTGTAGGTGCCGGCGATGAACACGAAGATCATCGAGTGGTCCATCCGGCGCATGATCTGGTAGCCGCGTTCGGACCAGACCCGCCGGTGGTAGAGCGCGCTGGTGCCGAACAGCCCGCACACGGTGAAGCTGTAGATCAGGCAGCTCACCAGCGGCGCCCAGCCGGGACGACCGGCGGCGATCGAACACAGCACGATGCCGCAGACGAGAGCGGCGAAGAACGCGTAAGCGTGCAGCCAGCCGCGCATGCGCGGCTTCCCGATGTCGGCCGGCCGGAGCCGGAGCGGTGCGGAGGTCGTCACCTCAATAGGTTACGACGGCGTAGGTTACTTGCAAGTAGTGTGGACCGTCACCTCACCCGGCGGGAGGATGACCGGATGCTGATCCGGCCGGTCGGTGCGTACGCTCTGCTCCTCGACTGCGACGACGCGGAGCAGGCACAGGCGTGGCGGGCCGAACTGTGGCGCCGGCGCGAGGCGGGCGAGCTGACCGCTACCGAGATCGTCCCCGGCGCCGCCACCGTGCTGCTCGACGGCGTACCGGACCCGCAGGCGGCAGCCGCGCGGATCGCCGGCTGGCAGCCCCGGACCGCCGCCTCCGGCGCGGCCACCACCGAGGTCCGGGTGCCAGTCGTGTACGACGGCGAGGACCTGCCGCGCGTCGCGGACCACTGGCACGTGGACGTGCCCGCAGTCGTGGACCGGCTGCGGCGTACCGAGTTCCGGGTGGCGTTCTGCGGGTTCGCACCGGGGTTCGCGTACCTGACCGGGCTGCCGCCCGAGCTGGCGGTGCCCCGGCTCGCCACGCCGCGTACCCGGGTGCCGGCCGGCTCGGTCGCGCTCGCCGGCCCGTACGCGGGCATCTACCCCGCCGCGTCACCCGGCGGCTGGCTGCTCGTCGGCCGCACCGACCTGCCGCTGTTCGACGTGCACGCCGACCCGCCCGCCCGTCTCGCTCCCGGCACCCGCGTCCGGCTGGTCGACGCGCCGTGATCGAGGTACTGCGCGCCGGGGCGCTCACCACCGTTCAGGACCAAGGGCGGCCCGGGTGGGCGCACCTCGGCGTACCCCGCTCCGGCGCGCTCGACCCGGCCGCCCTGCGCCTGGCCAACCGGCTCGTCGGCAACGACGAGGACGCCGCCGGACTGGAGATCACCCTGACCGGCTGCGCGATGCGCGTCACCCGGGCCGTGGCTGTCGCCCTCACCGGCGCCCCGGCCGACGTGGTCGTCGAGTGGCCGGCCGGGACCGCACCGCGCCGTCCGGGGGACGTGGGACGGCCGCTCGCGCTGCCCGCCGGGGCGGCGCTGCACGTCGGACCGGCCCGCGCCGGGGTACGGACCTGGCTGGCGGTCAGCGGCGGGATCGCCGTCGAGCCGGTGCTCGGCAGCCGCGCCACCGACACGCTCTCCGGCCTCGGACCGCCGCCGCTGCGCGACGGGGACCGGCTGCCCCTCGGCACCCCGGCCGGCCCACCCGCACCCGTCGACGTCCCCGTCACCGGGCCGGTCCCGGACGAGCTACGGCTGAGCGTGCGCCCCGGCCCCCGGCAGGACTGGTTCACCCCCGAGGCGCTCGATCTGCTGTGCCGCGCCGCGTACACGGTGAGCCCGGACAGCAACCGGGTCGGCGCGCGGCTGGCCGGCGCGGCGCTGACCCGCGCGGTCGCCGGCGAACTGCCCAGCGAGGGTCTGGTGCTCGGCGCGGTGCAGGTGCCGCCGGACGGCCGGCCGCTGGTCTTCCTGGCCGACCACCCCACGACCGGCGGGTACCCGGTCATCGGGGTGGTGGACGACGTGACAGCGCTCGCCCAGGCCCGGCCAGGCACTACGGTGACGTTCCATGGACCTCAACGCTGACCTCGGCGAGGGATTCGGAAGCTGGCGGCTCGGCGACGACCACGCACTGCTCGACCTGATCAGCTCCGCGAACGTCGCCTGCGGCTTCCACGCCGGTGACGCGGCCACCATGCACCGGGTCTGCGCCGGCGCCGCCGAACGCGGCGTCGCGGTGGGCGCGCAGGTCGGCTACCGGGACCTCGCCGGCTTCGGCCGGCGGCACATCGCGTACGACTTCGCCGAACTGCGCGACGAGACCATCTACCAGCTCGGGGCGCTCGACGCGTTCTGCCGCCTGTACCGCACCCGGGTCCGCTACCTCAAACCGCACGGCGCGCTCTACCACGCGGCGGCCCGCGACGAGGGCCAGGCCGCCGCGCTGGTCGCCGCGATCAGCGGGTACGACCACGAGCTGCCGGTGCTCTGCCAGCCCGGCACCGTGCTGGCCCAGCTCGCCGCGGGTGCCGGGCTGCGGGTGGTGGCCGAGGGCTTCGCCGACCGCAACTACCTCCCCAACGGCACGCTCGTGCCGCGCAGCTCACCGGACGCGCTGGTGACCGACCCGGAGCAGGTCGCCGTCCGCGCGGTACGGATGGCCGTCGAGCGCACGCTGGTCGCCGTCGACGGGACGGTGATCCCCGCCCCGGTCGAGTCGATCTGCCTGCACGGGGACACGCCGGGTGCGGTGCGGTGCGCGGAGCTGGTACGGGCCGCGCTCATCGACGCGGGGGTCACGCTCACTCCGTTCGCGTGAAAGGAAGGGCCCCTTATTAAGGCCTCCGGTAGAGGAAGGGGCCCTTCTTAACGTGCACCGTCAGGCGTCCATGCCGCGCAGGACCAGCGGCACGCGGGTCGCGCCACCGGTGACCACCCGGACCGGTACCCCCCAGTCCTGCCGCGTCAGGTGGCAGGCCGCGTGCTCCACGTCGGCGTCGCAGGTCGCCGCCTGGGCGGTCACCTGGAGCACCCCCTGCGCCACGTCGCCGCTGACCACCAGCCTGCGGGACAGGTCGGTGGTCGTGCCCGCGCCCTCGACCAGCAGCTCCGGCGGGGACGCCGAGACCACCAGCCGGGTCGACGGCCCGTACGTCTCGTCGAGCTTCTGCCCCGGCGCCGGCGTGAAGATCACGTCGAGCGTCAGCTCCCCGGCCGCCACGTCCGTGGGCTTGCGCTCCAGCCGGTGCCGAGGGCCGTCCACCGTGTTCGCGCCGGCCGAGGTCAGCGCGCCCGGCGCCAGCCGGGTCAGCCGGTGCGCGGCCGACTCGACCACCAGCACGTCGCCCTCACCGGTGAGCACCAGGTCGCTCGGCTCGGCCAGCCCGTCCGCCACGGTGCCCACCTGGCCGGTCTCCGGGTCGAAGCGGCGCACCGCCCCGTTGTACGTGTCGGCGATCAGCACCGAACCGTCGGGCAGCGCGCACACGCCCAGCGGGTGCTGGAGCAACGCCTGGTCGGCCGGGCCGTCGACGTGCCCGAAGTCGAACAGGCCCTGACCGACGGCGGTGTGCATCTCTCCGCCGGAGACCCACCGGATCGCGCTGGTCTCGCTGTCGGCCACCCAGAGGCGGGCGCCGTCGGCCGAGACCGACAACCCGGACGGCTGGGCCATCCACACGTCCGGCAGCGGGCCGTCGCGCAGCGCCTCGACTGTGGTCCCGGCGTACATGCCGGCGGTCCGCTTCATCGGGTCGAACCACCAGAGCTGGTGGATGCCGGCCATCGCCACGATCACCCGATCGTCGTACCAGGCCACGTCCCACGGGGACGACAGGTCGACGGCGCGGGCGTCGTGCGCATGGTCGTCGACTGTCGAGCGCCACTGCCGCCCGGTGCCGGCCACCGTGACCACCTCGCCGGAGGACAGCCGTACGCCGCGCAGCAGGTGGTTGACGGTGTCCGCGACCACCACGTCGTAGCCGGCCACCTCGGCCACGTGCGGCGGTAGCAGGCAGAGCCCCTGCGGCTCGGCGAACGTGGCGGCGGAGGCCGGGCCGTCCGTACGACCCCGGGAACCGGCGCCGATGCGGCGGACCACCGTCTCGCCGTCGGCGGCCAGCTCGACCAGTAAGTGCCGGGCCGAGTCGCTGACCAGCAGGTTCCCGCCGTCGAGCGGCAGCGCCTTGCCGGGGAACCGCAGCACCGTGTCCGGCTCGGCCGGCGGCACGTACGGGCCCTCGCCCCGGTGCAGCGTGCCCTTCGCCTCGTGGGTGGCGATCAACTCGTCGATCAGCCGGGCCAGCCCTTCGGCGTGCCCCTCGCCGGCCATGGTGGCGACCACGTAGCCCTCGGGGTCGACCACGGCGAGCGTCGGCCAGGCCTTGGCCGCGTACTGCTGCCACATGTCCATCTCGGCGTCGTCGAGCACCGGGTGGTGCACGCCGTACCGCTCGACGGCCGCGGCCAGCGCCGCCGGATCCTTCTCGTGCTCGAACTTCGGCGAGTGCACGCCGATCACGACCAGGACGTCGCCGTACTTGTCTTCGAGCGGGCGCAACTCGTCGAGCACGTGCAGGCAGTTGATGCAGCAGAACGTCCAGAAATCTAGGATGACGCAACGACCTCGGAGGTGCCGCAATGTCAGGTTTCGTCCGCCTGTGTTGAGCCAAGCGCGACCGCGAAGCTCGGGAGCTCGTACCCGTGGTGCAGAGGTCATGCGGCCAAGCCTGCCACGCCGCTAACGACGCCGTCAGAGGCCCTAGCAACGCCAAACGGCCCCAGCTCCAGCTGGACTAGTTACCGGGCCGAACAGGCGCGGGATGGGGTCCTACGGGGGTCACGCGCAGCAGCGGCTCGTCGGGACGGGCCGGCAGCCGTTCTTGCGCTCGGGGCGGGGATCGCCGAGCTGGTCGGCGATCCACCCGCACAGTTCGTCGATGAGGTCGGCGGGCCGGCGGGGCTGCGTTGGGTCGTCTCCTTCGTGAGCGCTCATAGGGCCTGAGATTACGCCGAGGGCTCAGAGCGTGTTTGAGATCGGGTTGATCAGGTCCGGGTGAAGGTGCGGCGGGCTTGGCGGCGTGCGGGTTGGCCGCGGGTGATGCGGCGGGTCATGCCGGC
>NZ_JAXCFU010000012.1:0-160749 GCF_055362685.1 Micromonospora sp. SYSU B005 | reverse complement strand
ACAGACCGATCTCCTCGCCGGCTTCTTCGCCAGCACCGGCATGACCCTCGAACCCGAGCCACCGAGATAACTCGAACCTTGGCCTTTCAACCTCTGTAGTTGACAACTCTGGCTAGACCCGTCCCAGCCGTCGCCTCCCACATTCAGGGAGGCGACGGCTGGCGCGCGGGTCTCACGCCTTTCGCCGGCGGGCGCCGACGACCAGTCGTGTGCTGCGCAAAGAAGGTCCGCGGGGTGTCGGTGTGCAGGTGAGCAGCTCGTTGTCGGGTTCGGTATGATTGGTGCCATGCCCGCAGTGGCCGTGCAGCCTGGTAAATGAAGCGTGTCATGTCATCAACCGGCGCCGTCTCCAGTCGGGTCGAAATTGCCCGCCGTGTGGTTCGGATTTGCGTAACTTGGCTATAGAAACTGGAGGACCAGGTGCTACTCTGGGATCGTGAGATGCAGCCGCTGCGGGGTGAACTGCAGAATATTCAGCCTCCGCAAAGGCTCGCTCTTGCAATGACGGCGATGGAGTGGACCCGTAATGCAATGGGTCAGATCGAGGTAGAAGAAGTTCGCGGCTACCTGGATCGAGGTATGGCGGCCGGGCGCGAAGCAGTGGCCGCCGGTCGAGACAAGATCGAGCTCTCCGACGAGGTGCTCGACGAGTACGAGGATGTGCTGGATCTGGCGGAGGAGCCCGGTACCTCGCACATGATGTCGGCTCTGCTGGCGTGTGCCGACGCACCCGACGGCCTCACCGGCGAAGTCCTGTACGGCGTTCTTTCCTTTTGTTACGAAGGTCTTCTCGATCGAGAGGAAGTGCCGGAGTGGACTGAGGAGGCTGAGCGGGCGAATGCCAGGTGCGTGGAAACGATTGCTTTTCAGAAGAGGCTCGTTCGTGAGGCGATGCCGTACTGAGAGGATCACGGCACCCGAATCGCGGCTCTGCGGTCGCTTCGCTCCTCAGGTCCGGGGTGCCCAAAGTCCGTGACATGGGGATCCAACCCGAACCCTCGAAAGCCGAGTTGACGCAAGGGTGAGCTTCATGAAGGCCGTCACCACCGGTTCATGGGATCCCCAGCGGACGCTGGGGTTGTGCCGCGCCTTCATGGATGAGTGGATGGGTGGGGTCGAGGCCGGCGATGGCGTCTCGGCTGCTGAGTTGGAGGCTACCGAGCGCGCTCTCGGATTCTCGATCCCACCCCTCCTCCGGGATTTCCACGGTTTGTTGGGAAATAGACAGGACGCCTTGCGGCTGCAGGACCCGATGTTGAGACCTGACGAGTTCTACCTGGACGGTCCCGACATCCTGGTAATTCGCGAAGAGAATCAGGGAAGTGTGCTATGGGCTTTTCCCTGTGACGGCGGCCTGGATTCCGAGATGAAGTGGAAGGACGCCCATAGCGGTTCTGCGGCTCGCTGGCGTGACTACGGTCAACCACTCTCCGCGTTTTTGCTCGAAGCCGTCATCGGTGAAAGCATGTTCAGCGAATCGGTGCACACCGTCTACGGCTACCTGGATGAGGCGCGCTACCGCTCCCTGTCCGACTTGTTCAAACCCCTTGTCATTCCACCGCACGTCTACTGGCCCAAGCCGGAAGGCCCGCGAATGAGGTGGTACGGCGACGAGGGTGTCCTGGTCCGCGAGGAGGGCCACAACTCTGTCTGGGCGATGGGACAGACCCCGGATGTGCAGGGGTTCATGTCGATGCGGATCCCGGCCGACTGGGAGTGGTTGAACCTGTGAGTGACGGCTCGCGGAGGGGGGGCCGCCTGTCGAGGCAGCCGAGCCGACGTCGCCCCGGTTCCCCGATCTGCGTCGGCGCGACCTGTGCGCGGTGCTGAGGCGCGCCAGGCGGGCGGTATGTACGCTGCGGGGATGCCGGTACCGCGACGGGCTCGAGACCTCCGTGACCGGAACGGACGGCCTCTGCCTCCCGTCACCCGGCGTGATCAACCTGAAGCGTCCTCAGCGGTATTTCTGTTACCTCGACACACCGCCAACCACATTGACATTCATCACGCTTAATTGTCCGGTTCGACCCTTGTTGGCCGCGATCCGCACCCCTAGCGTGGGCTGCGCGTCTAGGGTTTACGGGGAGCGGCGCGATGGAACTTCAGATTCGGCTTCTGGGCACAGTGGAGCT
The DNA here is from genome assembly GCF_055362685.1 of Micromonospora sp. SYSU B005. NCBI lineage: Bacteria > Bacillati > Actinomycetota > Actinomycetes > Micromonosporales > Micromonosporaceae > Micromonospora > Micromonospora sp. SYSU B005. The sequence goes on along the minus strand of NZ_JAXCFU010000012.1, from coordinate 158,617 downwards.
GTGCGTCGACGGCGAGACCGTCACGCCCGGCGCGGCGAAAAGACGGGCCGTCCTGGCCGGGCTGGCGATCGAGGCGAACCACTCGGTCTCCCTGCCACGGCTGGCCCGGATGGTCTGGTCCGACCACCCGCCGACGTCCGCCACCGCCAACCTCCGTACCCACGCCGCCGGCCTGCGGCGCACGGTGGGCGACCGGCTGGTCGCCCGGCCGCAGGCGTACGAGCTGCGGCTGGCGCCGCACGAGCTGGACGTGACCGAGTTCCAGCGGCTGGCGGGGGAGGGGCGGTCACTGCTCGCGTCGGCCGACCCGGCCGGCGCGATCGACACGCTCACTTCGGCCCTGTCCTGGTGGCGGGGCCCGGCCGGCGACGGCCTGCCCCGGGGCACCGCGCTGGACAACAGGTGGGCCGCCCTCGACGAGCAGCGGCTCCAGGTCTTCGAGGAACTTGCCGAGGCGCGGCTGGCCGCCGGTGAACACGCCCACCTCCTTGCCGACCTGCGCGCGCACCTGGCCGCGCATCCGCTGCGGGAACGGGCCTGGGAGCACCTGATGCTCGCCCTCTACCGCTGTGGGGACGTGCCGGCCGCGCTCACCGTCTACCGGGACGCCCGGGCCGTCCTCGACGAGCAGCTCGGCCTCGAACCCGGCGCGGAACTGGCCCGACTGCACCGGGCGATGCTGGACCGCGCGCCGGAGCTGTCGTACGTCGAGCCGCAAGGCGCTGTCGTGACCGCCTCGGCGCCGGTCGCGGATCTCCGTCCCGCCGTCGGCTGGGTGGTGCCACGGGAGCTGCCGGCGGACCCGCTCACCTACGTCGCACGTACCGGGGAGACCGCTGACGTGGTGGCGGCGGTGACCGCCGAGACCTCGGCCGCGGTGGTCGTCACCGGCGCCCCGGGCAGCGGCAAGACCACCCTCGCGGTACGCGCCGGGCATGCCGTTTCCGCCCTGTTCCCCGACGGGCAGGTCTTCGTGGACCTCGGGTACCGGACCGCGGTGACGGCGGGGGAGGTGCTGGCCCGGGTGCTGCGCGCGCTCGGCGTGCCGGCCGCGGACGTCCCCGAGAGGACCGACGAGCGGGCCGGCTGGCTCCGCTCGCTGGTGGCCGGCCGCCGGGTGCTGCTCGTCGTCGACGGGGTCACCCGGGCGGCGCAGGTGCGTCCGCTCCTGCCCGCCGGTCCCGGCCCGGCGCTGATCACCGTGGCTCAGCGGCACCTCGGCAGCCTGGACGGCGTACGCCGGGTGGCGCTGCGCCCGGTCGGGAGCGCGCAGGCCCGCGACCTGCTGGCCACGCTCGCCGGCCCGGAGCGGCTGGCCGCCGAGCCGGCGGCCACCGCCGACCTGGTGCGGATCTGCGGTGGCTCGCTGCTCGCCCTGCGCATCGCCGGGGCCCGGCTGAGCCGGCGGTCCGGCGCGTCGGTGTCCACCCTCGTCGCCGAGCTCGGCGACGGGCGGGGCCGGCTGGACCTGCTGGCCTACGAGGACCTGTCGGTACGGGCGAGCCTCGCCACCGGCGTGGCGGTGGTCCGCTCCGACGACGAACTGGCCGGCCGGATGCTCGAACTGCTCGCCGCGCGGCCGGGCACGCCGGTGCACACCGCTGCGGATCAGCTCGGTGTCTCCCCGCAGCGGGTGCACCGCGCCCTGGACGATCTGGTCGACGCGCACCTGGCGCAGCGGGACCGGCACGGCGACTACCGGCTGCCGACGCTGGTGAGCGACTACGCCGCCGAACTGGCCGCGGTGGGCCACGTGTCCGTCCGCGAGGCGGCCGGGCAGCGATTCGACCCGCGCGCCGCCTGACGTCGAGACCGGCGCGGAATCGGGGTGGGACGCCTCTGGTGCGTGAGCCGGTCACGGAGCGACACTGAGTCATGACTCCTCAGCGCGTACCGCTGCTCGCCGGCCTGGTCGTGCTGCTCGCGGCGGCCTGCACGGCGACCGGCCACGACGGCGCGTCCACGGCGCCCACCCCGACGGTCGCGGCGGCGTCCGCGCCGGCCGCCACCGGGACGCCGGAGGCCACGCCCACCCCGCCGGTGCCCACCGAGGCCGAGCCGGTCGCCGGGTCATGGCACGCCACCTGGGGCTGGGCGGTGCCCGGCGGCCCGGTCCGGGTGGCCCATCGGGTACGGGTGCCGGTCGCCCCGCCGCCCGGGGAACCGCTGCCCGTCCTGGTGGCGATCGACGTCGGCGACCACCCGGTGGAGGGGTTCAGCCGGATCACGTTCGCCTTCCGCGGACCCACACCGTCCTACGAGGTCGCCTACGTGCCGCAGGTGGTGACCGAGGGCCGCGGGGCACCGGTCACGCTGCCCGGCACCGCGTACCTGTCGGTGCGGTTCGACCCGGCCCAGGCGCACGACGCCCGCGGCGGCGGGACGGCGGACCTGCCACCGGCGGCGATCCGCTTCCCGACGCTGCGCGGATGGGCGGTGGCCGGCGACTACGAGGGCCACCTCAGCTTCGGGCTCGGCCTGCGACCGCCCGACGGCGGCCGGCTACCGGTGCGGCTGGGGGAGGCCGACCGCCCGGACGGCACGCACGTCGTCTCGGTCGACGTTCGGCGAAGCTGACGCGGGCCCGCGTCAGCGGTCGATGACCCTGTTGTCCTCGTCGATGCCGTGGGTGCGCCAGTAGACGTCCCACTCGTCGTCGACGTACTTCGGCACCTTGCCCTCCGGGTAGCGCACGTACGGCGGGGACGGCTCCTGGCCGTCCGGCACGCAGGAACTACCGCCCTGCGGACCGACCGCGATCACCGGGTACTCGTCGCTGCCGCAGATGCTCTGCCGCAGGGAGCAACCGGTGGTCGCCATCAGCCCGGTCAGTCCGAGCACGGCAAGAACGATCATGATTCGAGTTCGCACGGGGAGAATTCTCGCCGCCCCGGGCGGACCCGCCATCGGTACGCGTACTCAATTCCGGGGTAGCCCGGGGCTCAGGTCAGCTCGCCCCGCACGATCGCCACCGCCACCCGGCAGAACTCGTCCATGTCCGGCTGGAAGCCGGCCGCGATGTCCGGGTGCAGGCCGGAGCGGGTCTCGTCGAGCAACCGACGGCAGACGTCCTCCACCGGCTCGCCGGCGTAGCCGGCGCGGACCCGGTCGGCGGCCGCCTGCAGGGCCGACGTCAGCTGATCCTCCAGCGGGCCGCGCAGCTTCTGCTGCACCGGATCGAGCCCGCTCGGGTCGAGCGTGACATGTGGCTCCGACATCGGCACTCCCTTCGTCGGCGTCCGCGGTACCCCACCGCGGACGTCGGTCAAACCATCGTCGGTACGGCCGACACCCGGACCAGATACGAGAACTCCTCCGCCGGCTCCTCGACGTACGACAGCCGGCGGATCTGCCGGTCGTCGGACCAGAGCGCGACGTCGACCAGCACCCCGAGGTGGGCGAGACCGATGGAGGAGACCCGCTTCTTGTCCTGGAGCACCGCGCACACGCCGCCCAGCAGCGTGCTGGCGTCGGAGGTGCGGTGCCCGGGGGGACAGCGCAGGGTCAGGTCCACCTCGACCGGACCGGTCAGCGGGGTCCACCCGGTGCGCTGGGCCGCCGTGCAGGCGGCCTGGAGCAGGGTGCGGACCCTCGTCGCCTGCCGGTGCCCGGCGGCGAAGATGGACAGGGCCTCGGTCTTGACCGGGGGCAGGCCGCTCACCTCGAACGTCAGGGCGAGAGCGCGGGTGTCCTGCACGACGGCACCTCCTCGGGGGGAATCCTGCCCAACCGGGGAACGCGCGCACGGCACTTCCCGTCAGAACCAACCGATCGGGCGGGCGATGGGGGACGGCCGGAGGCGCATCGGCGTCGACGGCGACGCGCCGGCTACGGAGCTAGGGAAACGCTAGTCGAGCCGGCTGACGCTGGGTAGCCTCCCTGCTCACTGAGTGGGACGGCCGTCAGGCCGCCTCGCCGGTGTGCCGAGCCAGGTATTCGTCGATCGCCCTGCGGATCAGACCGGAACGCCCGCCCTTGTCGTTGCCGGCCAGTTCGTCGAGCCGCCGGACGATCGTCGAGGGAAGTCTGACGCCGGTCACCACCATCGGCACGATCTCCGGCGCAGGCGCGGGTCCGAGATCAGGTCCCCGGGTCGCTTCCCTCAGGAGCTCCGAGATGTCGCCGCCCCGGTCGAAGTAGGCCACCAACTCCTCACGGCTCATCGTCCGCGGATCGCGGTCAGCGCTCATCGCGTTCCCTCCATCCACTGTTTGACCTCATCGGGAGTGGCCGGCCGAACGGCCAGGATCCCGTAGCTGTCGACCTTCCCGATCCGTTCGCAGAGCACCATGATCACCCGGGCGGAGTCCGCCAGACCGGCTACGGCGAGCAGCAGGCTCCCGATGTGGTTCTCGATTCGTTGGGGTGAGTAGAGCGCCTCGATCGCCTCCTGCTCAGAGACGTCGTGGCGGGCGGCACTCACCTTGCCGGCGTCGGTCCACGCGTACTCGCGTTCCAGCACAGGGAGAGCGTACAACGCGTAAAACGCTGATGGTGAGCGGCGCGCGGGCGCCGTCACATGTCCGTGATGTTTCGCTCCGTCGCAGGTCGGGCACGTTCAGCCGCACGACACGCCCGGGGCGTCGGGCGATCGGGCCGATGCCCCGGTCGTCTCGCCGTGCGCCGGGGCACGGGTCACCCCCCGGTTCTTCGCCGATGAGAGGGGGAGGGTGATGACGACAGTCCCCGACACGGCCGCACGGCGGCCGGCCGGACGCGCGGCGGCGGCAGCCGCCGCGCTGGCGTTGGTGGCCCCGCTGGCCGCCTGCGGATCCGGCGGCGACGGCGGCGTCCCCACGATCAACCTGTACTACCCGCCGGAGCAGAACCTGCAGAAGGTCGTCGACACCTGCAACACGCAGGCACAGGGGCGGTACCGGATCGACTACCGGGTGCTGCCGCGCGAGGCCGACGAGCAGCGGGTGCAGATGGTGCGGCGGCTCGCCGCGCAGGACAGCGGGATGGACGTGCTCGGCCTGGACGTCACGTGGACCCAGGAGTTCGCCAGCGCGAAGTGGATCCGGGAGTGGACCGGCCAGGACAAGGCCGAGGTCGAGCAGGGCACGCTGGCCGGCCCGCTGGACACCGCCCGGTACGAGGACAAGCTCTACGCCGCGCCCAAGAACACCAACGTGCAGCTGCTCTGGTACCGGTCCGACCTGGTGTCGCAGCCGCCGAAGACCTGGGACGAGATGATCTCGGCCGCCCAGCAGCTCAAGGAGCAGGGTAAGCCGTACCAGGTGCTGACCATGGGCGCCCAGTACGAGGGCCTGGTGGTGCTCTACAACACGCTCGCCGAGAGCGCCGGCGGCAAGATCCTCAGCGACGACGGCAAGAAGGCGGAGATGGACGCCGGCGCGGTCCGCGCGCTCGACCAGCTCCAGAAGTTCGCCACGTCGGGCGTGACCTCGCCGTCGTTCAGCAACGCGCTGGAGGACCCGGTGCGGCTGGAGTTCCAGTCCGGCAAGGGCGCGTTCCAGGTGAACTGGCCGTTCGTCTATCCGGCGCTCCAGGAGGCCAACCCCGACCTGGCGAAGAACGTGAAGTGGGCCCGGGTGCCGGGCATCGACCCGGGCACCCCCAGCAAGGTCACCATCGGCGGGGTCAACCTGGCGGTCAGCACGTACTCGAAGCACCCGGAGGAGGCGTTCGAGGTGGCACGCTGCCTGCGCAACGCCGAGAACCAGAAGTTCTCCGCCGTCAACGACGGTGTGCCGCCGACCATCGAGGCCGTCTACGACGACCCGGAGATGACCGAGGCGTACCCGATGAAGGAGACCATCCTGGAGGAGCTGAAGGAGCCGGCGGTGCGCCCGCTGACCCCTGCCTACCAGAGCATCTCCACGGTGATGTCGGCGATCCTGTCGCCGCCGTCGGCGATCCGGCCCGAGCAGACCGCCGACGAGCTGCGCAAGGCGATCTCCGACGCGCTGGAGTCCAAGGGGGTTCTGCCATGAGCGTGAACGCCACCCCGGCCGGCGCGCAGGCCGCCGCCGAGGCCGATGCCGAGCAGCCCGGCGGACGGCACGCCGCCGTACCGGAACAGCGGTCCCGGCGCGGCTCCCGCGCCCCGCTGAGTGACAACAAGCGCGCCGAGCGGCGCCTCGGCCTGCTGCTGTGCGCGCCGGCCGCGCTGGTCATGGTGCTGGTCACCGCGTACCCGATCCTGTACTCGGTCTGGCTGTCACTGCAGCGCTTCGACCTGCGCTTCCCCGACGAGCGGCAGTTCGTCGGCCTGGAGAACTACGTCACCGTGCTGACGAACGACTTCTGGTGGACCGCGTTCGGGGTGACCGCGCTGATCACCGTGGTCACCGTCGCGGTCGAGCTGGTGCTCGGCATGGGCCTGGCGCTGATCATGCACCGGACGCTCGTCGGCCGCGGCATCGTCCGCACCGCCGCGCTGATCCCGTACGGCATCGTCACTGTGGTCGCCGCGTTCTCCTGGCGGTACGCCTGGACGCCCGGCACCGGCTACCTGGCGAACCTGTTCGACGGCAGCGCCCCGCTCACCGAGCGGGCCAGCTCGCTGGCGATCATCATGCTGGCGGAGATCTGGAAGACCACCCCGTTCATGGCGCTGCTGCTCATGGCCGGGCTGGCGCTGGTGCCGGAGGACCTGCTCAAGGCGGCCTCCACCGACGGCGCGACGGCCTGGCAGCGGTTCACCAAGGTGATGCTGCCGGTGATGAAGCCGGCCATCCTGGTCGCGCTGCTGTTCCGCACGCTCGACGCGTTCCGGGTCTTCGACAACATCTTCGTGCTCACCAACGGCGGCAACGAGACGTCGTCGGTGTCGATGCTCGCCTACAACAACCTGATCCGGGGCCTGAACCTCGGCATCGGCTCCACGATGTCGGTGCTGATCTTCATCACCGTGGCGATCATCGCCTTCGTGTTCGTGAAGCTGTTCGGCACCGCTGCCCCGGGCAGCGACGATGGGGAGAGGCGCTGACATGGCAGTGGAAACCACCACGCGGGCGAAGGTGCGCTGGGGCCTGCTGGACGTCGTGGTCGTCGTCTTCGCGCTGGTCCCCGTGCTCTGGATCGCCTCGCTGTCGTTCAAGACCCCGGCCACGCTCACCGACGGCAAGTTCTGGCCGCGCGAGTGGACGCTGGACAACTACCGCACCATCTTCGACACCGACCAGTTCGTCCGCGCCCTGGTCAACTCCATCGGCATCGCGCTGATCGCCACCGCGATCGCCGTGGTGCTCGGGACGATGGCCGCGTACGCGATCTCCCGGCTCGACTTCCCCGGCAAGAAGCTGCTGGTCGGCGTCTCCCTGCTGATCGCGATGTTCCCGCAGGTGTCGCTGGTGTCGCCGCTGTTCGAGATCGAGCGGCAGCTCGGGCTGTTCGACACCTGGCCCGGACTGATCCTGCCGTACATCACGTTCGCGCTGCCGCTGGCGATCTACACGCTGTCGGCGTTCTTCAAGCAGATCCCGTGGGACCTGGAGAAGGCGGCGAAGATGGACGGCGCCACCCAGGGGCAGGCGTTCCGGCGGGTGATCGCGCCGCTGGCCGCGCCCGGCGTGTTCACCACGGCCATCCTGGTCTTCATCTTCTGCTGGAACGACTTCCTGTTCGCGATCACGCTCACCTCGACCGAGCGGTCCCGCACGGTCCCGGTGGCGCTGCAGTTCTTCACCGGCGAGTCGCAGTTCGAGGACCCCACCGGGGCGATCTGCGCCGCCGCCGTGGTGATCACCGTGCCGATCATCCTGTTCGTGCTCTTCTTCCAGCGCCGCATCGTCTCCGGTCTGACCTCCGGCGCAGTCAAGGGATAGGTGGTAGCAATGGCCGACATCGTGCTGGACAAGGTGAGCAAGCGGTTCCCGGACGGGACCACCGCCGTACAGGACGTCGACCTGGAGATCGCCGACGGCGAGTTCGTCATCCTGGTCGGCCCGTCCGGCTGCGGGAAGTCCACCACCCTCAACATGATCGCCGGGCTGGAGGACATCAGCTCCGGTGAGCTGCGCATCGGCGGCGAGCGGGTCAACGACAAGGCACCCCGGGACCGCGACATCGCGATGGTCTTCCAGTCGTACGCGCTCTACCCGAACATGACGGTGCGGGAGAACATGGCGTTCCCGCTGCGGCTGGCGAAGATGGACAAGGAGACCATCAACCAGAAGGTCGACGAGGCGGCGAAGGTGCTGGAGCTGACCGCGCTGCTGGACCGCAAGCCGGCCAACCTGTCCGGCGGCCAGCGGCAGCGGGTGGCGATGGGCCGGGCGATCGTCCGCCAGCCCAAGGCGTTCCTGATGGACGAGCCGCTGTCGAACCTGGACGCCAAGCTGCGGGTGCAGATGCGCACCGTGGTGTCGCGGCTGCAGAAGCAGCTCGGCACCACCACCGTCTACGTCACCCACGACCAGACCGAGGCGATGACGCTCGGCGATCGGGTGGTCATCATGCGGGGCGGCGCGGTGCAGCAGGTCGGGCCGCCGCAGGAGCTGTACGACCACCCGCGCAACCTGTTCGTCGCCGGGTTCATCGGCTCGCCCTCGATGAACTTCGTGCACGCCGTCGTGGAGGACGGCCGGCTGCGGACCGCGCTCGGTGACGTGCCGGTCGGCGACCGGATCCGCCGCGAGCTGGAAGGCGGCGACGCGCCCCGCGAGCTGATCCTGGGCATCCGCCCGGAGCACTTCGAGGACGCGGCGCTGATCGACGACGAGACCCGTCGCCGGGGCATGGAGTTCGAGGCGCCTGTGGACATCGTCGAGTCGATGGGCTCGGACAAGTACGTCTACTTCACCGTCGAGGGGGAGCGGGCCACCGCCGCCGAGCTGGAGGAGTTGGCCGCCGACACGGGTGCCGCGGACTTCGCCGGCGCCGGGTCGAACCTGGTCACCCGGCTGTCGGCGGAGTCGCCGGTACGCGAGGGCGAGTCGCGCCGGGTCTGGTTCAACCTGGAGAAGATCCACCTGTTCGACCCGGGCAGCGGCCGCAACCTGACGCTGCACGAGGGCCGGTCGGCCGGAGCGCTCGCCGACTGATCCCTGGATGCGTGCGAAGGGCCGGTGGTGCACGCCGCCGGCCCTTCGGCCTTGCCACGCTCTGCTCTCCCTTCCCTCGCCGCCCGGCCGAACCGGTGAGTGGAACGCCATGGGTGCCTCGGCGCGGTTTTGACACCCATGGCGTTCCACCCGACACGGGCGCGGGGGAGCAAGAGGGAAGCCGCGCAGCACCAGAGAAGAAGAGGAGAGGTACGGCGGGAGCCCTCCGCTCACCACGAGTGGCGCAACTCCAGGCCCAGGAAGCGGGCGTACGTGGTCAGGGCGGCATCGACCCGGGAGCGCAGCGCGGCGTCGAACGGCACGAGCTGCTGCACCTTCACCGTGACCGCCTTCGCGCCGATCGTCCGCGTCCAGGTGCCGGCCACGCGCCCGCCCCGCACCACAGTCGACCGGAACACCCCGTTGTTGCCGGGGACCACAGCGGCGGCGTGCGCCGGGTCGAGCATCAGCGAGCGGTCCTTGAAGCCGAGCAGGTATTCGTCGAAGCCGGGCAGCGTGTGCAGGTCGTCGACCGGCGCGCGGGGCGCGTCGAGCAGCGCGGCGTCGACCACCGCGGGCTCGCCGTCGACCTCGACCGGGGCGAGCAGGTCACCGGCCAGCGTGATCGCCCGGGTCGCGTCGGTGACGGTCAGGCCGGTCCACCGCGCCAGCTCGTGCCGGCTCACCGGGCCGTGGCCGCGCACGTAGCGGTGCGCCAGCAGCGCCAGCGCCTCGTCGCGCTCCGGGCGGCGCGGTTCGGGCGCCCACTCGTCGAGCAGGGCGAACGTCTGCTCGGTGCCGACGTGCGGCGCGATGCAGGTGACGCCGCGCTGGCTGGCGTACCAGAGCAGGTGGTAGCCGCGCTGACCGTCGGTGGCCAGCCCGGCGGCGCGCAGCGCCGCCACGCACGCGGCGCGGGAGAGCCGGCCACCGCCGGCCAGCGCCGCACCCAGCACCTCGCCGGCCCGTTCGCCGTCGGCGACGGTCAGCCCGAGCTGCCGCCACCGCCCGGCGATGCCGGCCAGCGTCCGCACCCCGGTCAGGTCCAGCATCCACCGTGCGTCGCGTGCCGGGACCAGATGCACGGTGCCGCGCATCGGCCAGGTGCGCAGGGCCTCGCGCCGCTCCAGCGCCGCGCGGACGTCGTCCTGGGTGGCGCCGGGAAGGCGTACGCCGAGCGACCACAACCCGCTCGCCGCGTCCTGCGCCTGCATGGCGCCGAACCACTCGACCACGTCGGCGACGCCCCGCGGGCGGGCGGCGGGGTGCGGGCGCAACAGCAGGCCGGTCATGCGTAGCGCGAGCGCCTCGGCGCGGTTGAGGCGTACGGTCACGGGCGTCAGCGTAGGCCCGGGGTACGACAGTGCCGCCCCTGATCGCGCTGCGCCGGCGGCGCTGCCGACATCAGCGCGATCCCCCGTTCAGGTTCCCGGCGCGGGGGCGGCCGCTGCGGCCGGCGCCGGTCCGATCAGCATCCCGTGTGAGCTGGACCGGGACAGCGATTGCCGGCGGAACTTGCGCAAATCTTGAGCCACGCTCAGTCCAGGCGCCGGTGCATGACCAGCAGATCGACGTACCCCCGGGTGGGGTGCCGGAAGCCCTCCGGCACCCGGCCGATCACCTCGAAGCCCAGCGACCGCCACAGCTCGACGGCCCGGGTGTTCGTCGCCACCACGGCGTTGAACTGCATGGCCCGGTAGCCGTCGGCCCGGGCCGCGTCGAGCACGTACGCCGCCAGCGCCCGGCCGACGCCGCGCCCGGCGGCGGCCGGGGCGACCATGAACGAGGCGTTCGCCACGTGGTCGCCGGGACCGCCCTGGTTCGGCGCCAGCTTGGCCGAGCCGAGCACCGCGCCGTCCGGCGCCGCCGCGACCACCGTCCGCGCCGGCGCCGGCGGCATCCAGAGCCTGCGGGCCTGCTCCTCCGTGACGTCGCGGGGCCAGGTGTACGTCTCGCCGGCCGCGACGATCTCGCGCAGGAACGGCCAGATGAGCGGCCAGTCGGCGGGCGTGGCGGTGCGGATCTCCACCCGGAGAGCATGCCACGCCCGGAGTTTGACGGAACAAGTAACGGGTAGTCGCCGGAGCTGACCCGAAACGAGGAGGGAACGTCTGATGGATGGCCAGGTCAAGGTCGCGGTGATCTATTACAGCGCGACCGGCATCACCTACCAGATGGCGCAGGCGGCTGTCGAGGCGGCGGGGGAGGCCGGCGCCGAGGTGCGTCTGCGCAAGGTACGTGAGCTGGCGCCCGACGAGGCGATCCGCTCCAACTCCGGCTGGCAGGCACACCGGCTGGAGACCCAGGACGTGATGGAGGCGCAGCCGGACGACCTGTCCTGGGCCGACGTGATCATCATGGGTTCGCCGACCCGGTACGGCATGATCGCCGCCCAGCTCAAGCAGTTCATCGACACCACCGGCCCGCTCTGGGCGGCCGGCGCGCTCGCCGACAAGGTCTACAGCGGGTTCACCTCGACCGCCACGTCGCACGGCGGCCAGGAGGCGACGCTGCTGTCGCTGTACACGGTCTTCTACCACTGGGGCGGCATCGTGGTGACCCCCGGCTACACCGACCCGAGCCAGTTCGTCGCCGGCAACCCGTACGGCGCCTCGCACACGAGCAACAACGGCGAGGTCGCCCCGGACCACGTGGCACTGGCCGCCACCGCGCTGACCGCCAAGCGGGCCGTGCTCATGGGCGCCGCGCTGAAGCGGGGCATGGCCGGCTGACCCGACTGGCGACCGGTGGCCGGGCGGGGGCTCTCGAACCCGCCCGGACCACCGGTCGCCAGTGCCCTACCCGCGATCGGCCGCTCCATGCGCGCTCAGCGCCGGCCGGTCGAGCAGGTGCCCGAGCAGGTCCGCCAGGACCCGCGTGCCGTCCTGGCTCAGCACCGACTCCGGGTGGAACTGCACCCCGGCGAAGCCCGCGCCGCGCAGCGCGTGCACCGCGCCGTCGGCCGGATCCCGGGACACCTCGACCGGGCCGTACGGTCCGGCGACCCGGTCGGCGGCGGCGCGGGCGGTGAAGCTGGCGTAGAACCCGACCCGCCGCGTCGTCCCGAACACCGGCACGTCCCGCGGCAACCCCTGGTACGGCGCGTCCCGGCGGTGCAGCGGCAGGCCCAGCAGCCCGGCGAGCAACTGGTGGCCCAGGCACACCGCGAGCGTCGGCCGGCCGGACGCGAGCAGCTCGGTCAGCAGCGCACGCAGCGCCACCATCTTCGGCGCGGTCGCGTCCCGCGGGTCACCCGGGCCGGGGCCGACCACCACCAGGTCGTAGCCGTCCAGCGGCCCCGGGTCCGGCCAGTCCCGCCGGGTCACCGCCAGGCCCAGCGCGCCGAGCTGGTGGGCCAGCATGCCGGTGAACGTGTCCTCGCCGTCGACGATCAGCGCCCGGCGCCCGGCCAGCCCTCGTAGCGCGAGCGCCCCCGGTTCCCGCTGCTCCAGCCAGAACCGGGCCAGCGGGGCGTTGCGGGCGGCCAGCGCGGCGCGTACCTCGGGGTCGTCGGCGTACCGGACAGCCGGTTCGGTGGCCGAGTGCGGCGCGTCCGGGCCGAGGCCGAGCGCGGCAAGCACCCCGGCGGCCTTGGTGTGCGTCTCGGCGACCTCCCCGGCGGTGGTGGAGTGCCGGACCAGCGTGGCGCCGACCGGCACGCGCAGCGCGCCCTCGGGTGAGATCTCGGCGGTACGGATCAGGATCGGCGCGTCCAGCGTCTGCCGGCCCTGCTCGTCGCGGCCCAGCAGCGCGAGCACCCCGGCGTAGTAGCGCCGGCCGGCGCGCTCGTGCCGGGCGATCACCCGGCAGGCGTTCTCCATCGGGCTGCCGGTGACGGTCGGCGCGAACATGGTCTCCCGCAGCACGTCGCGCACGTCCCGGGAGCAGCGCCCGGCCAGCAGGTACTCGGTGTGCGCCAGGTGCGCCATCTCCTTCAGGTACGGCCCGACCACCTGGCCGCCGCGCTCGGCGACCACCGCCATCATCTTCAGCTCCTCGTCCAGCACCATGTACAACTCCTCCACCTCCTTCTCCTCGTGCAGGAAGCGCAGCAGCTCAGCCCGATCGACGGTCTCGCCCCGGTGCCGGAAGGTGCCGCTGATCGGGTTCATCTCGACCAGTCCGTCGGCGACGCTGACGTGCCGCTCGGGGCTGGCGCCGACCAGGATCCGGGTGCCGGTGTGCACCAGGAACGTCCAGTACGCGCCCCGCTCGCGCAGCAGCAGCCGGCGCAGCGCGGCCAGGCCCGCCGCCAGCGGGTCGCCCTGCACCGTGGCGCGCATGGTGCGGTGGATGACGAAGTTCGCGCCCTCGCCCCGGCCGATCTCGTCGGCAAGCACGCGTTCCACGATCGCCGCGTACTCGTCGTCGGCGATGTCGAAGCCGGCGTCGCGGGTGCGTACCTCGGCGTCGGGCAGGTCGTCGAGCAGGTCGGCCAGCGGTATCCGCCGGTGCTCCTGCACCGTCAGGAACTCCAGCGGCAACCCGTCGTCGACGCACTCGAATCCGCGTTCGGTGACCTGCCGGAACGGCACCAGGGCCAGCGTGTGCGGACCGGCGCCGTGCTCGGGCAGCGGCAGGTCGGCGAGCAGGCCGGCGGTGCGTACCGGGCCGGTGAACAGGTCGACGTGGTCGGTGCCCTCGCGGCGGACGAGCGCGAACGGGCCGGGGTCGCGGCCGGCGGCGACGGCGGCGATCGGGTCGGACGGGCGGGTCATCGGGTCTCCTCGGTGGGCCGGTGGCCGCCGGTGAAGGCGACCCGGGATGCCGGGAGAGACCGGCGGCCGCCTCGTCGGGCGGCCGCGTGGGGAAGCTACGCGCGGGGATGGGCCGCCGGGTCGGCGGGCCACCAGCAGGACAGGTGCGCGGGCATGACGGTCACTGTACGCGACCGGCGGGAGCCGGGGAACCCGATCGCGCGGCACCGGGTACGGATCTTGGCGTGGCCGCCGGTCCCGCCGGGTAGGTTGACCGGCGATGGACATTCTCGCTCTGGACCTGGGCACCTCCTCGGTGCGCGGCCTGGTGCTCGACGCGGACGCGGTGCCGCGCCCGGGCGCGCTGGCCCGGCGGCGGGTGCCCCTGGTCACCGGCGACGACGGCAGCGGGACGCTCGACGGCCCGGCCTACCTGGCGTGCCTGATCGAGTGCGTGGACGAGCTGGCCGCCGGTGGGCACCTGCGGGACGTCGACCTCGTGGCGACCTCCGCGCAGTGGCACTCGGTGCTGCCGCTGGCCGCCGACGGTACACCGTCGGGGCCGGTGCTGACCTGGCTGGACACCCGGCCGGAGCCGCTTCCCGGTGCGACCGGGCCGGCCGACCCGGACGACTTCCACCGGCGTACCGGCACGTGGTGGCACCGCTGCTACTGGTCGGTGCGGCTGCCCTGGCTGCGCGAGCGCGCCGACGGGGCCGCCCGCTTCACCGGGCTCACCGAGTACGCGCTCGGCACGCTGCTCGACGAGGCGCCGATGTCCATCTCGCTGGCCTCCGGCACCGGGCTGCTCGACCTGCGGCGCCTGGACTGGGATCCGGAGGCGTGCGAGCTGGCCGGCGTACGTCCGGATCAGATGCTGCGGCTGGCCCCGGACGGCTGGCACGGCCGGCTGAACGCGGCGTACGCGCGGCGCTGGCCGCAGCTGGCCGGCGCGCGGTGGGCGCCGCCGGTCGGCGACGGCGCGGCCGCGAACGTCGGCTCGGGCTGCGTCGACCCGACCCGCGCGGCGGTGACGGTCGGCACCTCGGCGGCGGTCCGCATGATCCAGGCGGTGCCGGCGGGCGCGGCGCCGCCGCCGCTGCCGGAGCAGCTCTGGCGGTACCGGGTCGACCACAACCACGTGGTCACCGGCGCGGCGTACTCCAGCGGCGGCAACCTGTTCGCCTGGGCGGCGCGCGAGCTGCGGCTGCCGGAGGGCCGGGAGCTGGAGATGGCGCTGGACCGGTCCGCCGCCTCGGTACGCGCCAATCCCCGCTTCGGCGGCGACCGGCCACCGGGCACCGCCCCGGCGGGCTCGGGGGAGCTGCACGGGCTGAGCTTCGGCACCACAGCGGTCGACATCCTGGCCGGGCTGATGAGCGGCCTGTGCCGGCTGGTCGCCGACGACCTGACGCTGCTGGAGGCCGGTATCGGCGAGCCGATGGAGGTGGTCCTCGGCGGTGGGGCGCTGACCGCCTCGCCGTGGTGGCGCGGGGCGTTCCTCGACGTGCTCGCGCCCCGCCGGGTGTGCTGGCAACGCAACCCGGAGATCGGCGCGACCGGCGCCGCGCTCATCGCGCTGGGCCGGGTCGCGGAGGCGGACGAGATCGCCGGGATCGGCCGGACGGACGAGGCCGCCTCGCACGCGTGACCGTCCACCCGAGGCGCTGACCGTCCTGGTCATGCCGTCCGGGCGGCCGTTGACACCGACCGACGGCCTGATTGGATGGACTCCGCTCCCCGACGTGGTGGGGCGGGACGAGGAGGCAACCGTGGGCGCAGGTCCCGACCCGGTTCGCGGCGCGGCCCCTCAGCCGCACCGGCGGCGTTCCGGGTTCCGGCTGCGGGACTGGCGGATGGGCACCAAGCTCGCCACGGTGCTGGTGATCCCGTCGCTGGCGTTCCTGGTCCTGGCCGGCATCCAGACCCGGGGCCTGGTCGGGCAGACCACCACGCTGAGCGCCTTCGCCGAGCAGGTCGGGATCGGCCGGCAGATCTCCACCGCGGTGGACCGGCTCCAGCACGAGCGGGACCGCACCGCCGGTGAACTGGCCGCGCTGCGCCGCGCCGGCACCGGCGCCGACCGGGACGCCGCTGTCGCCGCACTCCGGCCCCTTCAGGAGGCCGCCGACCGCGCGGTGGCCGAGCTGCGGGACGCGGCCGCGCCGCTGGCCGACGCCGACGCCGCCTGGCGGGTCTCCTACTCCGAGGCACTCGAGGCGTACGACCAGGTGGTGAACATCCGCGCGGCGGTGGCGCCTGCCGTGCTGTCCAGCGACACCGTGCTGAGCAACTACCACAGGTCCGTCGCGGCGCTGCTGAACCTGCTGGCCGAGCCGACGCCCGGCAGCGGCCGGCAGGAGCTGACCGAGGCGGTGCTGCGGTACGTGCAGATATCCCGGGTCAAGGAGCTCTCCTCGCGCATCCGCGCGGAGCTCTACGCTGCCGCCCGGTCCGGCCGGTACGAGGCCGACGACCCGGTGACGCTCAGCGACCTGCGGGCCCAGCAGCTCACCGCGCTGGGCGCGTTCCGGGTCGCGGCGACCGCCGACCAGATCCGCCGCTACGACCGCACCTCGGTCGACCCGGCGTTCGTCGCGGCCACCCGGATGGAGGAGCGCACGCTGCCCGGCGGCGGCGACGCGAAGCCGGCCCTGCTCGACGCGACCCAGTGGTGGGCGGCCAGCGAGCAGCGGCAGGAACTGTTCCGCCAGTTGGAGAGCGACATCGTCGCCGACGCGGTACGCCAGGCCGACGACGCCAGCGCCCGCCAGCTGCGCGACACGCTGCTGGTGGCCGGCGCGATCGCCACGGTGCTCCTGTCCGCGGTGCTGATCTCGCTGCTGGTCGGCCGGTCGGTGGCGCGCGGCATGCGGCAGCTGCGCGGCCAGGCGCTGCGGATCGCGCAGGTGGACCTGCCGTTGACACTGCAACGGCTGCGCACTGTGGACCGGCCGATCGGCACGATCGACGTACCGCCCGCGGTGATCGACTCGCAGGACGAGATCGGCGAGCTGGCGGAGGCGTTCGTGGCGGTGCACCGCAGCGCCGTCGACGTCGCCGTCGAACAGGCGATGATGCGGCGCAACGTCAACGCCATGTTCGTCAACCTGGCCCGGCGCAGCCAGGTGCTCGTCGAGCGGCAGCTGGAGCTGCTCGACGATCTCGAACGCGAGGAGAGCGACCCGGACCAGCTGGAGAACCTGTTCAAGCTCGACCACCTCGCCGCCCGCATGCGCCGTAACGACGAGAGCCTGCTGGTGCTCGCCGGCACCGAGTCGACCCGGCGGTGGAACCGTCCGGTGGGCCTGGGCGCGGTGCTGCTGGCCGCGAGCGCGGAGATCGAGCAGTACCAGCGGGTACGCCACGAGAACCGGACCGACCTGCACGTCGTCGGGCACGCGGTCGGCGACCTGGTGCACCTGTTCGCGGAGCTGCTGGAGAACGCCACCGCCTTCTCCCGCCCGGACACCGCGGTGCGGGTGGTGGTCGAGCCGGACGGCCGGGGCGCGCTCGTGCAGATCGTCGACGAAGGGCTGGGCATGAGCCCGTCGGCGCTGGCCGAGGCGAACGCGGTCCTCGCCGAGCCACCAGCCGCCGACGTGTCGGCCTCGGAGCGGATGGGCCTGTTCGTGGTGAGCCACCTCAGCGCCCGGCACGGCGTACGGGTGCGGTTGAGCGCCGGCCGGGAGGGCCTGGTGGCGCGGGTGCGGATCCCGGTCGAGCTGCTGGCCGAGGCGCCCGCGCCGGAGGCGGGCCAGCCGGCGCCGGGCCGGCTCGTGCGCGGGCCGGAGCCGCAGATGCTCACCGGTCCGGTCGCCGCGTCCGGCGCGCTCGCCGCGGCCACCGCCGAACTGCCGGTGGCCGGCTGGCGTCCGGCGCCGGGCCGGCCCGCCGCGCTGCCGGTGTCCCCGCTGACCGGCCGGCCGCTGGGCGACGGCACCGACGCCGCGGCCACCCCGCCGCCGGCCGCCGCGCCGGTGCCCGCGCCGCGTCCCCGCCCGGGACGGGCCGAGGACGTGCTGACCCCGGACGCCGGCGCGGCGGCCGGCGGGTGGTTCAGCCGGCAGGGCCCGGCCTCGTCCGCGCTGGGTGTGACGCCGGCGCCGGCGGCGACGCCGGTGACCGGAGGGACGAACGAGCGGGGCCTGCCGGTACGCGTGCCGATGGCCCAGCTCACCTCGGCCGCCCCGGCCGACCGTCCGGTGGTGCGGCACGAGCCGGACCCGGAGGCGGTCGGTGGCATGCTGTCGCGTCTCTACAGCGGGGTACGGCGGGCCGAGGCCGAGGAGACCACCGAGATGTACCTGCCGCGCGATGAAGGAGGACGACGACAGTGACGACGTTGAGCCAGGAGGCACGCGACCTGAGCTGGCTGGTGAACGCGTTCGCGGAGCGCGTTCCCGGGGTGGCGCACGCGGTGGTGGTGTCCTCCGACGGGCTCCTGGTGGCGATCTCGGCGCACCTGCCGCGCGACCACGCGGACAAGCTCGCCGCGGTGACCTCCGGCCTGATGAGCATCACCGCCGGTGCGGCCCAGATGTTCGACGGTGACGTCGTCAAGCAGACGGTGGTCGAGATGGGGCGCGGCTACTTCCTGGTCATGCAGATCCGGGACGGCTCGATCCTGGCCACGCTGGCCGGGGCGGACGCGGACATCGGCGTGGTCGGCTACGAGATGGCGCGGCTGGCCAAGCAGGCGGGCGAGATGCTCACCCCGGCGCTGCGCGCCGAACTCCAGCAGGCGCTGCCGCGCTGATCCGCAGCCGGCGCGTGCGTCCGGCCGGCACGCCGCCGGCCGGACGCACGCCGGTCACAGGCCGTTGCGGCGGATCACGTCGCGGTACCAGTGGGCGCTGCGCTTGAGCACCCGCCGCTGGCTCGCGTAGTCCACGTAGACCAGGCCCCAGCGCTGCTCGTACCCCTCGGCCCACTCGAAGTTGTCCAGCAGCGACCAGACGTGGTAGCTCTCCAGCGGCACCCCGTCGCCGACGGCCCGGTGGGCGGCGGCGAAGTGGTCGCGCAGGAAGGCGACCCGCCCGGCGTCGTCGACGGTGCCGTCCGGGCCGGGCACGTCGGGGCAGGGCAGGCCGTTCTCGGTGATGGTGATCGGCACCCGGCCGTAGTCGCGGGTGACCCGGGTCAGGATGTCGTACATGCCCTCCGGGTAGATCTGCTGCCACTCCGCCTCGGAGGTGGGCCACTTGCGGACCGTGTCGCGGGTGCCGGTGACGTAGAGCGGCGTGTAGTACTGCACGGCGAGCAGGTCGACCGGGCTGGAGATGATCTTCAGGTCGCCGTCGCGGACGCCGCGGACCATCCGGCTGTCCGGGCCGAGGTCGTCCAGGACGTCCTGCGGGTACGCCCCCTTGAAGATCGAGTCGAGGTAGAGGCGGTTCTCGTAGCCGTCGTGGAGCCGGGTCGCGGCGGCCGACTCGGCGGAGTCGTCGGCCGGGTAGCAGGGGTGCAGGTTGAGCGCCGGGCCGATCCGGCCGGTGAGACCGGAGGCACGCAGCGCCTGCACGGCGAGGCCGTGGGCGAGCTGGAGGTGGTGGGCGACGAGGTACGCCGCGTCCTCGTCGCGGATGCCCGGCGCGTGGTGGCCCCAGATGTAGCCGTTCTGCACCACCGTCTTCGGCTCGTTGACGGTCAGCCAGACCGGCACCCGGTCGCCGAGGGCGCGGAACACCACGTCGGCGTACTCGGCGAAGCGCTCGGCGGTGTCCCGGTTCTCCCAGCCGCCGGTGTCCTGCAGCGCCTGGGGGAGATCCCAGTGGAACAGCGTGGCCATCGGCGCGATGTCGCGCTCGTGCAGCCCGTCCACCAGCCGGCGGTAGAAGTCGAGGCCGCGCTGGTTGGGGCGGCCGGAGCCGTCGGCCTGGATGCGTGGCCAGGAGATGGAGAACCGGTAGCTGCGCAGTCCCAGATCGCGCATCAGGTCCAGATCCTGCGCGTACCGGTGGTAGTGGTCGGCCGCGACGTCGCCGGTGTCGCCGTTGCGGATCCGGCCCGGCGTGTGGCTGAAGGTGTCCCAGACGGACTCACCCCGCCCGTCCTCCTTGGCGGCCCCCTCGATCTGGTACGCCGAGGTCGCCGCGCCCCAGGCGAAGCCGTCGGGGAAGCGCAGCCCGCGGTCCGGCTCCGGGTCGGTGGTGCGCTCGGGCGGGCTGTCGCAGCCGCCGAGCGCGACTGTCGACGCGGCGATCCCGGCCGCGGTGGCGCCGGCGAGCCCGGTCCGGGCCGCGCCGGCCGCGGTCGCGGACAGAGCGGCGCGGCGGAGCAGGCGCCGTCGGGTGAGTAACGACATGAGGTTTCTCCTCGGAGTGACGGGCCGCCCTGGGCCGGGAGCGCTCCCATGATAGCCAGGGAGCGGCCGGCCCCGATCCGGCGGTCGCGGCGAGGTGCGGCGCGGCCGGCGGGCGGCCGGAAAGTGGGTGGGCGGGGGCGTCGCTCGGGAACGTCGCTCGCGGCGGCGTGAGCGGCGAGGGGTGGGGTGGATAGCGAGAAAGGCCGTCCGGGTGGCGTGTCACGCCTGTCCCGTCGGCCTCTTTTGCCGTCGACAACGGGGGTTTAGTGTGGGGACGGGGGAGGGCAACCCCCGTCCCCACCGATGGTGCACACACGCACGAAGTGGAATTGGCGTCCGTCGTGCGCGTCGCGCGGGAGCCGGGCCACGCGAGTGGCTCTGGTTCCACCTCCCTCCGTCTGGCGGGTGACGGCCGGCGGCGGCGTCCGGGCTGGTCCGCCGTCGGCCTCTGGGCCGACGCGCCGGGCACGGGTGCACCCGGCGATCCAGTACTTGTATCACCGTCGATGGAAGCGCTCCCATCGGCGATGCTGCGACTGTAACGCCCGTCACGGGTTTGGAAAAGCCCCTAAACGAGATCGAAACATGGAAGCGCGTATCTGCGCTGGCCGTTGTGGTGGGAGCGCTTCCATGTCACACTCTCGTCACGCCACGCGGAGCCAGTGAACGCGAGCGCGGGCCGCCGAGGGCACCCGGTGAACAACCGGTGCGGCGCCCCGATCCCCGGCACGGCCGGGACGACCACCTTTCCGGACGCCTCCGTCCCCCCGCGTACGCCCCGGCGACGCGTGGAGGCGCCCCGCCGGGGCCCACGGTCCCGGCCCGGTCCGAGGAGACACCGCCCACATGAGACTTCTGGCCAGACGTCGCCGTACGGCGATGGTCGCCGCCACCGCCCTCGTCATAGGCGGGGTGGCCCTGCCCGCGGGCGCCGCCCAGGCCGCGCCCGCCTGCGACGTGACCTATGCGACGAGCGACTGGAACAACGGGTTCACCGCTACCGTCACCATCAAGAACCTGGGCGACGCGCTGAACAACTGGTCGCTGAAGTTCGCCTTCCCGAACAGCAGCCAGCGCGTGACCCAGGGCTGGTCGGCCAAGTGGAGCCAGTCCGGCAGCGAGGTCACCGCGACGAACGAGTCGTGGAACGGCAGCCTGCCCACCGGCGCGTCCACCAGCATCGGCTTCAACGGCAGCTACAGCGGCAGCAACCCGAAGCCCACCGCGTTCACGCTCAACGGGGTCGCGTGCAACGGCGCGCAGACCAACCAGCCGCCGACGGTCTCCCTGAGCGTGCCGTCCGGCCCGTTCGAGGCGCCGGCGGACGTCCCGCTGACCGCGACCGCGAGCGACAGCGACGGCACCATCAGCAAGGTCGAGTTCTACCGCAACGGCCTGCTGGTAAACACCGACACCACCGCGCCGTACGGCTACGACCTGCTCGACCTGCCGGCGGGCAGCTACACGGTGCAGGCCAAGGCGTACGACAACGCGGGCGGCAGCGCCGTCTCGGAGAAGTCGTTCACCGTCACCGCGGCGAGCGGGCCGAAGCTGGTCGCCAGCCCGTCGGCGGTCACCGTGGCCGAGGGCGGCAGCGCCACGGTCCGGTACACGCTCAGCGCGGCGCCCACGGCCAACGTGCCGGTGACCCTCGCCGTCACCGGTGACAGCGACATCACGGTCTCGCCGTCCACACTGACGCTCACGTCGAGCAACTGGAGCACCGGCGTCACCGCCACCGTCTCCGCCGCGGAGGACTCCGACACGGTCGGCGGCACCGCGACGATCACCGCGTCGGCCACCGGCTACGCCCCGATCTCCGTCGTCGCCACCGAGGCGGACAACGACACCCCGGGCGGCGACAACGCCTACATCAAGAAGTTCCTCGACCAGTACGGCAAGATCAAGAACTCGGGTTACTTCAGCCCCGAGGGCGTGCCGTACCACTCGATCGAGACGCTGATCGTCGAGGCGCCCGACCACGGGCACGAGACCACCTCGGAGGCGTTCAGCTTCTGGCTCTGGCTGGAGGCGCAGTACGGCCGGGTCACCCAGAACTGGGCCCCGTTCAACAACGCCTGGACGGTCATGGAGAAGTACATCATCCCGTCGCACGCCGACCAGGCCACCGCCGGCTCGCCCGGCACCCCGCAGTACGCCGCCGAGCACAACCTGCCCAGCCAGTACCCGTCGGCGCTGGAGGCCAACGTCCCGGTCGGCCAGGACCCGCTGCGCTCGGAACTGCAGTCCACCTACGGCACCGGTGACATCTACGGCATGCACTGGCTGCTCGACGTGGACAACACCTACGGCTTCGGCCGCTGCGGCGACGGCACCACCCGGCCCGCGTACATCAACACCTTCCAGCGGGGCACCCAGGAGTCGGTGTGGGAGACCGTGCCGCAGCCGTCCTGCGACACGTTCAAGCACGGCGGCCCGAACGGCTACCTGGACCTGTTCGTCAAGGAGTCCAGCGCCCCGGCCAAGCAGTGGAAGTACACGAACGCCCCGGACGCCGACGCGCGTGCCGTCCAGGCCGCCTACTGGGCGCTGACCTGGGCCAAGGCACAGGGCAAGCAGGCCGACGTGGCGGCCACCGTGGCGAAGGCCGCCAAGATGGGCGACTACCTGCGCTACGCGCTGTTCGACAAGTACTTCAAGAAGATCGGCAACTGCGTCGGGGCGTCCACCTGCCCGGCCGGCAGCGGCCGTGACTCGGCGCACTACCTGCTCTCCTGGTACTACGCCTGGGGTGGCGCGTACGACGCCTCGCAGAACTGGTCGTGGCGGATCGGCTCCAGCCACAGCCACTTCGGCTACCAGAACCCGTTCGCGGCCTGGGCCATGACCAACGTCGCGGAGCTGAAGCCGAAGTCGCCGACCGCGGTCTCCGACTGGCAGAAGAGCCTCGACCGGCAGCTGGAGTTCTACACCTGGCTCCAGTCCGCCGAGGGCGGCATCGCCGGTGGCGCCACCAACAGCTGGGACGGCAGCTACGCCCAGCCGCCGGCCGGCACCGCCACCTTCTACGGCATGTACTACGACGTCGACCCGGTCTACAACGACCCGCCGTCGAACCAGTGGTTCGGCATGCAGGCCTGGTCGATGCAGCGCATCGCCGAGCTGTACCTGGAGACCGGCAACGCGAAGGCCAAGGCGCTGCTGGACAAGTGGGTGCCGTGGGCCATCGCGAACACCACGGTCGGCACCAACTGGTCGATCCCGTCGGACATGAAGTGGACCGGCCAGCCGGCGAACTGGAACCCGAGCAGCCCGCAGCCGAACACCAACCTGCACGTCGAGGTGACGGTCAAGGGTCAGGACGTCGGCGTCGCCGGCGCCTACGCCCGCACGCTCATCGCGTACGCGGCCAAGTCCGGCAACACCGCGGCGAAGGACACCGCCAAGGGCCTGCTGGACGCGCTCTCGGCGTCCGCCGACAGCAAGGGCGTCTCGACGCCGGAGAAGCGCGGCGACTACAAGCGCTTCGACGACGTCTACAACGCCGCCGACGGCCAGGGTCTCTACGTCCCCAACGGCTGGACCGGGAAGATGCCCAACGGCGACGCGATCGCCCCGGGCAAGAGCTTCCTGGACATCCGCTCGTTCTACAAGAACGACCCGGACTGGCCGAAGGTGCAGGCGTACCTGGACGGCGGTCCCGAGCCGGTCTTCAACTACCACCGGTTCTGGGCGCAGGCGGACATCGCCATGGCGTACGCCGACTACGGCACCTACTTCCCGCAAGGGTGAGGTGACCCCTCCTCCGCGGGCGGGTGCGAACCCGCCCGCGGAGGAGGCCGACCCGGCCGATGGGGGAACGGAGCGGCCGGGTCGGCGAACGGCCTGACGCCCACGGTCAGGCCGGGTGGGCCGGCCGTCCGGCCGACGCAGCGGACCGGCCGGCCCACCACTCCGCCCGGCGACGACCCATGGCGCGAAAAGGCACGGAAAAATCAGCGGTCCACGGGATCACATCCGGGCCGTGGACGGAGTAACGTATTTGACGGAGAGGCCGCTCCCCCCGTGGCGGCCTCTCCATTATTCTGTGCGCGCCGCCACACCGTCGGTGCCCGCCGGGTCCACCGGGTGCCGCAGCCCCGGATGCCAGGCCGGCAGCGAGCGCCGGATCACCACCCAACTGCCCGCAAGCGCCGACGCGATCAGCGGCCAGGTCAGCGCCGCCCGCGCCACTGTGAGCGCGACCACGTGCCCGTACAGCCACAGCGGCACGAACACCGCGACCCGCAGCACGTAGGTGGCCGCCCACACCCAGCTGGCCCGGCCGTACGCCCGCAGCAGCGCCGGGTCGCGCCGCCACCGGGTCCGCTGGCCCAGCGCCGTGCCGACCACCACACCCAGCAGCGGCCACCGCACCACGATGCTCACCGCCCAGGCCAGCGCGCTCGCCGTGTTGGCGGCGATCTGGAGCAGGAAGAAGTCGGCGGCCCGGCCGGTGCGCAACGCGATGAGCGCTGCCACGCAGACCGCGAGCAGACCGACCAGCACCGAGCGGGGACGGTCGCCGCGCCGCCACCGCCAGCCGGCCACCGCCGTGCCGGTCAGCACCGCCGCGAGCACGCCGCCGCCGAGACCGCCGAGCACCCAGCCGAGCCCGAACGCCAGTGGCGGAAGGGTCGCGTCCACCGCCCCGCGCCGGCCGCCGAGCAGGTCGGCCAGCGACTCCGGCCGCGGCCCGTCGTCCGGTTGCCGCTGTGGCGTGCCGGTCACGCGCCACCTCCTCGAAATCGCCCGCCTCACCGTACGCCGCCGCCGCTGGCGCTCCGCCGCGCGCCGGAGCGTGCCTACCGTTAAGTTGTCCGGGTGCGGGAGACGGCGAGGGGTTGGACGGCGGTCTGGTTGGTCGTACTGGCCCTGATCCAGACAGCCGCGTTCGGGCTGGTGTGGCGCTTCGCCGTGCACACCGAACTGGGCCAGTGGCTGGACACGGTGGCGCTCACCGGTAACCGGATCGGCCAGGACCGCATAGACGGTCCGGTGAACACACTCCTCAACGCCATGTCGGTGGTGTCGCTGCTGGCCGCGACCGCGGTGATCGGCTTCATCGCGCTGATCCGGGGGCGCAAGGCGCTCGCCGTCACCGCGACGCTGCTCATCGCCGGCGCGAACGTGACCACGCAGTTGCTCAAGTACTACCTGGTCCGGCCCGACTTCGGCATCGACCCGGAACGGGCCGCCGCCGGCAACAGCCTGCCCAGCGGGCACACCGCCGTGGCGGCCTCGGTGGCGATCGCGCTGATCCTGGTGCTGCCGCGCAAGCTGCGGGTCGCCGGGGCGTTCCTCGGCGCCGGGTACGCCGCCGCCGCCGGCGTCGCCACGCTCTCCGCCGGCTGGCACCGGCCCAGCGACGCGGTCGCCGCGTACCTGGTGGTCGGTGCCTGGGCCGCCGCCGCCGGACTGGTGCTGCTGTTCTTCCAGCGGGAGCAGGCCGTGGTGGAGCCGGGCGACGCGCACCGAATGGCGGGCGCCGTGCTCGGCGGCATCGGCGTGGTGGCCCTGCTGGCCTCCGCGGTGGCGCTGTCCTGGCTCGTCGACCGTTCCACCATCCCCGTCGAGGCGCTCGGCCGCCGTCCGCTGTTCATCGGGTACGCGGGCAGCGCGGCCGGCATCGCCGGCACGATCGCGGTGGTGGCGGCGCTGGTGCTGGTCGTGGTGCACCGGCTGGTGCCCCGCTGGAAGGGCTGACGCCGGTGCAGCCCGTACGGGCGGCGTTCCGGGCCGAGTGCGAGCGCCTGGAACGGGTGCTGCGTGACCTGGACGACGCGGCGCTGGACCGGCCCACCCCGTGCCCGCCCTGGCGGGTACGCGACCTGGTCGCGCACGTGAGCACCGGAGCCGGTCGCCTGGCCCTGATGCTCGCCGAACCCGCGCCGCCCCGCGCCGAGGTCGACGCGGCCGCCTACTTCGGCGCGGCCAAGTTCAGCCCGCCGGTCGACCGGGACCGCATCGACTCGGCCCGCCGGGCGGCGCGGGAGCACCCGGGCGCGGCCGAGGTGGCCGACGAGTTCGCCCGGGCCTGGCGCGCCACCGACGAGGCGGTCGCCGCCGCGCCGCCCGGCCGGGTGGTACGCACCCGCCACGGTGACGCGATGGCGCTGCCGGAGTTCCTCCGTACCCGCGTGGTGGAGGTCGCGGTGCACGGCCTGGACCTGGCCGACGCGCTGGACCGGGCGCCGTGGCTGACCCCGGCCGCGGCGGACGTGGTGGTCGGCGTGCTCACCGGCGGCGTGCCGGTGCCGGCCGGACTGGGCTGGGACGCGCTCACCGTGCTGCGCAAGGCCACCGGGCGGCTGCCGCTGACCGGCGATGAGCACGCCGAGCTGGCGCGCGCCGGCATCGGCCGGCTCGCGTTCGGCGGCTGACCACGGCTCAGCGCCCGGCACACCGCCGCAGGTGCTCCAGCACGATCGGGTCGATCCGGCCGGGTACGAAGCGTTCCTCCAGGTTCTCCAGGCCGGTCCAGGCCGCCAGCGCGTCGTCCAGGCCGGCCGGGCCGACGGGGTGGCCGGTGGCGGCGAGCAGCTCGGCCACCTCGGCGGCGAGCGGGCCGGCGAGATCCCGCAGCGTGGCCGGGTCGGGGCGGCCGAACAGCATGTGGTGGATGCCGAGCAGGCGGCGCAGCTCGGCGACCGGGTCGGCGTGGTCGTCCACCCGCAGGTCCACCAGCTCGTCGCCGGTGCCGGCGTAGCCCCCGTGGCGCTGCACCACCAGCATCGCGGCGCTCTGCCGGCCGCGCCGGTCGCCGCCGGCCGCGTCACCGGCGGTGAGCGCGGCCAGCAGGCGCTGCGGGAACGGCAGGTCGTCGCGGGCCAGCCAGGCGTCGCGCAGCGCGTCGATCACCTGCGGGCCGGTCAGGATGTTGCCCTGCGCGGCCCAGCCGTCGCCGGCCTGCCCGCCCGCCCAGGGGTGGCAGCGCGGCCCGGTCCAGGTGGCCCCGTCGCCGGTCGTACCGACCACCGCGAGCTGCCTGTCGTCGCGGCCGGGATCGGCGGCGACCAGCCCGGCCACCACGTCGGTGGCGGTGACGCCGGTACGCAGCAGCGCGAGCGCCTGCGCCCGGTAGGCGAGGTTCGCGTGCGCCTGGGTGGCGACCGCGCCCACCAGCGCCTCGGCCGCCGGCACCAGCGCCCCGGCGGCGAGGAACCGGCTGGCCACCGCCACCCCGTAGAGGCGCCCGTCGGCGGAGCGGGCGACGAGCGAGAAGGTCACGCGCGGATCGTAGCCCGGCCGCGGCGTCCGGCACCGGCGTCGCCGCTCAGAACGGCGTCGCCGCCTCCTCGGGCGGGCGGCCCCAGGCGCGGCGCGCGTCGGCCACCGCCACCACCGTCAGGACCACAGCGGCCAGGATCGCTGCGACCAGCGGCGCGAGGCGCACCAGCAGCGGTACGGGCAGCAGCAGCGCGGCGATCCCCACCAGCCTCGACGGGGAGACGCGGCCGAACACCTCGTACTCGAAGCGGGCCCGGCAGTCGTAACACTCTTTCCCGACGCCCCGGTGCGGATCACCCATATCCGCCTGGATCTTGCTCCGGGCGGTGCCGGACGGGCACCATCGACGGGTGACGAACCGATGGGGCATGACCGTGCCACTGGGCGGTATCCCGCTCGCCGACCACGCCGCGGTCTACGCGGCCCTCGACGACGCCGGGTTCACCGACGTGTGGTCGTCGGAGGTGGCCGGCGCCGACGCGTTCACCCCGCTGGCCCTGGCCGCCGCCTGGTCGCCGCGGCTGCGGCTGGGCACCGCGATCACGCCGGTGTTCACCAGAGGGCCGGGACTGCTCGCGATGAGCGCCGCCGCGCTGGCCGAGGCCGCGCCGGGCCGGTTCGCCCTCGGCGTCGGCGCCTCGTCGCCGGTGCTGGTGCGGGACTGGAACGCGATCGGGTTCGACGAGCCGTTCAAGCGGACCCGGGACGTGCTGCGGTTCCTGCGGGCCGCGTTGCGCGGCGAGACCGTCGACGGCGCGTTCGACACGTTCGCGGTACGACGCTTCACCCTGGAGCGCCCGCCCAGCGTGCCGCCGCCGGTCCTGCTGGCCGCGCTGCGCCCCGGCATGCTGCGTCTGGCCGCAGCCGAGGCCGACGGGGTGATCCTCAACTGGCTGGCCGCCGACGACGTGCCGACCGCGTTGGCCGAGGTGGGCGAGCGCCGGCCCGGCTTCGACGTGGCCGCCCGCATCTTCGTCTGCCCCACCGAGGACACCGCCTACGCCCGCGCGCTGGGCCGCCGCATGATCACCGGCTACCTGACCGTGCCCGCGTACGCCGCCTTCCACAGGTGGCTGGGCCGCGAGGACTCGCTCGGCCCGATGTGGGAGGCCTGGGCCGCGGGGGACCGGCGGGGCGCCTCCGCCGCCGTACCGGACGAGGTGGTCGACGCGCTGGTGCTGCACGGCTCGCCCGAGCAGTGCGTGGCATCCGTCCGCCGGTACGCCGACAACGGCGTCGACGTGCCGGTCATCGCGGTGCTGCCCACGCCGGAGATCACCGAGGGCGGCGCGGCGGCCTGGATGGACCTGCTGCCCCGGCTCGGCCCCGGAAAGGTGGCCTGAGATGAACCTGACCGACCGGGTGGTGGTGATCACCGGCGGGGCCGGTGGGATCGGCGCGGCGCTGGGCCGCCGGTTCGCCGCCGAGGGCGCCGCCGCGATCGTTCTGGCCGACCTGGCCGCCGACGCGGCCCGCGCGGCGGCCGACGCGATCGGCCCGGTCGCGAGCGGCGTCGGGCTGGACGTCACCGACGAAGCGGCGGTGCACGCGCTGGTCGAGGAGACCGAGCGCCGTCACGGCCGGATCGACCTGTTCTGCGCCAACGCCGGCGTGGCCACCGGCGGTGGCATCGACGCGCCCGACGCCGACTGGGACCGGGCCTGGAAGGTGAACGTGCTCGGGCACCTGCACAGCGCCCGCGCCGTGCTGCCCGGGATGCTCAGCCGGGGCCAGGGACACCTGCTGCTCACCTGCTCGGCGGCCGGACTGCTGACCGCCGTCGGCGACGCCCCGTACACCGCCACCAAGCACGCCGCCGTGGGTCTCGCCGAGTGGCTGGCGATCACCTACCGGGACGCCGGCATCCGGGTCAGCGCGCTGTGCCCGCAGGGCGTGGACACCCCGATGCTCGCCGACGGCCTCGCCGAGGGGCACCTGGGCGCCCGGGTGATCGCCGCGTCCGGGACGATCCTCACCCCGGACCAGGTCGCCGACGCGGTCGTCGCCGGGCTGGCCGAGGAGCGGTTCCTGATCCTGCCGCACCCCGAGGTCGCCGACTACGCCCGCCGCCGCGCCGAGGACCCGGACGGCTGGCAGGCCGGGCTGCGCAAGCTCGTCCGGAAGCTGCGGGCGAACTCCCCTCAGTCATGACGGATCGACGGCGATTCAGCCGTCGCCACCGGTTCCGGCTGTCGCCGGCGGAGTTGCCGTCGCCACCGGCTCCGCCGCCGGCGGTCCGGACCGGGTGGGTAGCAGGAGGGCGGCGACTGCTGCGCCGGCCGCCAGTACGCCGATCACGAGCCAGACCGTGGTGATGAGGGGCAACTGCTGCCCGGCGATGCTGCCCGCCGAGGCACCCACGACGGTCGCGGCCATCTCGGCGGCGGAGAAGGCGGATCCGACCCGGCCGAGCTGGCGGTCCGGGGTGTGGCGCTGGACCTGAACCTGGACCAGCATCAGCAACGCGCCACCGGGCAGGCCGGCCAAGGCGATGAAGACCAGCGCGGCGGCGAAGTGGTGGATGAGGAAGAGCCCCGCGAAGCAGAGGGTGATCGCCGCCAGGCAGCCGGTGAACGACAGCCGGAGGAGACCGCTTCGGGACAGCACGTTACCGACGTACGCGCTGGCCAGGAAGCCGCCGCCCAGCGCGGCCATGAGCACGCCGACATCGCCGGCGTCGCCGCCGAGGACGCTGATGACGTACGGCACGAGAAGCACGTTCAGAGCGGCGTTCGCCATCAGGAAGATGCTGGAGACGCCGAGCGTCGTGCGGAGGACGGGATGCCCGAAGAGGAAGGCAAGACCCTCCCGGATCTGCCCCCGGAAAGCGGCCAGCCAGGACGACGTGCCCGGCCGGTGTCCGTCGTCGGCCACCCGCAGCCGGCCCATTCCGAAGATCAGTACGGCCGAGACCAGGTACGTCGCGGAGTCGATCAGCAC
Organism: Micromonospora sp. SYSU B005; assembly: GCF_055362685.1. Classification (NCBI taxonomy): domain Bacteria; kingdom Bacillati; phylum Actinomycetota; class Actinomycetes; order Micromonosporales; family Micromonosporaceae; genus Micromonospora; species Micromonospora sp. SYSU B005. Next base: position 128,432 of record NZ_JAXCFU010000012.1, on the reverse strand, counting down.
CAGAGCGTCGAAACCCACGAGGGCGTAGAGCGCGCCGCCCAGGGGCGCGCCGGCGAGGCGGACGACGCCGCTCGCCACCGTGTTCCAGGAGTTTGCCGCCTCCAGGTCACCGCCCCGGCCGACGATGGCGGGCACCACCGCCCGGGCCGCGGGCTGGAAGACGTGCCCGATCGCGCTCTCGAAGAACATCACCGTGTAGAGCAGCCACAGCATGCCCGGATCGTCGACCACGACCAGCGCGAGCACGACGGCCATGCGCAGCAGGTCCGCGCCGACCATCACCGCCCGCCGGTCCCACTGGTCGGCCAGCACCCCGGCCAGGGGCGCGAAGACGATCGCGGGCAGGGTCTGCGCGACGAAGGCGAAACCGCTGCTGAGCGTCGACCCGGTCATCGTGTAGACGTGGACCGGTACCGCGACGATCATCAGCCAATTGCCCAGGTTGGACAAGAGCGTACTGGTCCAGAGCAGACGAAAACGCCGGTTCCTGATCCAGATCACCGCTCACCCTACTTCCGTAAGCCGGCCGCCGGTGCCCCACTCAGGACGGCTCGTAGAGGTACCGGCCCGGCGATCCGGTTACGGCTGTTGATCAGCGTCGCCACCGGAGCGGCCCCGGATGGACCGCCCACAGCACCTGTCGCCACCGCGACCGGGCCGAACGCAGCGCGTCGGCGAAGCCGGCGCTCAGCCGTGCGGCCCGCTCCGCCTGTTCCGGCGTGACGCTGCCCGGCGCGAAGCCCGCCTGGTTGAGCAGACCGGCCAGCTCGTCCACCACCGCGCCATCCGGGTCGCCGCTCGCCGCGCCCTCTCCGGGCCGCGCCGCGCGCGCCTCGGCGAGCGTCCGGCGGGCCCGCTCGGCGACCTCGGCCGCCGCCAGGTCCGGCCCGACCGGGTGCCCGGCCAGCCGCAGCGCGTCGGTCAGCTCCCGCCACGCACCGGCGACCCGCTCGCCCGGGTCACCGGCGTCCAACCGGGAGCGGGTCAGCCGGCGGCGCATCGCCACGAGCACCGCCAGCACCGCCCCGACCACCAGCAGCAGGCCACCGGCACCGCCGCCGACCAGCACCGGCGTGCCGAGCCCACGCTCGCTCCGGCCGGGCGCGGGCGCGGCGGCCGAGGGAGTGGCGCTCGGCTCCTCGGTGGGCGCCGGCACCTCCGACGGCGGCGGATCCTCCGGCTGCGGCCGGAAGTCCTCCTCCACCGGGCGGGGCTCGGAGTCCGGACGCGGCATCGGGTCGAACGGCACCCAGCCGACGCCGTCGAACAGCACCTCCGGCCAGGCGTACGCGTCGGCGGCCCGCACCGGACCGTCGCCCTTGGGCTCGAACCCGACCACCACCCGGGTCGGCAGGCCGGCGAGGCGGCCGAGCACCGCGAACGCGGCGGCGAACTGCTCCGACGTGCCCCGCTGCCCGCCGCCGTTACGCGGTCCGAACAGGAAGAACGCCAGGTTCGGGTACGCGTGCCCGCTGGGCGCGTCGGCTGTCACCCGGTAGTGCTCGGCCAGGAACGCGGCGATCGCGTCGGCACGCGCGTACGGGGCGCCGTTCGACTCGGCGAGCTGGGTGGCGAGCCGTCGCACCGGCTCCGGCGCGCCGTCGGCCACCCGCAGCACCCGGGCCACCTCGTCACCGGCGGGCACGTTCGCCGTGGGCAGCAGGTTCGCGTCCGGGCGCTCCCGCACCGACGACACCTCGTACCGCAGGCCCGGCGCGAGCCCTTCCGGCCGGATCAGCGTCCCGGTCGCCGGGTCGTACGCCACCCGCGCGCCGGTCACCTCGCGCGGCGTGGGCACCGCCGGCAGCAGCCGCCCGGTCAGGTCGCCGACCGTGATCTCCTGGCGTACCTCGTCGGTGGCCGCGTTCGGGGCCGGCTCGGCGGCGGGCAGGATCCGCCCCGCGTTGCGGTACGTGGCGCCGACCCGCCAGGTCACCCCGTCGTAGTCGCTGAGCACCGCCAGCCGGATCCGCGGCGACCCGTCCCCGGCCGCGCCCCCGCTCGTACGCACGTCGAGCAGCCGCTGGTCCGGGTTGAGCGCCCACCCGGAGATCCGGATCAGCGGGTTCTCGTCCAGCGACTCCACCCGGGGCGGCTCCACGTAGCGGCGCGGGTCGACCGGCCGCTCGTCGACCTGGGCGGCCACCACCGGGGCGAGCAGCGCCGCCAGCGCCACCACCACTGCGAGCCCGGCCGCGCTCGCCGCCACCAGACGCAGCCGTACCGCCGCGCGTACCGCAGGACTGAGGCCGGCGACCGGATCGGGCGCCGGGCCGTCGCGGCGCCCGGGCGTCGCCAGGCCGGCCGCCGCGACGGCCGCGAACAGCACCGTCGGGCCGATCGCCGGATCCGCGTTCGGCCCCACCACGTAGAGCGCGCCCGCGTAGAGCAGCGCCGGCGGCAGGTAGCCCAGCAGCACCCGCCCGGCCCGCAGCGCCACCTCGGCGGCGGTCAGCCCGGCCAGCCACGCCGCGACCACCGGGACCAGCACCGTGTCCGGGGCCGGTTCGACCGGGATCATCGCGGTGAGCAGCCGGGGGATCGCGTTGCGGGCCGCGTCGGCGGCCACCTCGCCGAGCCCGCCGGGCAGCGCCGCGTGCGCGGCGGCCAGCCGCAGCGACAGCAGCGTCCACCCGGCCAGCGCGGCCACCGACAGCGGCGCGACCAGCCAGGACGGCAGCCGCCGGGCGGCCACGCTGACCAGCACCGAGCCGACCGCCGCGCCGGCCATGAGCCGGGTCAGCAGCGGGTCCGCGTACACCCGGCCCAGCACCACGCCGGAGAGCGCGACCAGCACGATCAGCGCGGCCGGGACCGGCACGGCCCGCAGCGCCCGGGCCACGCGCCCGTCCGCTGGCGGTTCGACCTGCGGCGGCGTCACCACCGGCGGACCCCGTCCCACTCGGCGGCGAACGCCGCGCCGTCGGCCGCGTCCAGCACCGTGAGGCCCGCCGCGCCCGCCGGTGTCGGCCCGTCCGCGCCGAACATCCCGACCACCACCGACGGGTACGCGCCACGCAGCGCGCCCACGTGCCCCAGGTCGTCGCGGCCACCCGGCCCGGTCAGGAAGACGAGCGTGTCGCCGAGCCGGTCGCGGCGCAGCCTGCCCGTCGCGGCGGGCAGCACGTCCGGCCCGGCGTCCGCCAGCTCCACAGCGGCGAGCCGGTCCAGCGGCCCGGCCGCGCCCGCGGGCTCCACCTCGGCCGGTACGACGAGCAGCAGGTGCACCGGCAGGTCCTCCCGCACCGCGGCGGCCACCACCGACGCTGCCGCCTCGCACGCCGACTCGAACGACTCCGCGACACCACCGGCCCGGTCCGGGTGCGCGGACGCGCGGTTGTCCAGCACCACCACCAGGCGCGGCAGGCTGGTGTCCACGTTCTCCCGCACCATCAGCTCACCCACCCGGGCGCTGGTGCGCCAGTGCACGCGGCGCAACTCGTCGCCCACCACGTACTCCCGCAACGAGTCGAACGTGATCGACCCGTGCGGCACGCTGTCGGTGCGCCCGTCCAGGCTGCGCCCGGCCCCGGTGGGCACCGCGGAGAGCGGGTGAATGCGCGGATGCACCCACACCGGCACCGTGCCGCCGTAGCCGCGCGCCAGCGCCACCAGCCCCAGCGGATCCCGGCGCACCACCCGCAGCGGCCCCACCGGCACCACCCCACGCCGGTGCGTCGGCACGTCGTAGCGCACCACAGTGTCCCGGCCCGGGCGCAACCGCAGCAGCGGAACCGGCACGAGCGCGCCGGCGCAGCGGTCCTCGGCCACCAGGTTCGCCGCCCGCAGCCGGCCGGTGTTGCGCACCGTCAGCTCCATCGCCGCCGGCTCACCCCGGGCCACCCGGTCCGGGTCGGCCCGCCGCTGAACGCTCAGCCGGGGCCGCCAGGCCGCGTTCACCACGGCGTAGCCGACCGCCACCGCGGCCGCCGCGCCGAGCACCGTCAGTTCCGGGTACGCGTAGCGGAACCCCACGCCGAGCAGCACCAGGGCGGCGACGAGCAGCCCGATGCCACGGGCGGTGATCCCCACGCTCAGCCGTGCACCGCTGTGGCCTGGCCCGACGGCAGCGGCACCGGCACCGACGCGACCGCCTGACGCAGCACCTCGGCGGGCGTGACACCGCGCACCTGCGCATCAGGGGTGAGCAGCAGCCGGTGCGCGAAGACCGGCTCGACGAGCGCCTTCAGGTCCTCCGGCATGATCCAGCCCCGGCCGTCGATCAGCGCGTACGCGCACGCCGCCCGGGTCAGCGCGATCACCCCGCGCGGGCTCACCCCGACCCGCACCTGCGGATGGGTACGCGTCGCCGCGGCGAGCCGCACCGCGTACGCGTAGAGCGGCTCGGCGATGTGCACCCGCCGGGCCATCTTCACCATCTCGCCCACGGTGGCGGTGTCGGTGACCGCGGTCAGCGAGTCGGGGGAGCGGACCGTCGCGCCGCGCAGCACCTCCACCTCCACCGCCTCGTCCGGGTAGCCGACCGACAGCTTCACCAGGAACCGGTCGAGCTGGGCCTCGGGCAGCCGGTACGTGCCGTCCATCTCCACCGGGTTCTGCGTGGCCACCACCAGGAACGGCTGCGGCACCGGATGCCGTACGCCGTCCACCGTGACCGTCCGCTCCTCCATCACCTCCAACAGCGCCGACTGGGTCTTCGGCGACGCCCGGTTGATCTCGTCGGCGATCACGATGTTGGCGAACACCGGCCCCGGGTGGAACTCGAAGCCCCGGCTGGCCTGGTTGAAGATGGTCACCCCCGACACGTCGGAGGGGAGCAGGTCCGGCGTGAACTGGATGCGCCGCCACTGCCCCTTCACAGTCGCCGCGATCGCCCGCGCCAGCGTGGTCTTGCCGACGCCCGGTACGTCCTCCAGCAGCACGTGCCCCTGCGCGAACAAGGCGGTCAGCGCCAGCCGCACCACCTGCGGCTTACCCAGCACGACCGCGTTGACGTTGTCGGCCAGCCGGGCGGCCAGGGCGGCGAAGCCCTGCACCTCCGGCTGGCTCAGCGGTTCGTGCGTGTTCACGGATGCGCCTCTCGGACGGTGCGGTCAGCAGCCAGGCAGGACGCCGAGGTCGTCGCCGCCCTCCAGGTTGAGCCAGGCCCACGGGATGTACGTCTTGCCCTTGTAGTCCACCTGGACCCACCAGGTGCTCTGCTTGTTGTTGTTGTAGATCCAGGCGTTGACGTCCTCGCCCTTCACCTTGCAGTACGTGCGCAGCCGGTGGCCGTCCGGCACCCAGCCCGCCTGCCGGTTGTTGTCCTGCCGCGGCACCTCGAAGATCTCGTTGCCGTTGCGCTCGCCGGGGATCTCCCGGTCGCAATACGTCCGCTGGTCGCCGTCGGGGCCGTTCTTGCAGGTGGCGACGCCGTACACCGGGTCGGTGGTCTGCGCGCGCGAAGCGGTCCCCTTACCGGCGGCGTTGCTCGCGGTCAGCGTCACCGTGTACGCGGTACCCGGCGTCAGCCCGGTCACCCGCAGGCTGGAACAGCTGCCGCTCGCCGTCTTCCCGCCGGTCGCCGCCGTGCAGGAGGCGCGCCCACCGCCCGCGTCCACAGTGAACGTGACGGTCACCGACGTGGCGTCCGCCGACGAGCCGGTCACCGTGATCCGGGGCTCGGCCACCGTTCGCGCGGTGGTGCTCGCCTCCGGTCCCGGCCCGGCCTCGTTCACGGCCTTGACCTTCACCGTCACGTTCTGCCCGTTGCCCAGGCCGCCCACGGTGGCCTGCACGTCGGTCACCTCGACCGACTTTCCGGCCGCCTCCACCACGTACTTCGTCACCGGCCGGCCGTTGTCCCCCGCTGGGGACCACTGCACCGCGATCGTGCCCGGCTGGTCGGCGACTGTGGACGCGCGCAGCTCGGTCGGCGCCTTCGGCACGGTGAACGGCACCACCGTGTTGCTCACCGGCGACGCCTTCGACCCGGCACCCTTCTCGCTCACCGCGGTCACCGTGAACGCGTACTGGGTGCCGTACTCCAGCTGCCCGGCCGGCACCATCAGCTCCGTCTTCGCCGACTCACCGGCCGGGGCGCTCGCACCCGCCGAGGTCGCCGTCACCGCGTACCTCGCGATCGTGTTGCCCTGGCCGTCGGCCTCGGGCCAGCTCACCCGCACGGTGCCGTCCGGCCGCGCCTCGGCGGTCACCGACGCCGGCGGGTCCGGCACCTCGGCGGTCGGCACCACCGGGTTGCTGCGCCGCGCCGGCCCCTCACCCTTGGCGTTCACCGCGTGCACCGAGAACGTGTACGTCTCACCGTTGGTCAGACCGGTGATCTCCAGCGCACGCTGGTTCGCGCCGACCTGATGGGTCTGACCGGCGCCCTCCACCACGTACCGGGTGATCTCGGCGCCGTTGGACGCGGCGGCCTGCCAGCTCACCCGCGCCGACGCGTCACCCGCGGCGGCCGTGACCGACTTCGGCGCACCCGGCTTGGACACCTTCGGCTTCTTCGGCGGGGGCGGCGGCGGGGCCACCGGCGGCGGGTCACCGCCCAGCACGTCGTTGGCGTACTTGTCGACCTCACGCACCTGGTTGCGGTCGTCGACCACCTGCGCGGTGGACGAGTCCGGCGGGTTGATGAACAGGTGGTTCTCGCGCACCTCCAGCTCGACCGGGCCGGGCCGGCCGGAACCCTTGACGGTCTGCACGAGCTGCCCCTCGGCGTCGAAGGCGTACACCGTGCCGGTGGTCTCGTCGGCGCAGTAGAACCGGCCCGCCCACGCCACCGCCGGGCTCAACCGGACACCGGCGCCGGGCACCGTGAACCGCTTCACCTCGCGGCTGTCCCGCACCACGTGCACCGACCGGTCACCGGGGACCGTGACCGGCACCTGCGGCCCGCTGGTCCGCGTCGGCAGGTTCCCCGGCGCGCTCATGCTCAGCTCCGCCCGCTGCGTCTGCCCGCCGACCACAGTCACCAGCGACGCCGAGGTCCGGTCCAGCACCGCGACACCCTCGTCCAGCGTGGACACCACCAGCTCGTGCGCCGGCTCGGCCACGTCGTACGTCTCGACCCGCTTCGGGCTCAGCCCCGCGGACGGCGCGTCACCCGGCGTCTCCGGCAGCTCGGCGGCGGTCACCGCCGAGACGGTGCCCTCGCTCGGCACCGCGACCCACAGCTTGCCGGCGCCGTCGAACGTGCCACCGGTGATGCCCGGCGGGTAGCGCACCGGCTCGCCCACCGGCGTCAGCGCCCGCGGGTCCAGCTGCCGGACGATGCCCTGCACCGCGTCCACCACGAACGCCGCGTCCTCGTGCAGCGCCACGCTCACCCCGAACCCCGGCGCGGTCGGCGTCGTCGCGGTGATCTGCAACGTCGCCAGGTCCAGCGAGCTGACCTGCCCGGTGTTGAGGTCACGCAGGATCAGCAGCCGGTCGGTCTGCGCCACCTGCATCTGGTGCCGCCGCCCGCCCGGCACCTCCATCCGGGTGTCCACCCGCGCGGTGACGCCGTTGACCCGGGCCAGCTCGCTGCGGGTGGTGCTCCACAACCAGGAGGACGCGTCGAAGCTCGCCACCGCGTTGTCGGCCGCGCCCAGCCCGAGCACCGTCAGGCCCATCGCGGCCAGCAGCGCGGCCACCGTGCCGATGGTGACCAGCCCGCCGCGCATCCGCGACCGTGGACGAGCCTGCTCCGGCCCGGTGCCCGTGACGTCCTCGATGGTGGTCACTGCCGGCTGCCTCCCCGTGTCGGTGGGGGAGAGACGCCGAGCACGGCCGACCCTCCCCAGAGCCGGGAGCCATCATAGGTGCCGCCCGAAGCCGGTGAAACCCGCACCGTCCTCCTGTGGACACCGAGCGTGTCGTCCGTGGACACTCAGTTCGGCGTGCCGCCGCCCTCCCGGTCCGTGCAGACCTGACCCGACGTGGCGTACGAGTCGGTCGAGTAGACAGCCAGCACCGTGAAGCAGTAGTCCAGCTTCGCGCTCAGCCCGTTCACCGTGTAGCGGGTCTGCCCGGCGTCCACGGTCGCCATCACCCCGAGCTTCTGCCCGGCCCGGCCGCCCGCCACCACGAACGGCACCCCGCCGTTCGTCGGATCGGTCCAGGTCACCGTGACGGTGGTGGTGTCGTCGCGCAGCTTCAGGTCCCCCGGCGGCGGCCCGGCCACCTTCGGCGACGCGGCGCCGGACGCGGGCACCGGGGCAGGCGGAGGCGCCGCCTCCCGGTTCAGCAACACCGCGCCGACACCGACCGCCGCCACCACCGCGAGCACCGCACCGCCGACCACAAGGGCCAGCACCGTCCGGTTGCGGCCCGGCCGCTCCGGCTCCATCGGGTACGCGTCCTGCGGCTGGACCGGCGGCGGCTGGTGGAACATCGGCGGGGTCGCCGGCCAGGCGCTCTGCTCCGGCTGGGCCGGCGGCTCCGGTCGCGTGGACTCGGGGAAGTCCAGCAGGTCCTCGTAGATCGTCATCTGCCGGTTCGGCTCCGGCGCCTCCGCGTCCGGTTCGCCTGCCGCGTCGGCGGGTGCCGGCTCGTCCACTTCCGGGTCGGGATCGTTGGGCCGGTCGACCGGCTGGGACGGGGCGGCGCTGCTCCACGGCGGCGCGACCATGCCCCACGGCGGTACGGAGGAACCGCTCACGGGCGCGGCGCTGACCGGTGCCGCGGGTGGTCCGCTGACCGGCGGTGGGTAGCCGTTTCCGGGCGGCGCACTGACCGGCGGCCCGGGAGGGCCGCTGACGGGTGGCGCGGGTGGTGCGCCGGCCAGCGACGGGTAGCCGGGCGCGGATGGCCCGCTGATCGGCGGCGGATAGGCGGGTGCGGGTCCGCTGGCCGGTGGCGGGTAGCCCACGGCCGGTGCGGCGCTGACCGGCGCGGCGGACGGGCCGCTTACTGGTGGCGGGTAACCGCTTACCGGAACCCCGCTTACAGGGAAGCCGGCCGGTCCGCTGACCGGGTGTGCGGGCGGCGCGCTGACCGGCGACGTCGAGGGTGACCCGACGGGCGGCGCGCTGACCGGCGCAGTGCTGGCGGGCGGTGCGCTGACCTGGGACGCGGCGGGCGGCGGTGGCGCGTCTGTTGCCGGGGCACCGGCGGTGGGCGCGCCCAGGGTGCTCGGCGCACCCGACGATGGCGCGCTCAGCTGCATCACGCTCGCGGCAGCGTCACCGTCACCCGTAGCCGGCGGGCTCATCAGCGGCGCACTCACCACAGGCGCCCCGGACGAGGCGGCCTGGGCCGGGCCGGCGGGCGATGCGCTGATCGGCGGTGAGTCCTCGGACCGTCCGCTGACCGGAGGGCTGCTGACCGGTCGTGCACCGGCCGGGGTCTCGCTGGCGGCGCCGGTCGCCGCGGGCCTGGCCGGGGCTCCGGGAGCCGCCGCCGCGGCGTTGCGCGCCGCCTCCTCTTCCAGCAGCGGACCGATCTGCTGCACCTGGATCGTCGGCTTGTCCCAGCCCGGTCCACCGGGAACAGGAGGTGTCGTACCCCGGCCGGAAGCGTTCGTGCCGGTGCCGGCCGTCAGCTCCGCGGCAGGCTGTGGGGGAGCGGTTGCCTCGGCCGTCGGAGTCGCCCGGGGCCCGGGCGCCGGTCGGGGCGAAACAGGTGCGGAGGGCGGCGTCGGTGCGGTGGCAGCAGCCGGCGCCGATTCGGCCACCGGCTGGGAGGCGGGCGCCGGTGGCGCCGCCGAGGCCGGAGGGGTGAGCGGTGGCGGAGCGGACGGGGACGACACCGGCGGGACAACCGGAACGACTGGTGGTGGAGGTAGGTCGCTGACTGCCGGAGCCGGCACGCGCGGCGCGGGCGGCAGGACGGTCGGAGGCGGCGGCAGGAGTCCCGCCGAAGGCGTCCGTGACGGTGGCGGGGTGATCGCGGCGGGCGGCGCCTCGGTGACCGTCGGGGCGGGCGGCGGAATGACCGGCGGGGGTGAAAGTGGAGACGTGCCGGCGGTTCCCGGCATCCGCGGCGGCGGCAGCGGGGGCATGCCGGTAGTTCCGGGCACCTGTGACTGCGGTTGCGGCGTACCGGCCGTGCCCGGCTGCGGGCGCGACAGCGGCGTACCGGCGGCGCCAGGCGTCGGCGGCACTGCAGGCGTAGGAGTGGCGCTCGGCGCCGGCGCCGACACGGGCGCGATGTGCTTGCCGGTAGGCGAGGACGTCGGGCCGGGAACGGAAGGCGCTGTCGGCTGTCCGGGCACCGACGTTCCGACCGCCGGAACCCTCGTCGGCGTTCCGACCGTCGGTGCTGTGGTCGGCGCTCCGGAAGCCGTCGCGGGTGTTCCCGGTGTCGGGCCGGACGTCGACGTACCGGCGGTGGCCGGGTGCGAAGGCGTGCCGGGGGTGAGGGGCGGCACCGGGGTCACACCGGGAGCGGCGGCCGGTCGGCCGTACGTCGCGGGCGACGCTTGGGGGACACGCTGAGCCGGGGGAACCGGGATGACGCCCTGGGCCGGAGGCACCGGGAGGACACCGGGAACCTGCGCCGCTGTTCCGGCAACCGGTGCCCTCGCCGGGGCGGTGGGTTCGACCGGCACTACCGGGAAGCGGGTCGTCGCCTCATCCGTGATGGGCGCGAACCGCGTCGTCGCCTCCTCGGTGATGGGCGCGAACCGGGTCGTCGCCTCCGAGACAGGCGGCGAGGGCGGCGCCCACCGACTCGCGGGTCCGTTCGGCCCGGCTGCGGGAGGCTGCTGCGGCGGGGCAGGCGCCACCGGGGGCGGCGGAGCGACCCGCGGGTTCGGCGCGGACTGAGCCGGCTGCGGGGCGTGGGGCGCTTGCGGTGCCGGGCCCGGGCGGGGAGCCCACTGTGAATCGGGTACCGGCGGACTCGCGGCGGGTACACCCGGGACGACGGGCCGAGGCGGTGCGGGCGGGTGCGGGGGTGTGACCGCTCGCAGCGAGACGGTGGGCTCGGACACTCCGTGACCGGGGTACCCGGAGGAGACGGGACCGGGTTGGCCGGGCCGGACCGGACCGGGGCTTGCGGGCGGGCCCTGGTTCGGATGCCGGGGCAGGGACTGATCGGGGTGCCCGGGACGGCCCGGAGTGGGGTAGCCGGGCAGGGGCGGAGCGGGGTGCGGTCCGACAGCGGCGGCGGAGCCGCCGGGGGAGGGGCCATAGCCTGCGGGAGCGGCGGCGGAGCCGCCGAGGTACTGGCGGGCTGCGCGTACCGCGGGGTGGTCCGGACCGAGCACGGCGGACCCGGCGGTCGCCACGCGGCTGTAGTTGCGGCGGGCCTCGTGCCGGTTGCCCAGTTCCTCGGACACGCCGGCGAGGTCGAAGCTGAGCGCGAGCATCAGCGGGTCGGCCTCGCCGCGGCGGCGCTCGCCGGCCGCGTAGGCCTCTTCGAGTACGCGCCGGGCGGCGGCCGGGTCGTCGGCCTCCCGGTGCAGCCGGGCCAGCAGGTGACCGGTGGCCAGGACGTCCTGGTGGTCCTCGCCGTACGCCGGGCGGGCCGCGACGATCGCGTCGGCGAGCAGGCGGCGGGCGCTTGTCAGGTCACCCGCGGCGCGCAGCGCGAGGGCCTGGTGTTGAGTGGCGATCAACGGGGAGGGGTGGGACACGTGAGCAATGCTGCCCGGAATCGCCTGTTGCGCGCTACCCACCCGATCGTTGTGGCCGTTGACCTGCGCAAACGTGCCGCGATGGAGCTGATGTGCATGATCGTTCTGGGCCGTGTAGAGTAATGCCCCGTGCGGCCCGCCAGGCCGACCGATGCGGTGAGTAGCTCACATTGGTCGACCGGGTAGGCTGGTACGTGCAGGTCCGGGTGGCGGAATGGCAGACGCGCTAGCTTGAGGTGCTAGTGCCCGTATAGGGCGTGGGGGTTCAAGTCCCCCCTCGGACACGACCCATAGGCCCACGGTGTGCGCTGAGATCGGTTTCAGCGTGCACCGTTTGCGCTTCAGGGTGGTATGTCAGCCGCAGGCCGAGCTGGCGGTAGACCTCGGCTTTGTCGGCGGGGTCCGCGTCGCGGAGCGCGGTGACGATGTTCCCAAGGGCCTCGACCAGCATGGTGATCTCCGCCTGGGTCATCCGGCGTGGTGCGGCGGAGCTCTCGGCATGCAGCTCGGTTTCTGCCCGGGTCCGTTCGGCTTGTGTCTGGGCTATCCACTTGCTGACGATCGAGGGGTCGGCTCCGGCGTCGAGGGCTGCCCGGTAGCGCTGCAGTTTCGTGTCGCACTCGGTGATGGTCGCGCGGGCGGCGGTGATGGCGGGGGATGGGTGGTCGCCCAGCTGGGCGTCTGCCATCGCGGTGATCGTGTTCTCGATGCGGTCGGGGTGGAATGCGGTGGCGAGCCAGGTGTCGAGTGGGTCGGTGAGGGTCTCCTCGCGGAGGTAGACGTTGCGGGGATGGGTGACGTCGTTGGCGAGGGCGTATTCCTGGGGGAAGCGGCAGCGGTAGTAGGCGGCGCCGTGGTTGTACTGGCCCTGCATCCGGCGGTTGCAGGCGGCGCAGTAGATCAGGCCGCGGAAGACGTACGGGTTGCGGGCGCGGCGGTGCCGTTGCGGGATGTCCAATCCCAATCGGTGTCGTGCGAGCAGTGCCTGCGCCTGTTCGAAGGTGGCCTCATCGATGATCGGTGGGTGGGTGATCTCCTTGGAGACGACCCACTTGTCCCGCGGGTTCCAGCGCATGACTCCGGTGTGACCGAGCGCGACGTCGTCGACGTCGAGGAGGACTTCGTCGGTGCGCTGCTTGTTCCAGACCTGCCGTCCGGTGTACCTGGGGTTGGTGAGGATGACCCGCACGGCGCTCTTGGACCAGGCGATGCCGCTGCGGTGCGGATTTCGGGCCCGGTCGTGTGCGGAGGGGCAGGGGACGTGGTTGCTGGTGAGTGCTTCGGCGATGGCGTAGAGGCCGCTGCCATTGAGGAACTCGTGAAAGATCTGGCGGACGATCGGTGCGGTCCGTGGGTCCGGGGTGAGGCCGCGTAGGTGTTTGCCGTCGGCTGCCTTCGCCGGGTTGGGATGGGGGCCGAGGTCCTGCAGGGTGTAGCCGTATGGGGGACGCCCCCCGAGGTAGCGGCCTTCGAGCAGGGTCTGGGCGGCCATGGCGGTCCGGACGCGCAGCTTGATCCGGTTGCGTTCGCCCTTGCTCATGCCGCCGAAGACGGACATCACCAGTTCGTGGGCTTCGTTGTCAGGGTCGATCGGGCCGCCGATCTCCGGTACCCACAGTTCGACGCCGTAGTGGGCGAACAGCGGCACGGTGAGACCGAACTGGTTGCCGTAGAAGGCTCGGTGGGGTTCGCCGACGACGACGGCGGAGAATCCGCGTCCGGGGTCGCGGAGCGCGGCGAGAAGTCGGCTGGCGTGCGGGCGGCGCTGCCACGGCAGCGAACGGCTCTGGCCGATGTCGAAGTACTCGGCGGTGATCTGGCCGTTGTGGGGCTGGATGAGGGTTGTTGCCCGGCTGAGTTGCCAGCTGCGGGAGGACTCGGGGTCCTGGTTGTCCTCGGTCGATACGCGGCCGTAGAAGGCGAAGGGTTTCGGTGGAGGGGTGGTCATCGGTTCTCCCTGTTCGAGTTGTCGGTGCGGCGGTCGTTCATGTGTCTGAGGAGCTTCAGCAGGGCCGCAGCGGCGCCGGGGTGCAGTTCGGGTGGCTGGCCGGGTAACACCACGCTGGTGACGCCGGGCGGTGCGCTGCTGTCGATGGTCTCGACCGTCCATGAACGGTCGTCTTCGCTGGGTTGGTCAAGTCGCTCGTCGGTTGGCGCGGTCGAATCCGGCTCTTGGTGATGTTCGGTCTGGTGGTCGGGCGGCAGCGTCATGCGCCTCCGTCCGGCGGTCGCCCCGGCCGGCACACGCTGCGGTGGGCGTGCACCGTTCGGTCCTTGGCCTCCGTCAGTTCGCTGTGAGAGGGGGCGGATTGGAGGGCGATGCCAGCATCGGCGGCGTGGTTGGGCGGGATTGTGCCGCTGCAGCTCGTAGCGCTGGCGACTCGTGCCGTGGCACATGGGTGGGTTGTCATGGGAGATGTCCTTCGGGTTGGTCGGTGCCGGTTCCTCCGGCGGGCATGAAGAAGCGGCCGGTGCCGTTAGGCGCCGGCCGCTCGTTGAGCAGTGGGCGTTACGTCTCTGCGGTCGTCAGGCTGGTTGGTGGCGGCCGTCCAGGTTGGTGGCAAGCCTCATGATGGCGCGGCTTGCTGTGCGCCCGTGTGGGCCAACTTGCTGGAAGAGCACTCTCTTCACACCGAAGAGGTCACTGGTTCGATCCCAGTATCGCCCACCATGAATATATACAGGTAGGAAGCCCGTCACCGGATTCACCGGTAACGGGCTTCTCCGCTGTTGCCCCTTAAATTGGGAGCAGATTGGGAGCAGGCAGCTCCCCGGCCTACCGACGACAAGCCGGCATGGCAACCGCCCGGCCCATGTCACCCGTTGGAAGTCGAACACCAAAGCATGGCTGATGACACACGGAAACAGCTCAGATGCTCAGGACCGACGTGCCGGGGCCCCGGGAGCAGTCCGGTGCGCAGTCGTGCTGGAGCGACAGCTTCGCCAGGACGTCGATGGGGACACAATGGCGTATTGCAGCCTGGGCTGTGGCTGTGAGCTCGCCTTAGCCTTTGAGGAAGCTCGTACGTAGAGCCAGGCGCAGCGGCCAAATCCCGCCCGGCGGCGTATGACACCGCCTGCGACCTTGCCGGCGCCAGTCTCCTGCGACGAATCCCGGCGGCGGCGACGCTTCTGCAGATCGTCGAGGAGAAGCTGTGGTCGGAGTTCGTGACGGCCGTCTACGTCGCGGCCGACTCGAACAACGCCGATCGCTACGTCGGGAGCGCGGTCCGGTCGGGGCTCGCCAGCGTGGACGACCGTATCCAGGAGCATGTACGAGCCGGTCGGGCGACACGCTGGACCCGCCTGATGGTGGTGCCGCTGATCCCGACACCGAGGTGGCTCTCGTGCGTCGGATCGAAGGACGCGTCGGCGCGGTGCTGCAGCCGTTGGACACGATGCGGCTGCCGACCATCAGGGCCAGAAGGCCTGCGGGCTTCAGCCCGCCTCGGTAACGGAACGTCCGGAGTGGTTGGCTTCGTCCTTGACGGTGCGGCCGACCACCCCGCCAAGCCGGAACGCCTTGGCGGATCGGACGGCTGGTCGAGCCAATGGTCCGGTGGACCTTCATCCGGTTGGCGCCTGGTCGTACATATGGGCGAGTGTCGCCCCTCTTCTTCAGCTCGCTGAGCGTTAGGGTGTCGAGCCGGACGCTCAAACGGCGACGAATGATCACGGAGCGAGTGCTTTGACGCCAGCAACGGCACCAACGGAAAGCAGCCAGGCAGCATCGCCGGTGAGCGCGAAGCACGGACCGGCACGGTTCTGGGCTGTCGACCTCCACGTCCACACCCCAGCCTCGCGCGACGTCGACGTGCACACCTACGGCGCCATCGAGCCCCGGCAGATCGTCGACGCGGCGATCGCCGCCGGACTCCACGCGATCGCCGTCACCGACCACAACACGGCCGGCTGGTGCGACCGGATGGCCGAGGCCGCCCGCGGCACGACGCTCGTGGTGCTGCCCGGTCTGGAACTCAGCACGGCGGAAGGGCATCTCCTCGCTATCTGGGAGGAGGGCACCCCGGCACAGCATCTCGAGGACGTGCTCGTCGAACTCGGCGTTGTCCGCGCCGACCACGGTGACCTGCACAAGGCCCTGGACAAGGGCTTCGCCGACACCGCAAAGATCATTGCTGCCCGGGGCGGCCTGGCGGTCCCGGCGCACGCCGACCGGGAGAAGGGCCTGCTCCGCCTCGCCGTCGCCGACCGGATCAACCAGACGCTGCTCGACGACGCCATCAGCGCGGTCGAGATCGTCGACGTCGCAGAGGCTGAGCGGATCAAGGCCCGGCTCGACGGCCGGCGCGAGCTCGCGCTCGTCCGCAGCTCCGACACCACGGCACCCGGCGTGAGCTGGCATGTCCTGCGCGGCATCGGTCATCGCCGGACCTGGATCAAGGCGTCGCGGCCCGACCTGCGCGGCCTCCGGCACGCACTGGCGGATCCGGAGTTGCGCGTCCGCCTGGACGAGCCCCGAGCGCCGGAGCACACGGTGATCGAGTCGGTGACCGTGACCGGAGGGTTCCTCGACGGGCAGCAGTTCCAGTTCTCGTGCGACCTCAACTGCCTGCTCGGCGGGACCGGCGCCGGCAAGTCGCTGCTGATAGAGCTGGTCCGGTTCGCCCTCGACCAGCAGACCGACGCCGGCGACTTCCCCCATGTCCGCAAGGAGGTCGACTCCCGGCTCAAATACGCCCTCACCTCCGGCTCGACTGTCGAGGTCGTCCTCGCCCGTGGCCACGCGCGGTGCCTCGTGCGCCGGGCGTACTTCGAGGACGGCTCCACCCAGCCGGAGTTCATCGGCGACACCGAGCAGCTGACCGGCCTGGCCGGCCGGATCGCGATCACCGGGTTCTCGCAGAGCGAGGTGATCGAGTACGCCCGAACGCCGGTCGGCCGGATGGCGCTCATTGACGCCGCGCTCGACTTGAACGAGTTCGAGATCCGCGAATCGGACGCGGTCGGCCGGCTCATCGACAACGGCCGGCTTATCGGCTCGCTGGAGTCCAAAATCGGACAGGCCCGCGCCAGGTTGGAGACCCTTCCAGACGTCGAGAAGCGGTTGGAGGAACTGTCCGGCCTGTTCGACGGCGAGACCATCAAGATGCAGGCAAAGTGGAGTGCCGAGAAGGCCCTCTTTGAGCCGGTCGTCGGCATCCCCGAACTGAAGATCACCGTCCGGACCGACGGCGGGGACAAGTTCCGGGGCTCAGCCGCGATCGCCGACAATCAAGATCTTTACCAGCGAGTGCAGGCCGCGTACAAGCAGCTGTGGGAGGCGATCGAGGCGGCCAACGCGCAGGTGGCCCAGGTCCTGTTGGTGGTGAACAAGGAGCTGGTCGCTGTCCGGCAGGAATGGCTCGAGCGGTACCGGAAGTTCGACCAGGAACTCGCCGAGGCGGTCAGTCAAATCGACGTCGACAACAAGGGCCTCGCCGCGCTGCGCATCCGGCTGGTGGAACTTCAGACGGAGAAGGCGAAGCTCGACGCCCAGCGGACCCAGCTCAACGACGAGTTCCTGCCGAACCTGGTCGCCGCCACGACCTATCGGGAAGAGTTGATCACCGAGCTACTCGAGGCGCGCAAAGCACGCCGTCGGCGGCGCGAAGAACGGATCAAGGCGCTCAACAAGCTCATGGGCGGCATCGTCCGGATCAAGATGCTCTCCGAGAACGACGACTCGGCCTATCTGGCCGACCTGACCGCCATCGCCAAGGGATCCCGGCTGCGCGCCCCGGTCCTCAAGCTGATCTGCGAAAAGACCCTGCCGGTAAAACTGGTCCGCTCGTTCCTCGCCGACGACGTCGACGGCGTATGCACCGCCACCGGCGTCGAACGCAAGCACGTCGAGACCCTCTTCGAGCACGTGCGGGAGAAAGGCATCATCGAGGACTTCCTGCGGATGCAAACCCTCGACTTGCACGACGGCCTGTCCGTCGAGTTCCGCAAGCAGGCCAACGACGGCTATGTGCCGATCGAGCGGCTCGCGCACGGACAGAAGTGCACCGCCATCCTCATCATCGCCCTCGCCGACGGCAACGACCCTCTGATCATCGACCAGCCCGAGGACGCGCTTCACGCCCCGTGGATCGAGGAATACCTTGTCGCGAAACTGCGCGACTTGCGCGGTGGCCGGCAGTACATCTTCGCCACCCGCAGCCCCGGCCTAGTCGTCTCCGCCGATGCCGAAATGATCATCACTCTCACCTCCGATGCGAACAACGGCGTCGTCGAAGCCACCGGCTCCCTCGAACGCCACGACCTCAACGTCCTGACGCTCTACCACCTGGAAGGCGGTCCGGTGCCCTTCAAACGCCGAACCGTCAAGCTCGGCTCGTCGATGAACTAACGCTCGGCCACGCTGACAAACAGCGGGCCAACGCCGCAGCCCACCCCGGACCACCGCCCGCGACCCTCCGCGGCGAGCGGGAAGTCGTCAGAGTCCACGATCCACGCCAAGATCGAGTGCTCCTCGCTCGGCACCGCCGACGCCCGTGCCATGCGCGCCCGCACTTCCACCGCGACCGCCCGCGCCATCGTCGCCCGGGCGGCTGGAGCGGCCCCGCGTACCCCCCACAGCAATCTCGGCCGGAAAACCGGCCGAAAGAGTGGCGGGTAACCGGCCGACCAGCACATATGCCTCCGGCAGGAGCGGTCCAACCGAGACTGCACTACCAGAGGAGGTGATCATCATGGCTCGAGGCGGCTCCCGCACCGTGGCCCGCAGCGCCAGCACAGGTCGGTTCGTCCGCAGCAGCACGGCGGTGCGGTCGCCGCGGACCACCACAACCGAACGCGTCGGACGCGGGACAAGCAACACCCGCACCGTCAACCGCAGCGCCAGCACCGGCCGATTCGTGACGGCAGCCACTGCGGCCCGGCACCCGGGGACGACGATCACCCAGCGAGTCTGACGCGACCCGCGATCGTGAGCCCTTTCCCCACCGGGAGAGGGCTCACAATGCTTACGCCGTTGTGGCGCCGGCACCAGACGGATTGAGATGCCCGGGGACCGCATCGTTTCGACCCTTAGCTCCGGGTCGGGGCGATGCTGGCTTCGGGGCCGATCCGTGGCTCACAGCTCGTTGTCGGTAAGGTTCAACCCGAGCTCGTTGGCCTTTGTCCGCTGCTGCGCGGTCCGTCGAATGATCTCGTCCCCCACGGGCTCACCGACGGCGATCGCCGCTGCGATCCATCCGCCCGCGCCCTGAGGGTCGCCGGTGCAGTGGTAGCAGCGGCAGTCCACCTCATCCCTGATCCGCCGATCGCGATGGATGCGCCCACCGGCGGTGAACCTGTTCATCTCCCAGGGATCGATTCCGGCCTGTGTCAGGTAGGTGCGGGCAGCTTCGATCCACCGTCTCGGCGACAGCATCGCATTGCCATGCAGCTCGACCAAACCGAGGTTCCCGTTACAGTCGGCGCACAGGAGCCCCCGTACGCACCGACCGCACGAATCTCGTCCCGGGCTGCACAAGTGGTCATGGTCGACCGGCAGGGGCACCAGTCCGACCGGGTAGCGCCATGCCGGGCCGCCGCAGATTCCGCACCCGCCGCCCTGCGCCCGCAGTAACTCCCGGTACCGGGTTGCAGTAATGCGGTGCCGTAGCAGCGCCTTCTTCGGTGCCTCCAGGCAGCACACGTCGGAGGCGGGGTACGTGGGGATCAGCCCGAGCAGGCGGGCGTCGGCGATCGTCACACGCCGGATTATGGCGGCCGGGTACGACACCGATCGGGCACGATTGCGGAGCCTGGGGAGCCTGGCTGCCCCGTCCTGCCGGGAGCGAGATATGGCCATTGCTTATGCGAGCTGGCCCACGGGCTGCGAGCGCTCTTCACAGACGACCTTGGGGCCACATGCATCGCTACCGTGCCCGTTCTACCCCGTGTCCCCGGCAGATACAACCTGCGCTACCTGTGCCGCCAACCAGGTGCAGCTACGCCACCCGAAATGCACGTCTCAGCCCGGGCTGCTCGCTCGCCACGAGCCTTCATAGTTGGCCACATGCATGGCCTGCTGAGCCAGGAGGTCGATCTCGATGAGGAGATCGCGTGGCGGCGCGGACAGATCGAGGGGATAGTGCACGATGTCGATCTCGGTGTTGCGGACGCGCCGAGGGCCGGGCGGCGACGCCCCTTGGGCGTACACCAGCCAGCCGGTGCGCAGGCGCAGTGCCGTGCAGTAGGCGAGCATTTGGTAGGCGTCGGCGTTCGGATAGCCAGAGGTAATTCCTTCCAGCTTGTACTTGGCATCGAAGACTGCGACGGGCCGGTCACCGGCGATGTGAACGATGTCGGGTCGGATGGGAATGGTGAGCTCGGTGTCGAGGTGCGCGCCATACTGACTGTCGGTGTGGCCCGGATATTCCACTAGGGATTCGTGCAGCGCCGTGGTGACGAAGTCCTCGAAGACCTTTGCCATGTTGACGACGAACGCGGCCATCGTGACGTCGCCGGGTCCCGGTTCGGCGGACTGATTGCGGAGGACCAGTTCGGCGAGCCTGAGCGCCGGGAGGTACCGGGCGTTGAGACGGCTGGGTCTGTAGGTCGGCTGCGGGGCGCCATGTGGCAGCACCCCAACCCCGTCGAGGCGGCCGTCCAGATGAGTCAGTCGCGACCGTGCTTCGGCGGGCAGCCGCGGCACCGCGAGCATGCGTCGAAGTGCAGTGCGCAGAATCCGATTCTCAGCAATGTCCGCGGCGTACTCGTCGAAGCGGACCTCGATCGGCAGTGGCATAGCGGGGCGACGGGAGAGTTGGTCTGCGAACCTGATCCGGCCCCGGACCAGCGGCAGGGCCTCATCGGTCACGACATAGCCTTGCAGGATTCCCGGCGCGAGTGCACGTTCGACCTGCCGGATCAGTGACTCCGCCAGGGCGGCCCACAGGTCGGGCTCCGGCTTCGCGGCGACGTCTTCTGGCCGGAACCCTGGGTCCAGCGCGTAGCCGAGGAAGAAGAGCAGCCTGGCGATGCCAACCTTGGGCCGGACCTGGACGTCGAGTCCGGCTGTCCGCACCGCGCCGACCTTGCCGGAGGGCAGGATGTGCCACCATCCGTCGCTTTCGGGCCGAAGGCTGACGAGGCCCGTAGCGCTCAGTGCGTTCGCCTGATGGTCGTCCATTTGGTGCCGGACACCGACGCGGTCTAGTTCGGCGAGGCTGATCGACGCGGACACGGTCACGCCTGCGGCAGAGTCGGTGGCTCGGCTGCTGGGACGTCGGGTGGCGGGGGGCTGATCCGGGACCGGACGGCGGCGAGTCCGAAGCGGTTGCGGATCTGTGTCTTGGTAAGCCGGCCATAGTAATGCTCTTCCAGCAGCGGCATTAGGTCATAGCGCCACACCCGGTCAAGCCCTGCCTCCGTGTCAAGGTTTGGCTTCATCAGGTAGGACGGGCCAATCTTGAAGTCGTGGTCCTCCTCACCGATCGACTCGTTCAAGGCGGCAAGCAGCGATGCGCGTTCATCGCCGGGTTTGTTGTTAGCCTTGAGCCACTTGCTGAGCACGTCGCGCACCGGCGGGTCGTCGGGATGTAGCTCGACGAATGCAAACCGGCGTCGGATGGCCGCGTCGACCAAAGCGATCGACCTGTCGGCGGTGTTCATCGTGCCGATGATGAAGACGTTCGGGGGCAGGTTGAACGCCTCGGACGGTGAGTACTGCAACCGAATGGTGGCGTCGCGGTACTCCAGCAGGAAGTAAAGCTCACCGAACACCTTGGCTAGGTTGGCCCGGTTGATCTCATCCACGATCAGCACGTACGGCCGCTTGGGATTGTCGCGTGCCTCAACCGCGATCTCACGCAGCGGCCCAGGCGTCTTGGCGAAGGCAACTGACCCGCCATCGGCCCCTTCGACGGGCCGGAAGCCCTCGAAGAAGTCCTCGTAGGCGTACGACGGATGGAATTGCACCAACCGTACGGCATCTCGTTCGGCGACATGCGCGGCGAGCGCTCGTGCAAGGTACGTCTTTCCTGTTCCCGGCGGTCCGTACAAGATGATCTGCGAACGGTCCTGCCACAGCTCGATGAGGTCTTGTAGCCACGGCCGGGCGATGTACAGCCTGGTCGCAAGATCCTCGGTCGCGTTCGGCAGCTTCGGAACGACGCGTGCAGGCGGTGGGATCCGCTCGGACGGCTCAACCGTATCGGACGACTCCGCGCTGGTGTCCACAAGTGCTGACAGCACCTCCAGCGCGCCGGTCAGGTCGACGACCGTGCCTTGCTGATCCAGTTCGGCCGGTATCGGTGCCGGCAGCGTCTCGACCGGCAGTGGGGGAGTCGCCAGCCAGCCGGCTGGACGACGCAGTCGCGCACCGTTGTCGGCGGCGTGGTACTCCGGGTCCCCGTCGATGACGCCCAGGTACAGGTGGTCATCGACAAGCGTCACCACAACGTCGTCACTATCCATCTGGGACAGGAACGCGTGGTACTCGTTGGCCAGCGCCACCCGCTGGGCATAGTCGAGGTGCTGGTAGCCGGAATCGACTGTAGCCCGAACCTCGGACTTAGAGGCCCCGGGCGGCACGTCGCCGAAGTGGGACGCTGCCAAAGAGACGAACGACTCTCCCGTCCAACGGGTGACAAGTTCGTGCCCGCCTTGGCGGGGTCGTACGAGCCAGGCGCGGCGCTCACCTGGCGGCCGGTCGGCCTGCTTGCGCCACTGTGCGATGAACGGCGCCTGGTAGTAGTCCACCGCCTGCCCTGCCTCGCGCTGGATATGGACGGTGATCTCGAATAGGTCCCGGTTGAGGTCGCCGGTGAGCGCCGTGTCCGGCTCAGCAAACGCGGCCCGGATCGCGTTCTTGTGCGCCATGTTCAGGATCGGCAGGAAGTGCGTCGGGTAGGCCAGGTACAGCAACTCCTCCCGTAGCGACGGCATGATCTTGTGCTGGTAGATAGCAGCCTGCCAGGCCCAAGGGCCGGTGAACGCATGCTCTCGCTGCTCCGCCGGCAGCACCCACCAGTCGCACACCAACTCGACGGCGTCCACCAGCCATTTCCACAGCATGGTGTGGGCGCCGGTTCCGCCATTCCATGTGCCCTGTGTAAAAGCCGCCAGCACACGCTCGGGCACCGCGACGGGCTGCCGCATCCAGCTCAGCACCGTCAGCACCCGCTCGCGCAGCTTCTCTGGCGTCAGGTTCAGCAGCGGCAGTCCCTGCAGCGTCAGCAGCTCTGCCGCCAACTGGATTGCCTCATCCGACGCCGAGGCGAGCTGGCGCTGGAGCTTCACCATGAACGGGTCTTTGCCCAGATCAGGCTGCTCGTTGTACCAGCGGCGCAGATCCTGAGCGACATCCAAATTCCACACCGACCGGTCGGGCGTGAACAGCGACCGTCCCTGACGCAGACCCTGATCAATAAGGTCCCGGCCTACCTGGCGGACCAGCTCATCGTGACGCGACGGGATGATGACGTCGTCGCTCATGCGCTCGCCTCTTCTCGTGCCGGATGCCGCAGGCCTTGACCAGGCGGTGGATTCAAGACCGTCTCATACGGCTTGCCGCTGTCGATCGCCTGCTGCATGGCGTCATACGTGTCTAGGATCAGCCCCTTGGTGCGGTACTCGCCGTGTGCCTTTTCGTCGCGTTCTCGGACAACCTTAAAGGTGTCCATGATGTAGTCGACATCCTCACGGCACACGCCGTAGAGATGGAAGTAGGCGGCATCCAACTCGGCGCGGAGCAACGCGCGACGGGGTCGATCCCAGACGAACGGTGGCCCGTCGTCGCCGTGGTCGCGGGCGAAGCCTCCGAGATCGTACGCCGTGTAGCTCAGCTCCAGGACACGCGCGGTTACCCACGACCCCAGATCGGTACCCGCCTGCCAAGGCGCTTCGTTTCCGTACGTCCAGGGCGGTAACACCGGGAGCTGCTTCATAAGGAAGTACTTGAACGACGCGCCGGATGCTTTCTGCCTGGCCGTGTAGTCGAGGACGAAGGCGCTGAGGTTTGCTTGCAGCGCTGCTGCAGGCTGCTGCTGCGGAAGGGCGAGCAGGTACTTATCACCTACGCCAAACCGCGGTATCGCTGTGGCGATCAACGTCCTCTCATCCACGCCCCGGGCAATGTCACGCCAGCCGAGGAGCCAGTCATTCGACCAATCCGGCTTGCCTCGGTCCTCATCTCCGGCGAGCTTGTCCTCAACCAGACCTTCGGGCACCCAGTATCTTGGTAGCGGCCCGTGCGCCGGGTCAGCGTGGGCGCGGTCATCGAGCCGCGGCAGCGTTCCCTTGTTGAGTTGTTCCTGGGTCGCGCCTTCGTATGTTGAGAAGCGGTGGTCGAAGTGGTGCGCCATCTTTGCTTCGTACAGCGGCAGTAGCCGCTCGCCGCCGCGGCGGTAGAAGTTCCCCCGACGCGACCAGCCGTCCGCCTCGGCCTTCTCCCCGATAATGAAGTGTCCCGAGTCGGTTGCCATGTCGAGCATCCGCAGAAATGTCAGTCCCCACGGGTTGCCGTCGGTGTCGCCGTCGCGCCAAAGGACCGGCGTGCGGTGGTAGATCCCGATAGTTATCTCTGCATCGCGCCGGGAGACGAAGACAGGACAGGTACCAGTGTTGGGGTTGAGGAGCAGGATTTCATTGGGCGTGATCGAGTAAGCACGGTCCAAAATCTGAGCCGCCTGGCGCACCCGAAACACGAGCGACGCTCGGGGTGACCGTCGTCCCGACAGGGCGAGGAGGGCAAACCGGTACTGGTTGTGAACGTTCGGGAAGACCTTGTCTTCATTCTCGAAGTCGTGCAGTGCCACGACGTTCTGGCGTTCGACGAGGTCTCTGAAGAACCGCTGGGTGGTCGAGTCGGTGGCAATGCCAGTTGGGACGACAATTCCAAGCCGCCCGACTGTTCCCATGATCGAGCGGGCTGCCTCGGCGAAGATGGCATAGGTGTTGATGTCACCGGTGGCGGTCAACGGGTATCGCCCAGACTCGCGAATTAATGCGCTGATGCCGTCGGACACCCGGAGCGCGTCCATCCATTCCCGGTGGAGGGCTCGATCGGCGGCGCTTGCCGAATCGCCCAATGCAGCGATCATCCGCTTGCGAGTAGCCGCGTTGGCGGCTGTCGCGATCTCGGGGTGCCGGGCGGCAAAGAACTCCTTCTCCTGGAGTTTGACCCGTTCCCAGGGCGGGTTGCCGAGCACACAGGAGAAGCCACCGCTCCAGCCCTGAGGGGTGCCTTCTACGGTGTCTTGGTCGACGTGAAAGACCTCAGGGAACTCGACATGCCAATGGAAAAAGCGATACTTAGCAGCTACTTGCTCTGCGTAGTCGGTGAAGCGGGCGTATGTGGGGCTGAGCGGGTCGCCGGCGATGGCTCGCATGATTGCATTAGTGGGCGGTTCGGGTGTCGCGTTGGTCCCGGTGGGCGGCATAGGCCACACGAATGCGGCACACCAGGTGTCGGCGTGTACCCGGCGTGCCCGGTACTTCGCTGACTGCTCGTGGCTCTGCCAGCGGCTTGCCTGGTCGCGGACCAGGTTCACGTCGTCGGGGAGTTCGAGCAGCGCGGCGCGCTGCGCAGCCAGGTCGGCATTGGACGGGTCCGGACCCCCGATGAACAGCAGGTCCTGGGCGTATCCGTCGTGGCGGATAACCTGAGCTTTGTTGCGCTTGCGGACTGCGGCGGCGGTCTTTTTGTCGTCGCCTGTCAGCTCTTTGAACGTTTCGTCGGGCAGCGGCCCGCGAAGCAGCACCGGGGTGGCACCGAGGAGGGAGTTGCCGACGCGGATGCGGGCGTCGAGGAAGCCGAGAGGCTTGCCCGGTTCCAGCGCCTCCATCCACAGCGACACCTTCGCCAGCTCAGCGGCTAGGTCGTTGAGATCGACACCATAGATGCAGTGACCGATGACGTCGCGGAGGGCGTGCTGGATCTGCGCCGGCGTGGGTTCGTCGTCGCCGGACCGTACCTGGGCGAGGCGGCGGGCAATCCGCCGTGCTGCTGCGACTAAGAAGTGGCCGGATCCACAGGCGGGGTCGCAGACGGTCAGGGCGAGCAGGCGTGTCTCGGCGTCCGTCGGACTAGTCGCATCGGCGACGGTCTCTTGGAGCAGAGGGTCGAGCGTGGTGTCGAGTAGTGCCGATACCAGACTCGGGGGTGTGTAGTAGGAGCCGGTGGTTTTGCGGTCGTTGCCCTTGACGTTGAGCAGGTGAAATGCCCGGTCGTCGAGGTCGACGCGTGGGTCGAGTTCGAGCAGGGATTCGTAGACGCTGCCGAGTTCCTCGGCACCGAGGTTGCGGTAATCGACCGGCTGGACGCGCTGGCCCGGCAGCGCGACCCAGGCGAGTTTGCGAATGGCGGTGAGGAAGTCTTCGTTCGTCAGTGCGCAGCCGAGGAGCGGGTCTGGGCCGAGTGCGTCGATCTTCGGGAGGTTCGGGTCGGGGTCAAATAGTCCGGCCAGCGGCGGCAGTGCGAGGCCGGGGTGTCCGCCACCGCCGAGCGCGCGTAGTACGAGTACCTGCGCCTTCCAGAGGTCGGGATGAGAGCTGCCGGCGCGGGCGCGTGAGAGCCGCCGCAGTCGTGCCGTAGAGAAGTAGCGGGTGTACCGGTCGCGTTCCTTATGCGCGTCCTTCGGGTGAAGCAGGGCGTCACGGTCTTCGGCGACGAAGCAGAACAGCAGCCGGTACACCAGCCTGAGCAGCGCGCGGTGGTATTGAGCCCTGCTCAGCGTGCCGTCGCGTAGCGCCTCTACGAGGGGGCGGTTGGCGGGATGTTTGATGAATCCGGTACCGAAGGCAGTGAGGGCTTCCTCGACGCCGTCCCGGAGCCGGTCGAGCAGTCGCGTGCCCGCTTCAGCGGCCTCGCCGCGCCAGACTTCGAGCCAGCAGCCGGCTGGATTGGCGACATTGCCGTCTCCCGTGGATCGTGCCTCCAGTCGGGAGACGTGGCAGAGCTGCCACATGAGCAGGAACTCTGGGTACAGCTCGCCCTCGAAGATGGCTTCGAGGTCGAACTCGAGGTAAGCAGAGCCGGCTAGGGCGGTGGAATCGCGGAGTAGACGTAGGCGCAGGCCGTTGGACAGGATGGCCCACAGGTGCTGGTCGCTGCGGTTGAGTAGTTCCTGCACCATCGCCTGAGGTGCGCGGGCAGCGCCGGATATGGCCGGGTTGCGGTGATTGAGGTCGATGCCGGGGCCGAGCAGGTGGATTGGTACGTGCTGCCAGGCATGCGAGATCGGGTAGGTCCGGTCATCAATGGTGTAACCCCCGTTGACGACCGGCACCTGGCCGTAGCCGAGTTCGCGCAGGAGGACGAGTAGCCACTGTTCCCGGGCGGCGGCGATGCCCGCTGTGCCGGGCGGCTGGGCGGCGACGTGCTCGCGCCATGCCATCCACGCGCCGCGCAGGTAGGACCAGGCGCGGCTTGCGGCGTCGCGGATCGTCTCGCGGCCGACCAGATGGTACGAGGCGGGCGACAGGCTGGTCCGGTCCTTCAGCTCGCCAGCCTGAATACGGGCGAGTAGGCCGGGCGGCACGACGCCACCTACCGCGTGAATGCCTTGAAAACCTGGAGCATTCATGAATGCGCCGCCGGACGGTAGAGGTAGACGCCGAGCACGTCGACTGGGAGCTGCGGCTCAACGGTCAAGCCGCGGATGCTCAAGGCACCGGCCCGCTCGCCTCTTGCGGCAGTACGGACCCGGACGTGGGCTTCGCGCAGCGAGTCGGCGAGTTCGTGAGCGAAGCGGTCGAGGTGACCGGCTATGGTGGGCATCGCGTCGAGGATTCCCTTCATGACGTTGCGCGCGATGTCCGCGCTGAGGTTCCGATCTGGTCTGGCGGCCATGAGCGCCTCGACGGCGACTGGATCGAGCCAGTGTGGGTCGGCCGGCATGCCGGTGAACGCCAGTGGCCGAGCCTCTTCGGCTACCTGAGCATGCGGCCCGTACCGTCCGGGGAGCGTGAGATTGGCGCGGACCCTGGTTAGCAGCAGCACCGTGGGTTGGGTGACTGCGGTCGTCAAGATGACGCCACATCGACGTGCTGGGCGGGCGGCAGCAGGCAGCGCAGGGTCGAGTGCGGCGTCGAGGACATACCGGGCGATGGCCGTGGAGGTGCTGTCGGTCCGGTTGAGGACTGCGGCACCGCGCGGTGCCGGCAGGTCACGCTGGAAGACGACCGGCTTGGTCGAGCTGCCCACGATGTCGCGGAGACCGACCGGCAGCACGGCTGGTTCGACGGTGAAGCCGAGCGGTGTCGGGCTTAGGATGCCGCCGCACTCCTGAAGTGCGGTGGCGACGAATCCCGCGACATCATCCGGGCTGCCGAGTGCGGCCCGCATAGCCTCGACCTCGCGCTGCACCTCGCCGGGGCGAATGGTGTGCTGGGCGTACCGGCTGCGGCTACGGCGCTCCGCTTCGGCGCTGCTCTGCCAGTCGAATTCGAGCTGCTGTGCCTGTTCGGGCAGGCCGATGTCGAGCGTCTCCTGCACGTACACCGGGCCACGCTGCATGACGCGGTCCATGATGGCGGTCAGAACCTGGTCACTGGTAGCCGGCACGGGAACGCTGATGCCGAGGTCGCGCCGGATGGCCTCATGCTTGCGGATCAGGACGTCCATAACGATACGGTCGATGACGTTGTCGGCGCCGTAGAGAGTTACGGCACGGACGACATCACGGGGCTGACCGAACCGGTCGACTCGGCCTTCGCGCTGCTCATGCCGGGTTGGGTTCCATGCTAGGTCGTAGTGGACGACAGCCTGGAAGTCGTGCTGGAGGTTGACGCCCTCCGAGAGACAGTCCGTGGCGACGAGAATTTTGTCGGCGTTGCCGGCGCGGTCGGCCAGGCCCCGGACCCGAGCTGCGCGATCCTCGGGCGGCAGCTCGCCAGTGACGACCTCGACGACGGCCTTCGGGAACGTGGCAGAGAGGTGGCCGGCAAGGTAGTGCGCGGTAGGGATGAACCGGCAGAAGACGATCGGGTGGAAGCCCTCCTTCAGTAGCTGCCGCACCGTCGTGGTGATCAGCGCCAGCTTCGTGTCGAGCTTGAGGCGCTGCTTTGGATTGGTCTCTTCCGCGATGGCGATGGCACGCTGCCGCAGGTCGTGCAGGACCGCTGCCGTACTGCCTGTGCCCGGCTCGTCAGGAAGTGCGCCGGGCACTGCATCAGCTATGTCGAGGCTGTCCTCGTCGATGAGGTCGAGTACCTGAGCGGCACCGGTGGCGTCTGCGGCGTCTGTGCTGGTGGCGTTCGCCGTGGTCGCGCGGGTGGCAAGCGTTGCCGCAGCAGCGGCAGGCGACGATGCCAGGGAGCGCAACAGCGACAGTGCGGACCACCAGCGCACACGCTGCTGGACCCGGCTGCCGGTGCGGTCGGTGATCTGACCCTGGACATAGGCCATGACGTCGTCCAGCAAGCTGCGGTAGGTCTCGGACAACCCGTAGGTCTGCTCATCCGTGGCCCGGTCGGACGGGAACCTAGTGTCGTCGCCGAGAAAGTCCCGGATGTCGGCGCGGCGGCGCTGCACCAGGTGCGCGGCCAGCCGACGGCGTCCTCCCTCGGCTGCGAGGTTCATGTCCCGCAAGGCAGGGTCGAGCAGCGCGATGAGGTTGCGGAACGTCTCCTCCTTCCCGCTGTGAGGCGTGGCAGTCACGAGGATGAGGTGGCGATCACCATCGGCAGAGAGATCCTTCAGCAACCGGTACCGCTGGGTGCGTCCCTTACCGCCGACGGCGGTCTCGTCGCTGACGCACGCGTGTGCCTCGTCGACAATGACCAGCTCGGGTGCGGCGCGCAGGAAGTCATCCCGACGCATGTCCGACTTGATGTAGTCGGTCGACACGATCGTGAACGGGTGCCGTTCGAAAATCGACTGGCCGTACTCCAGGCCGCGCTCCAAGCGGCGGACCGTCCCAGGCAACACAGGCTCGGCCTGAATGCCGAACTTCGCCTGCAATTCGAGTCGCCACTGCTCGGCGAGGCTCGGCGGGCACAAAACGCTCAGCCGGCGGACGCTGCCCTGGGCGAGCAGCTCCGCCGCGATCAGGCTTGCCTCCACCGTCTTGCCGATCCCGACATCGTCGGCGATGAGCAGCCGGGTGATGTCCTGCCGGAGCGCGAGCAGCAGCGGCACGAGCTGATACGGGCGCGGGTCAACGGCGAGTCCGGCGAGGCTACGGAATGGGCCGCCACTGGCTCGGAATCCAATCCGCAGGGCGTCGCGCAGCAGGCGGGCGCTGCGATCATCGCCAAGATCATCTGGGGTCGGGGCTGGGAACGTGGCGTGCGAGACACCCTCATCGACGAACACGCCCGCGATGTCGTCCTCACCACCGGCGAGTGGGCGAAGTACCAAGAATTCCCGGTCGCTGCCCGGGAGAACGACCCATTCGCGTCCCCGCGCGGTGACCAGCGAACCAATAGGAAACGCAGCGCCAGCCGTGGCGGGAGCCGTCATCGGGTCGCCTCGCCGAATACGCCCGGATTCGCGGCCACGGCAGCGGCCAGATCATCGCTGGCGCCGATATGGATCACGTTCCAACCTCCGAAGATCAACGGTGTGGTGTCCCGTGGATGATGCCCGTCGAGGTCGATGAGAACGACCGACGGCATGTCTGCCCGCTCGAACACCAGGTCCACGGCGACACCCTCGACCTCGACGTCGACGCGGCTGGGCAGCCTGTGTCCGTTCTCCTGCAGAAGGCGGAGCAATCGGCCCGCCGGCCCTGACAGTTCGGCGTCGGCAGGATCTTCCGCCCGCCCCCGGCCGGTCGGCTCCTGCTCCTGCTCGGGATGCGTCACCGCGGACGCCAGATCCTGCAGGCGCGGCGCGACGAGCCGGCGGTCGATCAGCTCGTGTGAGAGCTGGTTACCGTAAGACAGCAGACATCGATAACAGCCCCGCACGCAGGACGTATCGTCCTCCTCCCAGGTCTCCGGATCGATGTGGATGATCCGCAGTGCTTCGGAAGCGACCCGAGCCATGGCATTGGGCTCGGACTGCAGCCGGCGCAGCACCCCGGCCCCACCTTCGGCTGCCTCGACGAGCAGCACCCGGCCCCGCTGGTCTGCGTCGGGCAGCAGCTCACTGGACAGCTCGGAGTCCTCCAGTTGGAACACCGCCTCAATGCCCCGCTCAATCGCGAACTGCAGGGTGGTCGCCTCCTCGATCGAGACCTGCCCGGCCCATCGCAGCACGAGGATGTTGCGCCGATCCTCGACGTACGGGGTGACCAGTGCCTTGCGATTGACGTCCTCGAACCTCGCCTCCAGATCCTCGTCGGTGTTGCCGTCCGCTGCCGCGCTCTCCCGGGCTTCCTTCTCCGACAGCCAACGGCCCTTCACCAGGTCCAACCAGAAGCCGTGTACGTCCTTGTTCTTGCGAGCTCTCCGACCCAGGTTGGTGACGCGTACCTCGGCCGCGTCTCCGTAGGCCAACCCCGCCAACGGCTGTCCGTCAGCGGCGAGGACCTCGGCGAGGAAACGGCCGGAGCGGCCGGAGCGTGGCACGAACCGGTAGGTGGTGCGCAGCTCGAAACCGATCCGGTTGCGCTCCTCCTCGTCGGCGCTGATCCGCTCCCGTCTCCTGGTGATTACGGTCTGCATCTGCAGCAGGTCCTTCCAGACGCTGCCGAGCCGTTGTCCGCAATGCTGGCAGATCTCCACACCGACCTGCCGCGGGTGGTGATAGCCGCATGCCTCACAGACCCGGGCGGCGGTGCGCACCACCTCGCCACTGACCTGGTCGTCGCCCCCTCGGGGAAGGCTGATCCGCGTCACCTGGTACCGGGCCCCCTCGTGGTAGATCAGCGCACCGGGACCGAACTCCGAGATCGCCAGGAATCGTGGGCGCTGCAGCCAGGTGTTGCCACGGCTGCGGCTGCCAGGCACGTACGCCGCGAGTGGCAGCCGCGGGAATGAATACCCCGGAAGAAAGCCCTCCGACGCAAGGTAGCGATAGGTGTAGAAGTCACTCTGCCCGGCGTCGTCGGTCTCGTTCAACAGCAGCTCGATACGCTGCCGCGCCTCCCGATAGCGTTGATCGGCATCCTCCCGGCTCTGCCGGCCGACCGTCGCGTCAGCCGCGAGATCGGCCGCCGCCTGCCGCTCCGCGTCAGCTGTCGTGTACAGGTCTCGCCACCGACCGCACGCCCGGTCAAACGACTCAAAGGCCGACCCGACCACCTGGGACACCCACTGCACCGTCCACCACGCCGACTGCGCCAGCAGCGGTCGCAGCGGATCTAACAACGCCTGGCCGGCGCGGATAGCCGCCGCTGCTGCCTCGGGTCGCCGCAGCTTTTCGGCCAGCACTTCCTGAACCGGTTGGCGTGGCAGATCCAACGCCAGCACATCGGCCATGGATCGCTTTAGCTGGACGCCGGTTTCCGCCAGCCACATGGCGTGAACATGCGACCGGATCAGGTCCTCGTTGGCGAGATCGAGCCGGGGCGCCTGCACCTGACCGGAGACCATCAAGTGCGACCGCTCGAAGTAGTAGGCGTCGTGGCTGTTGCCACTGGCGCAGTAGGTGACCACCAGGGCCGGCTGCCCGGAGCGGCCCGCGCGCCCGCTGCGCTGCGCGTAATTCGCCGGTGTCGGCGGCACGTTGCGCATCCCTACCGCATTCAGGGACGAGATGTCGACCCCAAGCTCCATCGTCGGCGAGCAGAACAGCAGCGGTAGGCGGGCCCCGCTACGAAACTCCTGCTCGCGTTCCTCCCGCTCTTCGGAACGTACCTGCGCGGTGTGCTCGGCGGCTCTCAACCCGGCCAACCCGGACCCGACATCGAGGTAGAGGTCCCGGAAGAACGGCACAACCCGTGGCCGGTGGTCCGCCTCGAACCGCCGCCGGACGGGGTCAGGCGCACCAGCTTTGCCGTCACCGGCCCGAAGCAGCATCGCGGACGACTTCACCCGGTAGCCGGTCACGTCCTTCTCGATGACCTTGGCCAGCACGCCGTGCGTCTCCAGCACCTTCATCAACGCGAAGATCACGTCATCGGCCTCAGCGGGTGACAGGGTTCGGCCGAACCGGTCGCGGTGCCGAAGCCACCGACCGTAACTGCCGAGCCCGGACAGGTAGATTGCGTGACGAGGGCGCCACTGGCCGCCACGGCCTGGGATGGCAAGCCCGATCGCCGGATCCGGCTCGGTCTCTGGCACGGTCCACAGCCCCGTAAGGTGTTCCCGACTCAGGCGGCGCAACCGGTCCACGAACTCTAGCGTCAGCGCCTCAGCGTCTACGGCCAGTACCCGGCGCATTTCGTCGAGGAGCACCTTCGTCACCTCAAGGCGCTGCCCAGGCTCCGCGTCGACGAGCACCTTGTGCGTGCCGTCCCACAGGTCGTCACGCTCAGACAACAGCGCCAGCACCGGGTAGTCGACCGTCATCAGGCCGGACTGCTCGAGGTTGGGCAGCGTGACCCGCCATCCACGC
Source organism: Micromonospora sp. SYSU B005 (assembly GCF_055362685.1). Lineage (NCBI taxonomy): Bacteria > Bacillati > Actinomycetota > Actinomycetes > Micromonosporales > Micromonosporaceae > Micromonospora > Micromonospora sp. SYSU B005. The sequence continues at coordinate 95,532 of NZ_JAXCFU010000012.1, read as the reverse complement.
TGCAGATCGCGGAGGACTCGATACTCCACCACTCCACGCAGCGCCCGGTCGGCCGCACGCAGGTCCAAGGCATCTGGGGCCAGCGCATAGTCCCGGGCCTGCAGGCCAAGCCGGCGGGTGACCGTCGACGTGACGTCCAGCGGATCCAACCCGTCAGCGCCACCGGCCTCAGCCTCGACCATGGCACGGTGCAACGCGGCGCGAAGCTGTACTACAAGCGCGAAGTCGTTGAAGTGACCCGCCTGCAGGCTCGCGTCCTGCCGGTTGTCAACGAAAGTCAGCAACTTGCGCGCGTCGGCACCCAGCGCGGATTCCGGCTGGCTCCGCAGTGCGCGAACCACGCTCGACGCCACCACCGTCATGGCGCTACTACGGCCCTCGCGATCCAGCGTGACCAGCTTGGTGAACTCGCTGGTGCGCAGCTGCTCGTGCGATACCCCGCACCGGAGGCAGAACCGGAACGGCCCAGGGATCCACGCTGCCAGCACCGCGTCATCAGCTGCATCGTACGAAGATCCAGCATCGACGCCTCGGCCATCCGGCTGGACCAGATAGCGAATCGGCACGTCACGTCGCCTAGCTTGCACAACTTGTTGCCCCGCGCCGTCGGCCGCCAGCCACGAGCCCGGCAGACGTCCCTCAGCGACAGGGTCTGCTGGCCACTCGCGGTCCACCGATACGAATAGGTAGCCGTCGTCACTGTCGTTGACCCGTAACCCATGCCGGGCCCGGAACGTCGCGGCTCGGTGGTCGCCCTCCCGGCGCGCGATCAGGTACTCCTGACCGCACTCACGGCAGAACGCCAGCGGATAGAGTCGCCGCTCGGGCTGCCCCGGCAACACCATTTGGAACGTCGTCTCGATTGCCCGCGACGCCACCGCCTCCAACGTCGCGTAGACCGTGCCGCCCTTGGACAGGAATTGGTGGAGCCGGAACGCGAACAGCGGCCTGCCGGTCGCCTCGTCCCGAACCCGCGAGCCGGCGAGCAGCGTCGCGCGGATCGCCGTCGCGCACTGCTCCACCGAGTGCCCGGTCAGCGCGGAGAGCAAAAGCGCCGCATCGGTGACCTTTTTTGGCTTCTGCCGAACCAGACGTCCGCTGCCCTCCTCGGGCATGACGCCGAAGGTGTCCTCGATCCATGAGGCCAGCGGATCGGCGCTGAGCCGCTCGAACCCTGACTGCAGCACCGGATCGTTCGCTTCGGCGTCACCGCGTGCGGTCACCGCCGCCGCCAATTGCGCAGGGTCTGGATCACGTGTCGTTGTCGCTCGAACGAGCGTTTCGGTGATCACGTGCTCCGGCCCGATTTCGGTGCCGAAGATCCGCGACGCGACATCGGAGACCTCGACCTGCTGCTGGCCGACAGTCCCTGCGTTGGCCATCGTCGCCGACGTGCCGATGCACTGCAATGAAGTGCCGGCACCGGAGGCATCTCGCAGCCGGCGGACAAGCATGGCGACGTCCGCACCCTGACGGCCCCGATAGGTGTGCAGCTCGTCGAGTACCAGGAACCGCAATCCCTGCGCGGCCTCGACCAGCGGGCGCCGCTCTTCCGGGCGGGTCAGCACCAGCTCCAGCATCACGTAGTTCGTCAGCAGGATATCCGGACGGCGCTTGAGAATCGCTCGGCGCTCCTCCTCGGTCTCCTGACCCGTGTACCGGGCGAACGTCACCGGCGGATGCCCGCCGTAGCCGAACTCAAGGAACTTGCGCATCTCCTCCTGCTGGCTGTTCGCCAGCGCGTTCATCGGGTAGACCACGATTGCCCGAACACCCTGGCCTGTGCCCTCCCGTAGCACCCGGTCCACGATCGGCACCATGTACGCCAGCGACTTGCCCGAGCCCGTCCCGGTAGTGAGCACGTAAGAAGCGCCCGTCCGTGCGACCTCTACCGCATCGGTCTGGTGGCGGTGCAGGGTGATCGGCGTAGTCCCGACATCCTCAGGACCCTTCTTTACGCGGAAGATCCGGGCGCATTCCTGCTGTAGCAAGCCACGACGTACGAGGTCATCCACTCGACCGCCTGGCTCGAACGACGGATTCAAGGAGGACCATGGGGCTGGCCACTGCGCTCCGCGGGCGCTCTCGGCCTCCACGCGCTCCCGGACCCGCTGGTCGTGGATGTCGACGAAACCATCCGTAAAGGTCCGATAATCCTCGATCAGCCGCCGATGCACCTCGAACGCGTCCACCGCTCACCTCTCGTTCACCGACAGCCCTACTGGATCACACCCCATGCAGCGCCAGTGGCAAAGGGTAACGAGCCATGGACTCGAAGCATGTTCAGGCCGGTCGACCGTTCGGGCGGATACACCGCAGCGTGCGGACGAGGATGCATAACTGCGGGCCGAACCCGGACGCTCACTGCCGCCGGCCACCGGCCCGACGACGAGCGCTGCGAATGGAGTATGGGCCGGTCGCATTGAGCCGACGTCTGCCCTCGGGACCGCATGGGCGCGGCAGCTGTCTCCCGCATCGGCGGTTGCTGATCGCGAATATCATCACCGCGTGACCGACGGCACGCCCTCCCACCCGGCTAGGCACAACACGTTCCTTCGCTTGCTTGAGCTGGCCTTTGGCGCTCTGGGGCACAGCGACCCAGCCGTTGTGACTATGGAAGACGACGCTGTCGTACGTTTGGACCATGACTGGCGGTCGTACCCGGTCAGATCATCGGAGGATCTTGCGGACCGCGCGTCCAGCCTGCTCCGGACCGCTCCGGTGTTGTTGATTCCGCCCTGGGGGCGACTGACCGGATCCTCAACTATGGCTGCAGCGGGGAGCCGCTTGCGGTCTGTTCATGAGATAGCCGTAGCCGGAACCCGGCCTACCGATTCCGAAGCCCTCCTGGCGACCTTGCTGCCGACCAGCGCTCTAACCTCTCCCGGTGGGCGGAGGTTCCGCGAGATCGTTGATCACTTCTGGCAGCCGTGCCTTGTCATCTTTGCGACAGGCATCTTCGCCGGAGTGCATGAGCGCTTCGACATCGCTGCGGTGTTTTGGCGGCCGCGCTCGTCGGCACCTCAACCCCTCAAGCTCTTCAGGCTTCCACGGCACGAGGACGACAAGGCGGTGGAGGGCGACTTCCGTAGGCTTCTCGACCGCGCGAGCGGCACAGGAAAGTTCGGCTACGTCCTGCCCGACCCTCCAGGAGCGGGCGAAAGCCTTTCCATCGAGCTGCACGATCCGGCCACCACCGCTCGATGGTCGGAGCTGAAGGCATGGGGTGCGACAGTTCCCTTGAAGGATCTGTTCGCGTTCCCGGCATCAGCTCTGCATCGAACTGCGGATCGCCGTCTTCTTCATGATCAGCGGCAGGATGGATTTGTGCGGGTCGTGTCGGGGCGAGACCTCAGGCACGATGGCACGGTAGCCGGCCCCGACGACTCAGCCCGGTGGGCCGAGGTTCCCCCGGATCGGCAACTGCGAGCGGGAGACATTCTGCTCCGGCGGTTCTTCTCACCACAAGCGCTGGGCAATCTGGTCGCCGTGGAGGTAACCGCCGACGACCTGCCCCTGGCTGCAGACGACAGTGTCGTGACGCTTCGCGCTGACGGGCGCTTGGAGGCGCCGCAACACCTCGTCGCGGTCCTGTTCCTCCGCTCGCCGCTCGTCCGGGCGTACGCCGCCGGGCTGTCGGTCGCCAGTCTCAGCCCGTCGGTTCTGGGAGATCTGCCCATCCCGCAGCCCGATGCGGCGCTGGCCGCGACTCTCGAGGGGCTCGAAGCCGCGAGATCGCAGCTGGAGAGCTGGAGGAACGAGTGCGAGGCGCTGCTCGGGTCTGTGTTCGAGGATGAGAGCGCAGTCACCGCGAGGCGCCGAATATTGGAATCCGGACGTCAGCTGCGAATGCGTGTCCACGCCGCGGCACTGCTCGACGACTTCAGCCATCGGGTGCGGACCCGCTACCCGCACCCAATCGCCTACCGCTGGAGCGAGGTACAGGTTCAACTCTCCAGAGGCTCCCACGAGGCGGCTTACGAAGCCATTCTGGAGACTGGCGAGGTCTTGCTGTGTTACGCGGCGCTCGTTGTCCTGTCGCTTTCGCGCGATGCGGGTCTTCGCCTCGGCGCGGTCGACGGCATCCGGAGGCGACTGTCTCGGGGAGGTAGCAACGGGCCCGGCTTCGGGGACTGGGTCGCCATCCTTCAGGAGGCAGCGGAGAGCAAGGCCTTCCGGCGCGTACCCGATGGCAACCCGCTAAGGGACTTCAGTCGGGCCTTTTCCGGCTCGGAAACAGCACCTGCCCGCCAGCGTCTGGCTCGGCGACGCAACGACAAAGCCCATCTTCGGCGGGTCGACGCGAGTGACCTTCCTTCTGTCGTAGAGGAAACGCATGCCGACCTCACGACCCTACTGAAACAAGCGTCGTTTCTTGCGGACCTTCCCCTGGTGCACGTCACGGGCCTTCGCTGGGACACCATCCAGAGGACCGCCGAGGTGGAGTATCAGGAACTCATGGGCGACAACGCCCTCGTGCCGGGCCGACAGCGATCACATACTAGTAATGACCTTGAGGTCGGAAGTCTGTACCTGGCGAACGAGGACGGCCAGCTGCATCTGCTCCGCCCCTTCCTGCTCCGGCGACGCTGTCCCGTGTGCCGTAGCTGGGAGACTTTTCACGTCGACAACACCCCAGACGCCTTCACCGTGACGGTCAAGAGTCTGGAACGTGGCCACGCCGACGCGGACCCGGCGCTGCGGCAGGTGCTGGAGCACGTCGGATTTCTCGAATAGTCAAGGGCGACCGGCCGCCCAGGCCGGTAGGGGCAGCCCGGTGATTGGCGGCATAGGCGTGGCCTGGTGGCGAGGATCGTTCCACCCGAGTTCCGCAGTTCGTGGTCGAACGATCATCAGAATCCGCGGCATGGACAGCAAAGATTAACGTACGTCTAAGGGATGTCTCGTAACCCTGGTGTCTGTCTGTTAGGGACGGCAGGGCAGGATGCCGGGGTGCAGGTGATCACGGCAGGCCGCCCGGAGCGGATCTTCCCGTTCACCGGGCTGCAGCCCGCCCAGTTCCGCACGCTGGTCCGGCTGGTCGCCGAGCGTGGCGGTGACGCCGTCGCTGATGGCCGGCCGGGTCGGCAGTGGGCCCTGGACCTGCCGGATCGGGTGTTGCTGGTGGCCGCGTACTAAGGTACGAACTTGACGATGCGGCAGATCGGTCCGCTGTTCGGGGTGTCGCACTCTGCGGCGCATCGGGTCATCGACACCCTCGCGCCGCTGCTGGCCCTGGCGCCGGTGCGTAAGCGGCCGGTCGAGCAGATCGCGATCGTCGACGGCACCCTGGTCCCGACCCGTGATCACCGGCTGGCCGCCCGGAGCAAGAACTACCGGTACTCGACGAACCTGCAGGTCGCCATCGACGCCAGCACCCGCCTGGTCATCGCCGTCGGCGACCCGCAGCCCGGCAACCGCAACGACACCATCGTCTACCGCACCTCGGGCATCCAGGAGAAGCTGGACGGCCGGCCGGTGATGGCCGACGGCGGCTACCGCGGCAACGCCGAGGTGATCATGCCGTACCGCAAGCCCACCGACGGCAGCGACCTGCCAGCCTGGAAGGAAGCCCTCAACGTCGAACACAGAACCGTTCGAGCAGGCGTCGAACACGCTCTGGCCAGGATGAATTGCTTCAAGATCCTGCGCGACTACCGCCGCGCCGCCCACACATTGGCCGACGCCGCTTCCGGCATCGCCAACCTCCACAACATCATCCTCGCCGGCTGACCACCGGCCCCGCGCCGGGCAACGCCTTCAACCAGTTACGAGACGTCCCTTAGAAGGGGGTCGTGTGTCCACGCCCTCGGCACTCTCGTCGATCTTGGTTATGTGGGGTCGAAGGTGGTGACCCGGGGTGGCGGCTGGATGGAAAGTGCCTGGTAGATGGCCTTCTGTTCGGGCTTGAGTGGGGTGGTCTGCACGACGGTGCCGGCGGGGCCGGCGAGGGTTACCTGTGCGATTCGCCCGAGTTGCCGGTTGATGTTTCGCCACGTGAGGCCGCTGGCGCGTTCCGCGACGCGGGTCAGGAGCAGGGCGAGCCAGCAGATGAGCGCGTGGGCGCGGATGCGGTGTTCGAGGCGGTGGAAGACCGGGCGGAGTAGTAGGTCGGACTTCAGGTCGCGGAAGCCGCGTTCGGCTTCCAGGAGGTTTTTGTAGCCCAGAGCGACGTCCTCGGCGCTGATGTGCGGGTCCGAGGTTGCGATGAGGTACTTGCGGTCCAGGCGGGTCTCGGTCTTGACCTTGGTCTTGTTGACCTTCAACCGCCCGCTGGGCTGCAAGCCGGTGCCGCGCTTGCCGATCGCCTTCCTTTCCGATGCGCCCGGCCCCTTGGCCGGTGCACGGCGATGATCGCCGGTTCGCGTAAGGTCCTCACATGCAACCGAGGGCGTTCGAGCAGCACATTGCAGTGTTCGGGGAGAGCGGCAGCGGAAAGACCGTCCTACTCTCGTCGTTCTACGGTGCCACGCAGGAGCCGCAGTATGTGAAGAGGAGCCTCTTCCACGTCCTGGCCGAAGACATCGGCCAGGGCAACCGGCTACACAAGAACTACCTCGGCATGAAGGACGAGGGAACGCTGCCGCTCACCACCCGCTTTGCCGCCACGTCGTACGCCTTCAAGGTACAGATGAAGGACGGATCAGATCCCGCGGCGGCGAAGTCCCGGCCGTTCGACGTGCTGCGGTTGGTCTGGCACGACTATCCGGGGGAGTGGTTCGAGCAGTCCGTGCAGAGCCCCGAGGAGGCCCAGCGCCGCGCCGACACATTCCGGTCCCTGCTGAGCTCGGACGTCGCCCTGCTGCTGGTGGATGGCCAGAAGCTGCTCGACAACGCGGGCGAGGAGGACCGGTACCTCAAGTCTCTGTTCAGCAATTTCCGCAACGGCGTGCTGTCGCTACGGGACGAGCTGCTGGAGGACGGCAAGCCGCTCGCCCAGTTCCCCCGGATATGGGTGATGGCGCTGTCGAAGGCCGACCTCCTGCCGGACGTGGACGTGTACAGGTTCCGTGATCTGCTCGTCGCCAAGGCATGCGACGACCTCGAGCAGATGCGCGAGGCGATCGCCGGGCTGGTGGAGGGCCGCGAGGCGCTGTCGGTGGGCGAGGATTTCGTGCTGCTCTCGTCGGCGAAGTTCGAGCCGGGCAAGATCACGGTGACCGATCGGGTCGGGTTAGATCTGATCATGCCGCTGGCCGCCGTCCTGCCGTTCGAGCGGCATCACCGGTGGCACGAGTTGACACGGCTCCCAGCACGCTTGTTCGAGGGTCTTCTCGGCCGTGCCGACGACCTGGCACTCGCGCTGCTGGCTAGGACCAGGCTGCCCGGTCCGCTGGGCCTGCTGATGAACCTCGTCGGTCCCGACCTCTTGAGCAACGCAGCGAAACTGGCCGGGGACAAGCTCCGGGCGGCCAACGCCGAGGCACTGTCCAAGAAGGAGTTCCTCTCGGCCACACTGACCGGCTTCCGGATAGACTTGGAGAAGGGCGAAGAGAACCAGATCCTGCTCCGGAGCGTGCGATGAGCCTCATCTGGGCCACCCGCGGCCGGGTGTGGGGTTTCCGTTTCCTGCTCACCGGCGGGTTCCCGGACCCCCTTCCGGAGTACGAAGCCGCTTTCGTGGGCGCTGGCGATGCGCCGGAGATCTGCCACCCTCTCGGGGACAGGGTGGCGTTACGCATCGCGGATCCGCTGGGGCGTAAGGACCAGTCGGGTCGGCTGATCCCGCACGAGTTCGTCATCTGCGGGCCGCAGGCCGCAGAGATCCGTTCGGTGGCGGACGGTCTTGCGCTGGTGTGGCCGCAGGTGGCTAGGGAGTTCGAGCGAGTCTGGGAGATGCCTCGGCCGCCTGTTTGAAGCCGATCGTGGACATCTCGGTGGCGCTGGAGCTCAGCGACACAAGTTTCAGCCCGAATCCCGTGACGCTCGAGGTTGCCCTGCTCCCGCAACAGCCCGGCCAGCTGCTCGGCGGCGGGCGCAGCTCCGGCACTCGCGGGCCCGCGCACGTCGGGACCTTCCGGGAGCCGTTGAAACGATATCCAAAGTTCGCCTTGTTCGTGCCACTTCAGGGAGTCGGTCACAGGGCCGTACTTCGCCACGGCTGAGCTCTCTCGCCTTGTCGACGTGGTTCGCGTCTGTCGCGCAGGGGTTCGCTGACCGGGCTGCGGCCGGTACGCGACCGCGGCCAATTACCCAAGAACGGCGTAGTGGGCCACAGTGGCATCACCCGGCCCCGGGATAGCCGCGCAGGTCGCCGAAGGGGCCGTTGGCAGCCCGGCCCCGCCGAGTCCAGCTACGGTGATTGTCGACCGATCGAGATTACGCCGACGATGCGCAGCCCGAGATGGCCACCGGTTCGTGTCGATCATCGAACACGAGCCGGGACGTCGGCGCCAGCAATCGGCTGATGCGGCTACCTGGGCGTGAGTTGTAGTTCGCCACGAACGGCGATCATGGACCCTGGTCGATGTCGCCCCAGAGTTGTACTCGATGTACATGATCGAGACCGAATCCGGCGTCTTGGTGGCCATTCTGCTGTACCCGCGTCTGGTGTGGTCGAGCCGGCGTCGTACCTCCGTCTCGGCCGGTTGACGGCTTGAGACAGTGGCGGCGGGGGCCGTAGTGGCAACCTCGAGGTATGCCTGTGCGAGTACGGGCGGGCGGTTACCCGGTGGTCTCAATCCCTTGCGCGCTCCGCACCGCTGAGCCGACGTCATCCGCGGTTGCTGTCGATCTCTACTGTGTAGTCGCGGCCAACAGCAGAGGAGAATATCAATGCCAAAGGGCATGCTGCCGCGCCTACCTCCGTCCCAAAATGCCCGAGGGCCGCCAGTGGCACGCACGCTGAGGAGGATGCCGCTTCTCAACGGCGGCTCGCTTCCTGACGGGATCCCTGACCGGGGAGAGGGGCAGGCAGCCGTAGGAGTTCCCGCCATCGGTCTCGTAAGGTGCTGCGCAGGGAGTCGTGGAAGAGGCGGTAGACGGTCATGCCGTTGTCCCGATCTGTGATCAGGTAGGCGCCGAGCCTCGAGGTCAACAGCGCGACGATGTCCGAGTCGCCGTACTGGCCGCCGTCCTCGTCGACCGCGCTGGCGACCAGCGGCCACAATCCGCGCCAAGGCAGCCCGGCCCCGAACGCGAAGGCGACGGCTCGCATCAGGACGACTGCGCGGTGCCGGTCGGCAGCGCTCGCGATGCTGTTGTGCAGGTCGTCGCGGAACACACCGAGCAATCCGTCGTCGAGTGCCTTGAGCCACGAGGGATCGTCGGCCTGAATAACCTTCTGACGTCCGGCGAGCGATGAGGCGGCGATCCGGGCGACCAGGAACGAGCGGGCGGCGCGGGTACCGACAGCCCCCGCGACACCTTCGGTGTCCGCGATGTCAATCGACGCGTACGGGGAGTTCCTGGTGCGTGTCAAGATGCTCTGCACGTAGGCGACGACGTCGCGCTGGTCCCACCATGGTGCCTCGTCCACCGGGATACGTTCGGCGTGCAGGACGGACTCGGCCAGGTCGGCCAGTGGCATGGCGGCGGGCGAAGAACCCGCGTGCGCCGCCCGGTTCGGCGCGGCGAGTGAACGGACGCCGATGAGAAGCCGGATCTTCGGGTTCGCTGGGTCGGGCTCCAGGAAGGCGAGCACTTCACGGACGAGCACGACCGGATCCGTCGCCTCGTCGAGGGCGTCGATGACGACGGTGATGGGCGTCGCCCGGGACTTGAGCCAGGCATGGAACGAGGCGAGGCGCTGGTCCACGGTGGGCTCCGGCGAGCCGGTCTCCGGCGGGGGTACGCGCAGGGCGTCGCAGATCTGCTTCAGGACCTGCGTGTGCAGTTTCCCGGTGGCCAGGACGGCGACGTCGACGGCGTCGAGCGGGGGCCGGAGCCCGGCCGGCACGGCGGCGATCTCCTCCGCGTACTCCTCGGCGAACTGTCGGTCGCTCAGGGTCACCAGGCGCGCCAGGACCGCGGACTTGCCGCTGCCAGCGCCACCGGAGATGACCGTCACGCGGGGCCGGCTGGTTGCGGCGGCGATCAACTTTCGCATGAGGGCGCCCCGCCCGGTGAAGAGCCAACCGGCCTGTTCGCCGGTAGCCACCCCGCGCGAACGCGGTGACCAATGGGTCTCCAGTTCCTGTCTGGGCAGTGCGAGCTCGTGCCGGGCCGGGCCGATCTCGAGTACCGCGCTGCGCTGGTGGTGTGGGTTGGGCAGGCAGACGTGCGGCCCTGCCAACTGGCCGCCGTAGAGCGGATACAGCGACTGGCCAGGCCCCAGGTGCTCCTGCACGTCCTGGACGAACGCCGCCACGTCGATGTACGGGCCTTCCCCGTAGCGTCGTCCTTCCGGTTCGCGCAGTGCGTCGAGGAACTTGACGATCGCAGAGGTGAGTGCCCCGGTCACCGCCTTCTCGTCGCGAGTGACGCTCGGTAGAATCAGCCAGCGGCGGTGAAGCTGCCGACTCAGCCGCATGGCATCGTGCGCGACCTGGCCGGCGTAGCAGGCGTCGATGATGATCAGCAGGTGGTGGATCGGTGTGTCGGCCAGCCAGCTGATGAGGTCGGAGGTCCGCAGCGCGGTGGTAGCGAGCATGGACCCGACGCTCTTGCGCAGAATCAGGTAGTGTGTCGAGTCGGCCTCGACGCCGTGGCCCGTCACGTACAGCACTGCCGCGTCAGCGTCCGTCCACACGCGGTCACGGGCGAGATGCTTGAGCCGGCCCCGGATGTCGTCCTCGGTAGGGTCGTCGGCGAGTTCGGGCCAGCGCACCTCGAATCGCCGGTCGGTCAGGTGTTCGGCGCAGAGCCAATCACGCAACACCGCCACTTCGTCATGGACACCCGGCAGGTCCTCCCACGTCGGGTCTTCGTACGTGGCAGTAGCGATGGTCACGAGATGACGTCGAAGAACGTCAAAGTCGTCAGTCATGGACGAGGTCCGACCGGGAAGGGCGAGTTGACCTCACAAGCGGCACGATACCTTCGAATTTTCGTCAGGGCGAGCGGACGCGGTGACCCTCTCGGGCGAATATGCTGACCGAAGTGTGACGGCGTGCTCTTCGGAAGGATACCGTTGTGGACCCGCATGATGGCACCCAACGTCGCATCGCTGACCTGCTCGTTGCCTACGTCCGGCAGGCCAGTCTCGGTTGGCTCGGCGTCAACGCCTACATTCGGCAACACCTGCCGACTCACGCATCGAGCGGTGACCTTCTCGCCGATCTGGTGAAGGACGCGGGATTTCTGGGGGCGGTGGATCCGGAGCGGCTGTTGCCGGAGTTGCCGTCGCTGTCCGCGCATTCCGATCCAGCGGTGAGCGGTGTCGTGCGGGCCTACATGCGGCTCGGGGCGTCGCGGGTCGGCGGCACCTTCGTACAGCGGGTGGTCAATCTCGACCTCGAGTACGCCAGCGAGGAGCTGGGCCGTCGACTCGATGCGAGCGCCTATGCCGCCTATCTCCCGTGGCGGCTGCTGTTCACCGCCGGTCGGCAGGCCGCCGTACTGGAACGGCCTCAGATCGGTTCACAGGACATCTCGGCGCTGGCCACCGCGGACTTCGACACCGGCGAGCTGCTGGTCACCTCCACCGAGGACCACCACATCCAGACGTGGAGCGTCGACACGGCGGGGCAGCTCCTGGACTGGAAGGCGCACCACGAGAGCATCCCGGCGCTGCTTTTGGTCACTGTGGCGGGTGCGCCGCGACTCGTGTCGGGCAGCGCGGACGGCACCGTGCGACTGTGGGATCCGGACTCGGGCATGCTGCTGAGCCGCGCGCCCACCGCCTCGCCCGTCACGTGCGTCACCCGGCAGGACGGTACGGAACTGGTTGTGATCGCCGGTGGCGAGGACGGCATGCTGCGCAGCCTTCGCATGGAGCCCGGCGCGCTGCTCGGTGAGTGGCACGCCCACCGGGACGCGGTGTCCGCGCTGACCGCCGGAGACCTCGCCGGAGTGCCCGTGGTGGTGTCGGGTGGCCTGGATCGGGTGGTCAACGTCTGGCGCACGACCGACCGGGAGAACCTGCTCAGCCTGACCGGCCCCACCGGCAGCGTCATGGCGGTGGCGGTGGGACGGTCGGGCGAGCGCTCGTTCGTCGCGTCGGGCAACGCTGACGAGTCGGTCTGGTTGTGGGACGGTGTCACCGGCGAAGTCATGCACCGGTTCGCCGAGCACGAGGCGGGTGTGACCAGCCTTGCGTTTGCCGTGCTGGCCGGTGTGCCGATGCTCGCGTCGGGCAGCAGCGACATGACGATTCGGCTCTGGGACTGCCTGACCGGCACCTGCCGGATGGTGCTGCACGGCCATCTCGGCGGCATTCGCGGGCTTGCTTTCCGCATGCTGAGGGATGAGCTGCGGCTGGTGTCGGCGAGCGCCGACCGGTCGATCCGCGTATGGGATCCCGCAGATGGTCACAGCGTGGCGCCGCCGGCGCCGTCCGCTGGCGGGGTCGCCAGCATCTGGCAGTGGGGCCGGGCCGCGACGGTGGCGCGCAGTTCACCGGACGTGCACGCTGGCCCGGTCCGGTCGGTCGCGTTCGCCGAGCTCGACGGGCGGCGGATCATCGTCTCCGGGTCCCAGGACGGCCGGCTGCATGTTCGTGACGGGACGACCGGCGAGTTGGTGGAGGGGTGGCACGGCCACAACGGCGGCACGTTGGCGGTGGCCACATTCGAGGTCGACGGGCGTGCGATGGTGCTCTCCGGTGGCCACGACGCGATGGTGCGCCTGTGGGACGCGCAGGATGGCGCTCCCGTCGCTGAGTTCCCCGGTCATGCCCGCAGCGTGTGGGGCGTAACCGCCGGATGCCTTCACGGGCGGCCGGTACTCGTTTCGGGCAGTCGCGACCGTACGGTCCGCGTCGTTGACGCGTTCGACGGCAGGACGTTGCACGTGTTGAAGGGTTCGCAGGAGAGGATCTGGGGCGTTGCCTACCAGACCGTGGACGGACGGCCGGTGATCGCGGCCGCCAGTACCGACCGCAGCATCTGGATCTGGGACGCGGACTCGGGCCACCTCATCCGCCGGCTTCATGGACATACCCGAGGTACGCGGTTCGTTCGATTCGGCCGCGTGCGCGGGAAGACGGTTGTCGTTGCATCCAGTGCGGATCGGACAATTCGCGTCTGGGACTATACGACTGGTGTGGCAACGATTACACTTCGCGGTCATGCAGATGGCGTCTGGGGTGTTGCGATAGGGACGTTCCAGGACCGGGCCGTCATCGTGTCCACCAGCGATGATCTTTCGGTCCGGGCCTGGGACGTGCAGACGCGCCGCTTTCTGAGCCTGCCCCAGGCGTCACCCGCATACGCGGTGGACCTGTGGGAGGGGCATGTCGCTATCGGCACGGATCGGCACGTTGTCGCCATCGACCTTCAACCTTCATTGTTCGACGAGATGGATGGGTGACTTCCGTTGAGCGTGCAGCCAGAGGCGGCGCGCGACGCATTTGATCAAGCATTCGATCGTGTCGTGGCGACGATGCTTCAGGTGAAAACGGTTCCGCCGGATGAACTGGCGATGTCCGATGCCGGGGTCGATTCATTTGGGCTCGTAAATCTCATGATGGCACTCGAGGACGAGTTCGATTGCATGTGGCCACTCGAATACCTCGCGGTTCCTTGCCAGATGACAGCCCTCGGTGTCCTGCGATCCCTGACCTGGGAAGTGTTGTGTGGGGAGGGTCAGATGAAGACACGCCATGCGGGCGAGACGTGATGCGCTCCCTCGCGGCATCGGACCTCAACGGGCCGAATTGGGCAGATGCTCCCATTGCCACCTGTCACTGGCAACTCTTGGCTCATGCGTTGAAGAGGCGAGGTCATGGTGACTACGCGGAGATTCTCGGGCTGGCGTGGGGCTGCCAGTTCAGAGGACCCGGGGTCCTGTTCGGCGCGATGACCTGGAACCAGGTGCTGACCGAGGTCTGCGGCGCCGTGGTCACGATCGAGAGGTTCGGCGAACCCGGCGCCGCACGAACACGCGAGCTCGACCTCTCCGCCGCCGGTCGCCCCTTCGTCGCCGAGGTGGACGAGTATCACCTGCCCGGTCACCTCGCTTCCGACCGGCACGTCATCCATGCCGTCCTCGTGCTGGAGCGCACCCCGACGGCGGTCCGTTTCCTCGCCGCGCGATCGGGCGATCAGGTGATGACCGTGACGGGTGATGCCTACGAGACGATGCGTGGTGCGCCGTGCCAGGGGCGGGTCGAGCCTATGAAGCTGTACGCGCTGACCCGGGACCCGATCCGGGAACTGTCCCCGGCGGCGGTGCTGTCCGCGGTCCGGCGCCACCTGGGACAGACGCATTCCCGGTCCACGCTTGCGCTGGAGGCCTTTCTCCGCTGGGCCGGACACGGCGACGGTCAGATCGACGTCTGCCGGGCCGCCGGAGAGCGTTACCAGGCCGCCAAGCTGTTCCGGCACCTCGCGGAACATGGTGTCGCGGAGGTGGTGCCGGTCCGGGACCGCCTCGTGAGCTTGGCCGACGACTGGTACCTGGTGCACATGCTCGGCACGTACGACGACCGGCTCGTCGGTCACCGTCGACAGCGGGTGATCCGCCTGCTGGAGCGCCTCGTGGACGCGGAGCGCGAGGTTACCGCGATGGTGCTGCGATGAATCCCGGCAACCGGGCGACGGGAGGCACGACCGCCTCGACGGCCGCCCAGGACGCTGCCGACATGCCGGCAGCGCTGCGTCGGGCGTTTGCTGCCGACATCGAGCGATGGGGACGGGTCAGGAACCTCACCGCCGCCGTCGCTCGATCGGTGCCGACGTGGCAGGCGACGGTTCGTGCTGAGCACATGTACGTATCATTGACCCGGCTGGATGCGGCTACGCAAGCGATCCTGTGCGTGTACACGTCCATGTTGAACGGTTGCGCGTACTGCGTCGACGACGCTGCGGCGGTCGCGCTGGAGGAACAGGTCACGGCCGCGCAACTGCGTGCGCTCGCCACGCCGTTTGCCGCGTTCGACGCTCGCGTCGTGGCGGGGCTGGAGTATGCCAGGTGGGTCGTCCTCGCACCATCGGCGATACCGCCGGAGGTCGTCGGCACGCTGCGCCGGTACGTCGACGACGAGGAGCTGTTGGAGCTGACCGCGGTGGTGGCCATGAAGTGCTTTTGGAACCGCTTCGTGTCGGCCTTGGGAATTCCACCCGAGGGTCGTTGTGCCGACCCCGACCTGATCCGCGACCTCTGCAGGCTCGGCGCGGTGCTCCGCGCCGGCGGCGACCCTGCCAGGCCGGGATGACTCGGGCGGCCTGGCCTGGCCGGTACGTGCTAGGCGTCAACACCGGCCCTCACGACGGCTCCGCCGTGCTGCTCCGCGACAGTGAACTGATTGCCATGGTCGAGCAGGAGCGGTTGAGCCGGAAGCGGTACGCGCGGGGCGAATCCCCGTCCGAAGCGGTCGCCGCCTGCCTCCGTCACGGCGGAATCGGCCTCGGCGATGTGCACACGATCGCGGTTGGATGGAACGTGCCCCGTCTCTGCGAGGTCGAGGGAGTGCGATACGACCGCACCGAGTTCCTGCGGTGGATGCTCGGCCCACTGTGGGACTCCCGGACGACCGTGGATCTGCGATTCGTCGAGCACCACGTCGCGCACGCCGCGAGCGCCTTCTACACCAGCGGCCTTCGTCACGCCGCGATCCTCATCGCCGACGGCCGCGGAGAGACGGTGTCGACCAGCCTTGCCGTAGGCGGACCCAGTGGGATCGAAGTGATCAGGACGTGGGGAATCGAGGCGTCACTCGGTCACCTCTACGGCTGGGTGGCCGACTGGGTAGGGCTGTCCCACTGGGGAGCGGGCAAACTGATGGGACTGGCCGCCTACGGCCAGCCCGACCAGTCGGTGCCATTGGTCGCGACCCCGGACGGTTACGTCGTCCGCGGGAGCCCACCACCGGACGCACCCGCCCGCCAGCAATTCATGCTCTCCCGCAGCCGCACCCGCGCATGGCTGCGCACCGCCACGCCGCCCTTCAGCGCCGGCAGCGGCGACGACGTGATGGCGTACGCGGATGTCGCTGCCTCCATGCAACAGGCGCTGGAGGAGACCATCCTCTCGTTGGCGCGGCTCGCGGGTCGGCTCACGGGCGCCGACCGGCTGGTGATGGCGGGCGGCGTGGCGCTCAACTGTGCCGCGAACGGACGGCTGCACCGCGCGGGACTGTTCGACGAGGTGTGGGTGCCCCCGTTCCCGCACGACGCGGGGGTGAGCCTCGGCGCCGCCCTGCTGGCCGAGCGTGAGATCGCTGGCGTGGCACCGCCACCATCGAGGCTCGCGCACCCGTTCTGGGCACCGACCCCGCCCGGGCTCGACAAGCCGCCACTGCGACGGCTCAGCGGGTTCGAGGTGGAGCAGCTTGACGACGAGTCTGTCCCGGACGTCGTCGCACGACATCTGGCCGACGGCCTGGTGGTCGGGTGGTGGCAGGGGCGCGCGGAGATCGGCCAGCGTGCTCTGGGCGCTCGCAGCATCCTCTGCGACCCGCGACGGTGGCAAGCCCTGTCACACGTCAACCGGCTCAAGGGCCGGGAGCCGTGGCGTCCACTGGCGCCGGCGCTGCCGGTCAGCGAGTTCGGCCGCTTCTTCGACGGGGAGCCCAGCGCACTCGCTGATTTCATGCTGGCGGCCTGGCCGGTCCGGGCCGGGTCGCGGGCACACATCCCGGCCGCCGTGCATGTGGACGGCTCTGCCCGTCCGCAACTGGTCCATCCCCACCACGACCGGTTCTACCGCCTCCTGAGGGCGTTCGGGGAGCGCACCGGTGTACCCGTGCTGGTCAATACCTCCTTCAACGTGGCGGGCGAGCCCATCGTGCTGACCGCCGACGACGCGGTCGACACGCTGCTGCGCAGCGACCTCGACGCACTCGTGCTCGGTGATCTGCTCATCCGCCGTCCGACCGCCAGGCTGCTGTCACGGGCCCGGACGGCCGCCGAGCGGCCCCTCTCGTTCACGCCGTGGACGGCACCGGCGCCTACACCAGGTGGGTCGCCCCTCGTGCCGGCTCACACCGAGCCTTCGGGCGAAGGGAGCGCAGCCCTTGTCGACGGACAATAGGCGAACGTGGGCGGACGTCATCCGGCGGGTCTTGCGAGAGCACGCCCGCCTACCGGTGTCGGTCGAGAAGCTCGACGAGCACACCGACCTGTACCAGGCGGGAATGACGTCGCTGGCCAGTGTCAGTGTGATGCTTGCGCTTGAGGACGCCTTCGACGTCGAGTTCCCGGACCACCTGCTGACGAAGCAGACCTTCACCAGCATTTCCTCCATCAAGGCCGCCCTGCGGGAAACCACGGTGGGAGGGGCCGCATGACCAGCACCGGCGTCGACCCGGCCTCGCTGCACGGTCGGGCCGCAGTGATTGCGGACGAGGTGACCAGCGCGTGGGCTGCGGCTGTCGACCGCGAGGGCCGGTTTCCCACCGAGTCGTTCGGCGCGTTGCGGCAGTCGCGGCTGCTGTCGGCACTGGTACCTCCCGCGTTGGGTGGGGAAGGGGCCGGAGTGACCGACGTCGCTCAGGCCGTCGACGTGCTCGCCCGCCGTTGCGCATCGACGGCGCTCATCTTGGCCATGCACCAGATCCAGGTCGCCTGTCTCGTGCGGCACGGCCGCAGCCGGGTTCTCCGGGACATTCTCCGAGAGGTCGCCGACCAGCAGATTCTGCTCGGCTCGGCGACCTCGGAACACGGCGGCGGCGACGTCCGGGCCAGCGCGTGCGCCGTGCACCAGCGTGACGGCGTTGCCCACGTGGACAAGCGCACCCGAGTGATCTCCTACGCCGAGGAGGCAGACGCCATCCTCGTAACGGCGCGACGTACCCCGACCGGCCCACCCAGCGATCAGATACTCATGGCCTGCCGACGTGATGATCTCGACCTGCAGCGCACCGGAGAACCGGAACTGATGGGGCTCCGTGGCACCAGGAGCCTGCCGTACCGTCTCCGTGCCACCGCGCCGCTCGACGCGGTGCTGGACGACTCCTTCGAGACCATTCTCGCCACGACGATGCTGCCGGTGGCGCACACGCTGTGGGCGGCGGTCTGGCTCGGCATCGCGACCGGAGCACTCGAACGCGCGTCGCGCTTCGTCCAGGCGGCGGCGCGAAGGGCTCCCGGGACGATGCCGGTTGGCGCCGTCCGCTTGGCCGAACTGTCCGCAGCTCAGCAACAGCTACGTGAACTGGTGTACGCGGCAGCGCGGCGGCTCGATGAGCGTGATGGCGTCGCCCCACCGGCGCCCGACGATACAGTCTTCATGAACAACCTCAAGGTGTCGGCTTCCGCACTGTGCGTCGATGTGGTGAGTGGTGCCTTGGTGGTGACCGGGATGGCCGGTTACCGGGAAGAGGGCGAGTATGCGATGGGGCGGATGCTGCGTGACGCCTACGGCGGCCTCGTCATGGTCAACAACGATCGGGTGCTCAACGGCACCGCGCAGTTGCTGCTCTCCGTGCGGAGGTGGTGATGATCGACGACGGTGGACCGGCCGGTTTCCGTGCCGCACTCGTGGAGGCGGGGCACCTGGTGCCGTTGGGCCCGGACGGGCTGTACGCCTTCACCGGCGGGTTCGAGTCCATCGTCCAGGCGGTCGATGCGTGGCTGCTGACGCTCACCAGCAGTGAGGACGCGCTGCATCTGCGCCTGCCCCCGGTGTGCGGAACGGACGATTACCTCCGCGCCGGCTACCTCGCCTCCTTTCCGCAGCTCGCCGGAGCCGTGTACGGCTTCGACGGCGACGAGGGCGACGAGGGCGACCACACCGTGCTGCGTCGGCGGCACTGGACCGACTGCCTCGCCCCGGCGGGTCTCATGCTGGTCTCCGCGGCGTGCCAGCCGGTCTTTGCGATGTTCCGAGGGGAGCTGCCCGGACCCGGCCGGCGGGTCGACCTGTTGGGCCACTGCTTCCGGCGGGAACCGTCGGTGGACCCGGCCCGTATGCAGTCGTTCCGGCAGCGGGAGTTCCTGTTCCTCGGCAACGCGGCCGACGCGACGGGGTTCCGCGACCGTTGGGTCGAGCGCGGACAGGATGCGCTGCACGAGCTGCGGCTACCGGTTCGGGCCGTCACGGCGAACGATCCCTTCTTCGGTAGGGCCGGAAAGCTGCTCGCGACGCATCAGCGGGAAGACGGCGGGAAGATCGAACTCGTCACGGAGCTCTACCACGGCGACAGTTCCACCCCCACCGCCCTGGCCTCCTGCAACGCCCATCGTGACCGCTTCGGTCACGCCTTCGACATCAGATGTGCCGACGGGGCGACCGCACACACGAGTTGTGTCGGTTTCGGGCTTGAACGGCTCGCCTTGGCGTTGCTCCGGGTGCACGGACCCCATCCCACCGCCTGGCCCGCGCAGGTCCGCCGATCGGTCGGCGTATGAAACGCGTACTCGCCGTCTCCCCACAGCATCACGTCGCTCACCCGCTGCACGGGCGCGACCAGATCTGGAGCGAGACCAGTTGCAGTCTCGACGTGTGGGTCGAGGTGCTCCACGCGCTCGGCCTTGACCCTGCCGCGGGACTTGCCTCGACGCTGTCCGCCGACTTCCTCGACGACCAGTGGCAGTTCCTGAAGTTCCCACCGGAAGACCTGCGCGACGTCTTCGGGCTGGTTGTCGACGAGGTGACCCTCTGGCGGCCGCTGATCGACCACATCGAGCACTTCCTGGGTGCCGGACGGTTGCTGACGGTCGAGGTCGACTCGTGGTTCCTGCCCGACACCTCCGGCCGGTCTTATCACACCGAGCACGTGAAGTCGACGATCGTGCCTAACGCGGTCGACCGTGTCGGCAGGCGGCTGGAGTACTTCCACAACACCGGCTACCACGATCTGTCCGGCGATGACTTCGAAGGGCTCTTTCTGGCCGGCGACGGCGGCGGGCATGGCCTTCCCCCGTACGTCGAGGTGGTCCGGCTCGATGGGGTCGTTCGGTCTGACGTACTGCCGCGGGCCCTCCGGGCGGCGCGCTCGCACCTTGCACGCCGGCCCGCCGACAACCCGGTGGACCGGCTCGGCCACCGGTTGGAGGAGGAACTGGTTCAGCTGCCGCGGTGGAACGAGGACATGTTCCACCGGTATGCGTTCGCGACCGTTCGGCAGTGTGGCGCGACGGCGCAGCTTGCCGGCTCGTTCGCCCGCTGGCTGCACGGCCGGGCGGACCTTCCGCTGCACCGTGCGGCGGAGTGCTTCGAGACCGTCGCTGCGGAGGCCAAGAGTCTGCAGTTCAAATTGTCGCGGATCACTCGCGGCCGTGCTGTCGAGACACGACCCGCGGTAGCGGTCATGGCGGCTCGCTGGGCGGACGGCCTCGCCGCGATGGCAGCTGGGGTGGGCGGCGGATCACCGATCGGTCACGCGGCGGAGAGGGTCTCACGATGAACCTGCTCGACGTCGCCGAATGGGAGGCGCTCTCGTCGCCGCCCGGGGCGGCGGAGTCGCCGGAGGATCTACCCGACGATGGCTGGATGCTTGCCCGGGTGCCGGGCACCGCCGCCGAGGTCCTGAGGGACAACGGCAGGGCACCGGTGGCCGGGGAGGACCTCGACGGGTGCGATTGGTGGTGGCGCACCGTCATCGATGTGGTGCACTGCCCTGCCGGTTGGTTGCTCACCGTGGAAGGGCTCGCCACCGTGGCGGACGTCTGGCTCGCCGGAACGCACGTGCTACACAGCGAGAACATGTTCCGGTCGCATGCCGTTGAGCTGGCCGCCCTGCCGCGTACGGTCACGGTCGAGATCCGCTGCCGGGCGACCCTACCCCTCGTGACTGCCCGGCGCCCTCGACCGCGTTGGAAATCCTCGCTCGTGACGCAGCAGGGGTGGCGCTGGTTGCGCACGTCACTGCTCGGGCGTGCCCCGGCCTGGGCCGGTAGCGCACCGCCGGTGGGTCCGTGGCGAGCCGTATCGCTGCGCGCCGTCGACCGCCCGTACGTCGTGAGCCACCACCTGTCGGCCCGGCTTGACGGTGACGAGGGTGTGGTGGTGGTGGAGGCCGGGCTCCTGGCGCCGGAACCGGCGAGGCGGGCAACGGTCCACGTCGGCGACGCGATCGCCGAGGCCACCCTCACCAATGGTGCGCTGCGCGCCCGGGTACGGGTGCCGCGGGTGCGGCCGTGGTGGCCGCACACCCACGGTCTGCCGTACCGCTACCCGGTCTCGGTCGTTGTTGACGGGTACGAGGTCCGGCTGCGCGACATCGGATTCCGCAACGTCACCGTGGACCGCTCCGCCGGCGGCTTCCAGCTCCGGTTCAACGGTGTGCCGTTGTTCGCCCGTGGCGCGTGCTGGATGCCACCGGACCCTGTCTCCCTGCGCGCGGACACTGCACAACTCCGCGCCACGATCGAACTGGCGCGCGACGCCGGGTTCAACATGCTGCGCGTCGTCGGGGGCACGCTGTACGAGACGGATACCTTCTACGACCTGTGTACCGAGGTCGGCATGCTGGTGTGGCAGGACGTCATGTTGGCAACGCTGGACCCGCCTGACGACGACGGGTTCCTCGCGGAGTTGGCAGCCGAGGTGACACAGCTCGTCGAGCGGATGTCCGGTCGACCCTGCCTCGCCGTGCTCAGCGGCGGCAGCGAGACCGAACAGCAGCCAGCGTTGCTGGGTATCCAACGCGACCGCTCGGCCGTGACGGCGGTCAACACGCTGATCCCCGAGTTGCTGCGGCAGCGTGTGCTGGAGGTGCCGTACGTACCGTCGACTCCCACCGGCGGTGTGCTGCCGACGGATGTCTCGTCCGGTGTCGCTCACTACTACGGGGTCGGTGCCTACCTGCGGCCCCTATCGGACGTCCGGACCGCCGGGGTGCGCTTCGCCGCCGAGTGCCTGGCACTGAGCATTCCCCCGGAGGCCCCGGGGGTGGAGCGGTGGTTCGGATCAGCTGCTGTCGCAGGTCACCATCCGGCCTGGAAGGCGGGTGTGCCGAGGGACCGCGGCGCCTCGTGGGATTTCGAGGATGTCCGGGACCACTACGTGCGCCAGGTTTTCGACCTGGATCCGATGCTGGTGCGGATGGAGGACCCGGAGCGGTACCTCGACCTCGGCCGTGCGGTCACGTGCGTGTTGATGACGGAGGCCTTCGCGCGGTGGCGGCGGCCCAATTCCGGATGCGCCGGCGCGCTGGTCTGGACGCTGCGGGACCTCGCACCCGGTGCCGGCTGGGGCCTGACGGACAGCGGTGGGGCTCCCAAGGCGCCCTGGTACGCGCTGCGGCGGGTGCTCGCTCCGGTCTCCGTGCTCGTGAGCGACGACGGGCTGAACGGCCTCGTCGTGATCGCCTGCAACGACACCAAGGTGGCGATAGCGGCGCGCTTGGAGATCCGCCTCTGGTCCGTGGCCGGTGTTCCGCTCGAATCGGCGTCCACAGAGGTCGTCGTGCCGGCGCGGGAAGGGATCGAGATCCGCCTCGACGAGGTTGTGGGCCACTTTACCGACGCCGGCCACGTGTACCGGTTCGGTCCGCGCATGCGGGATGTGCTGCGGGTCAGGTTGATCGGAGCGGACGGCGTGGTGCTCGCCGAGCAGGTAGCGCTTCTCGGCGAACACCTGCGACCGGCCTACGACGGGGGATTGAACGCGGTGGTGCAGCGGACCGACGACGGGTGGCAGGTCGACATCGCCGCCACCCGGCTTGCGCAGTGGGTCGCCATCACCTGCGCCGACTATCAACCCACCGAGTCGTGGTTCCACCTCGCACCCGGGACGGAGCGCCGGGTGCGGCTGAATCCGGTCTGGTCCGGTGCGGGTCGACCGATCGTCCGGGTGCGGGCGATGAACGTGCCAGAGACGGCGGCCGCATACGGTTGCTCGGCGTCCGAGGACGAGTTGGAGGAGTGCGGGTGACCCTGATCGTCGGCGTACACGGAATCGCAAAGCACCACTCCGGTCGTCATCAGTTGTTGGCCGACTGGCGGCCGGCGCTGTTGGACGGCATCGAGCGAGCCACCGGTCGTCGCGTCGACCACGTCGACCTCGACCTTGCCTTTTACGGCGACCTCTACCTGCCGCCGAGGACATCCGGAGGGCGCAAGGGCAGCGAGGAGGCAGACACACTTGACGGTCTGAGCGACGAGGAACGCGCCGATGTCGAGAAGATGCTCTCGGAGATGGTCACACCGGAGGACGTGGCAGCAGCCGCCGCCGACCTGGCAGGGGAGAAGGGCTACACCCGAACGCCTACGCCGCTCCAGGTGCTGCTGCGGGCCCTAGGGATCCGCTTCAGGTCGGCGTCCGCGATCACGGCCGTGGGTGCCCTGCGGCAGGTACGCGGCTACCTGCGTGACGCCGCGTTGAAAGCCGAAATCGACCAGCGCGTCACGGAAAGCGTGACATCCGGATGCCGGGTGCTCGTCGGCCATTCACTGGGATCGGTGGTGGCCGCCGAGTACCTTCGGCGTACCCCGGATCACGGCGTTGCACTGCTACTCACGCTGGGGTCACCGCTCGGGCTGCGATTCGTCCGGTCCCGCTTTCCCGCTCCCTCGATCGACGTGCCCACCTGGGTGAACATTCGAGACCGCCGTGATCCGGTGGCCTGTGCCGGCTCGTTACGATCGTGGTGGCCACAGATCGCAGAGGCGGACGACATCGTCGTCGAGAACGGGGCCGACACGCACGCGGTTGAGCGGTACCTCAGCCGAAGGGCGACCGGCGAGGTGCTCATCCGTGCTGTTCCCGAACTCGTCGGCCGTGAGCGGCGCAATGTCCGTCAGCGGCTGGGCCGAGGCGATGACTCCCTGCAACGCCCCCAAACACCACGCCAGCCCGGCTAACACAAGGAGGCCGCCGAGAGGTGCATATTTGCACGAGAGGCGCCAGCAAGGCGAGGCGAAGCCGTCGTGCTTCCCTCTCCAGCAGATAAAGATCTTGAACGGTCAGGTTGGGTCGGGTTCGATGGTCAGGCCGGTGTTGGTCAGGAAGCCATCGAGTAGGTCGGGGCGGTACTGGATGTGCTTGAGCCGGTTGCTGACGATCGCCAGGAGGTGGTCAACGCCGCGGACGGCGAGGTTTGCCGATGCCGCGCTTGAGGTGTGACCACACCTGCTCGGTGGGGTTGGGGTCGGGGGCTTAGAGGGCATCTGATCTCGGTTGGCGAGGTTGGTCCGGTTAGGTGGTTTCGTTTCGCCAGGTTGGGGTGGATTCTCCGGTGAGGTAACGGCTCATTGTGTTAGCCATCGCCCAGTGGATCATCGCTCGGGTTCGTTGAGGGAGGGTTTCGTAGTCGCGGACGAGTCGTCGATGCTGTATCAGCCAGCCGAAGGTCCGTTCGACGACCCACCGTCGTGGCTGGACGTGGAAGCCCTTCTCGGCTGGTCGGGGCACCACCTCGACGTCAACGCCCAGCCGGGCGCCATGCGCACGCACCGCGGTGTTGTAGCCGCCGTCAACCCACGCCTTGACCACCGTCGGATGGTCGGTGGAAACCGTGTCGAGCAGGCGCCGGCCGCCAGCGGAGTCCTGGACCGACGCGGCGGCGACGATCACCGCCACGAGCAGACCGAGGGTGTCGGTGGCGATGTGCCGCTTACGTCCCTTGATCTTCTTCGCGGCATCAATGCCCTGCTGGACTCACCGACGTTGCAGGAGGTCTTCACGCTCTGCGAGTCCAGAACCACCGCCGACGGGCTCCCACACCGACCTCGAGCGACCCGGACCCGTTCCCGCAGCAGATCGTGGAGCCGCTGGGTGGTCCCGTCCGCCTCCCACTTGGCGTAGTAGTCGTACACCGTCTTCGCCGGCGGGAAGTCGTGCGGCAGGTACTCCCACGCGATACCCGTCCTGGCCACATACAGGATCGCGTTGACGATCTCCCGCAGGTCATGCACCGGCCGACTGATCCCCAACCCCACCCGCGCCGCCCGCCACGCGGCCAGCACCGGCTCGATCAACGCCCACCGCTCATCCGACAAGTCCGACCGATACCCACGCCGATTCACACCCACTCGAGATCAACGAGCCGAGCCCACCGCAGCCACGACCGAACGCGAATCAACCACTACACGGATCAGACGCCCTCTTAGGCGGGCAGGCGGTAGCACGTGCAGCCAATCTCGGGCGGGGTCGTGCCGCCCCTCGAACACGAGCCGGGGCAGCGGCGCCAGTAATCGGCTGATGCGGCTACCTGGGCGTGAGTTGTAGTTCGCCACGTACGAAGATCATGGATTTATGGTCGACGTCGCCCCTTGGACATGAACCCCCATCCGCCCGGCGCGGACAGGCCCCGTCGGTGCCGGTCTTGATCGAGGCGCTCCCGCGCAAGAGCAGCGCGGACGTAGTGCAGGATCGGCGCTACCGCGAGCCTGATGGTGTACCAATGAGCCTTTTCCAGCCTGATCTTGCAGGTCAGCCCGGGTCGGCAAGGGGTGCTGATCGATGAGGGCGAGGCTCCAGGTAGGACAGCAAATCGACCAAAACCCGATGCCCCGACCGGGAGCCTCGCCATGCTGTCCTACCCTGCCACGATCCCGTTGTCCAACCGGACCCTGAACCACCTCGCCGAGCGAATCCGCGGCCACCGCCAGCAGCGCAAATCCCGGTGGAGGCGACTGAACCCGGGCCGCCAGGCACTACTCGCCCTGGCCCACCTGCGCAACGGCGACACCTACACCCGCCTCGCCGCCGGCTTCGAGATCGGCGTCGCGACCGCCTGGCGCTATGTTCAAGAAGCAATCGCCCTGCTCAGCGCTGCCGCCGAGGACCTGGACACCGCCATGCGGCGCATCCGACAACTGGCCTACGCGATCCTGGACGGCACGCTGATCCCGATCGACCGGGTCGCCGACCAGAAGCCGTACTACTCCGGCAAGCACAAACGTCACGGCGTGAACGTGCAGGTCATCGCGGATGCGGCCGGGCGTCTCGTCTGGGCATCGGCCGCGCTGCCCGGTTCAACGCATGACCTGACCGCCGCCCGCACCCACGGCATCATCGAAGCCTTGACCAGCGCCGATGTGATGACCTTCGCGGACAAGGGCTACCAGGGCACCCGTGGCAGCCTGCGCATCCCGTTCAAGCGGCGCCGCTTCCGGCCGAAGCTGTCACGCCGGCAGGGGGTGCGCCGGCGTGCCGGCTGACAGCGTCCGTCCGCCGGGCCGTGGCGGTCTGACGAGCCGCCGTCCGAATGACGGCTTCGGAGCCGGTGCCCCCAGTGGCGCCGCTGCTGTCCGGCGAAGTCGGACAGCGGTCTGACAACGCCGGCCAGCACCCCGTGTCATTGGCGTACGCCGCTGGCATGGCCGAGGTGGCCGTGACACTGGGCGGCTGACAGAACTGGAACGATCGACGGCTCTGGCAGCCTCCCGATATTGATCCGACCCCACGGAGTCGGCGCCCGCGTGAACATCCGGGAGCCCCAGGACAGCTAAGCGGACGGGAACCGGCTGTCAGAGATTCGTGAGATCACCGTGAGAGAGGCAGGTGTTCGCCACGGCTGACAAACACCGGTTTGAGGGTGTCAGCGCACCACGGCGCGGCGCGGAGCCGACACCACATGAGCGAGCACACGCCGCAGCACCACAACCCGCATCCCGATCCCACCGCCGACACCGGCCCTGACGCTGAGGTCGACCCGACACCGACCGACCTGGTCGCCGGCGACCCGCCGGTACCGCTCACCGTCTGGCGCACCGCCCACACCCCGGGCGACGCCGGACGCAGCATCGGCACCCGACTGGCCGGCCGCCTCATCGCCGCCTATAGCCGCCCCGGCGAGACGGTCGTCGACCTCACCACCGACCACGCCCTCATCCATGCCAGCGCGGTCGGGGCACGCCGTCACCACCCGGCGTGGTTCACCGACGCGCCCAGCCTGATCATCGGCCCGGCCACCGCGGTCCCGCCCGTCGGCACCACCGGCCGTGCGGAACCGGGGGAGGAGGACGACCTGCCCGAGATGAGTGCGTGGTTCGGTGACGATCTCACCGACCCGCAACTGCACCCACCGACCGACACGGCGGTCGACCTGCCACCCAGCGGATCCCTGCAGACTGCGACCAGTCTCGTGGTCGCCTGCTGGCCCCTACACGCGCACGCCGCCGCCAACCGGGTCCGGCTGGCGTGGCTGCTGGCCGCCTGCGCCGCACTGCTGCAACCGGGCGGCTGCCTGATCCTCGTCGTGACCGCCCCGGTCGGCACCACCAACGGCCCGGAAGACTTCTCCGGCGTGGTCCAAGCCGCCGCCAGCGCCGGACTGGGCTACCTGCAACACCTCGTCGCCGTCACCGCCGACACCGACGGCGACGCCTTCGTCTACCACGTCACCGACGAGGAACTACTCACCCTCACCACCACCGACCAGCGGTGGCAGATGGCGCACCTGCGAGTCCACGCGGACCTGATGGTCTTCAGCCAATCCCAGAGCCGCGCCCCGCGTCGACGGGGTGGCCGCGAGGGCGGTGGTCACCGTGGCTAAGCACCGCGCAGAGATCGCCGACGACCACAACGAGCAGAGCACGCCGCTTGCCTCGACGAGCACCGGCCCGATCGGAGGTCATCGGGCTGCTGCCGGCCCGGAGAACCTGTCAGTGTGGGCGACCGCGCAGGCCACCGGACCGGTCCAGCGCCGAGGACGGTACGTCCGCGAGTCCGTGCAACACCCGGCGCGGATGCTTCCCGCGATCGCCGCGCACGCCGTCACCGCCTACACCCAACCGGGGGACCTGGTGCTCGACCCTATGTGCGGGATCGGCACCACCCTCGTCGAGGCGATCCACGCCGGCCGCGACGCGATCGGCGTGGAGTACGAGTCCCGCTGGTCCGACATCGCTGACGCCAACATCAAGCACGCCCACACGCAGGGTGCGACCGGCCGGGCCGGCGTCATCCGCGGCGACGCCACCAGCATCCTCTCGCTCGTACCCGCGGCCCTGACCGGGCAGATCGCCCTCGTCGTGACCTCACCGCCGTACGGACCGACCGTGCACGGCCTCGTCCGGCCCGGCACCGACGGCGTAGCCAAGTTCGACAACGCCTACAACGACGGCACCGACCGCGGAAACCTCGCCTACCGCGACCTCACCGGCCTCGCCGACGGGTTCGCCCAGATCCTCACCGGCTGCCACACCCTCCTCAAACCCGGTGGGGTCGTCGTCGTGGCCGCCCGACCGTGGCGCAAGCACGGCGAACTCATCGACCTCCCATCGGCCGTCATCGGCGCCGGCATCCGAGCCGGCCTCACCCCCGTCGACCGGTGCGTAGCGCTGCTCGCCGCCGTCCGAGACGGCGGGCTCGTAGCCCGGCCGTCGTTCTTCCAACTCCAGGCCGTCCGCAAGGCACGAGCCGCCGGCACCCCCATGCACCTGATCGCACACGAAGACGTCCTCGTGTTCACCAAGAATCCCACCGGCTCCGGCGCAGGAACCTCGAAGGACACCGGTGAGGGAGGGGCGGTCGCGTAAGGCAACTGCCCACCGCCGCCCTCCCTCTCCTGCTGTACCGCCACCACTGACCACCCGCGAGCTCTTCGTAGGCCGACCAGACATCCGCCCGCGAAGAGCCCGCCCCACCCGCGCCTGCGAGGAGCTCACCGTGCGCGACAACCCGCCCCGCCCACTACGGCGCCCACCGCCGCCACCCACACCCGGCCACGCGACAGGGCACCACGACGAGCAGGAACCCCGCCTCTACACACCAGCCGAAGCCGCAGCGCTGCTGCGCATCCCGGAATCCTGGCTACGCCGCCGCGCTGGGCGCCGCCAAATCCCCTGCACCTTCCTCGGCAAACACCTGCGCTTCTCCGCCGCCGACCTCGCCGCCCTCATCACCGCAGCAGCAGAACCAGCCACCGGCCGCCGCACCCACCGGCGCCGCCACCCGCCAGCGGCGACTTGACCCAACCCGCGAAGTCACGCGTCCATCACCGACGCACCACAACCGGACCGAATGGAGTAACCCATGGCCTGGGTGGAACAACGCGGCATGAAGTTCCGCGTCCGCCTCCGCACGACTGACGGCACCGTCACCACCGACTCCACCCATGACCGGCGCGCCGACGCCGTCATCCGCGCCAAAGAAATCGACGTCGAAGTCGCCCGCGACACCTTCATCGACCCCCGCGGCGGACGCATCCCCCTCGCCGAATGGGTGCCCATCTGGGAGTCCACCCACCAGGCAGCCCCCGCAACCTGGGCCGCCTACCGCAGCCACCTGCGGCTGCACATCCTGCCCACTCGCGGCCCACTACCCCTGGTCGACATCCGCCGCCAACACATCAAGACCCTCGCCGTCGCCCTCGGCAAACGCCTCGCACCCCGATCCGTCGCCGACGTGATCATGGTCCTGTCGATGGTCCTACAAGAAGCCGTAGAAGACCGCCGGATCCCCTTCAACCCCTGCCGAGGCATCCGCATCCCCAAAGGCATCCGCGCCGAACGACCCCACGCCACCGCCGAACAAGTCGCCGCCATCGTCGCCCGCCAAAGTCGACCCTCCGACGGCCTCATGATCCTCACCGCCGCCTACACCGGCATGCGCTGGGGCGAACTCGCCGGCCTGCACCGAGACAACCTCGACCTCACCCTTGGCAGCATCTACGTCCACCCGGACACCGGCGCCCTGCACGAGGTCGAAGGCAAGCTGTACCTCGGCCCACCCAAGACCAACGACTCCGTCCGCCACATCCGCCTACCCCGATTCCTCACCAACCTCCTCGCCAGCCACCTCGCCGACCACCCCCACCACACCGTCTTTCCCGGCGCCCGCGGCTACCACCAACGCCGCTCCAACTTCAACCGCCGCGCCTGGACCCCCGCCCTCACCGGCGACCCCCAACGAGACATCCCGCCGATCCTGCCCGGCATGCACTTCCACGACCTACGCCACACCCACAAGACCTGGCTCATCGAAGACGGCATCCCCGAAATCGCCCAGGCCCGAGGGCTCGGCCACCGCCTCGTCGGAGTAAGAGGCATCTACAGCCACGTCACCGAACCCATGATCACCACCCTTGTCGAGGCGCTGCAGAAACGCTGGGAGACAATCCAACCCGACCGCCCCAACAGCACGCTGCGGCATCTGCGACCCGTCGCTTGATCAGATTGCTGAGGTGCGCATTGGTGTCCGGCCGATAGGGGGTCGCACCACTTCCACTCTCCGGGCAAAACGGCTTCGGCGCTGGCCTGCATCGACGTACTTGCGCGGCCAGTCCATGCTGTCCATGGGGGTAGCCGCACGCAACTCTATCGGAGAGTGGTATGTCGGGTTTTCAGAGCAGGGCATCATGGCGCCGGAAGACGATTATCTCACTGGCGTCGATATCTTTGATGGGCCTAGTTGCGCTTTCCCCCGTAGCAATGACCTGGATGGCGGATCTTTCGGTGCGGTGGAGTGACCTCTCGGACATTGGTCAGGCATACGGGGGCACATCAGCCGTACTTTCGGCCCTAGCCCTCATTGGCGTCTCGATATCCTTGCTAATTCAAAACAATCTAAACAGGATTAGTCAGGTCCATTTGATTCGACAAAGGCAGTTTGACATCGTAAAACTGGCGCTCGAGAATCCACAGTTTCTTTACGTTGATGGATCAACTGCCACTGGCGATCCCAATGCGGCGCTAAAGGTGTACGCGAATCTATTTGTGGGCCACTGGGCAATGGTGTGGGATCTCGGCGAGATGAAAGAAAATACGCTGCACATCGTGGCGCGGCGCCTATTCGAGTCAGAGGTAGCTCGCGAATGGTGGGAGGCGAACGGGGGCTCATATCTTAGCTCGCGTCGCCGGAAGCGTTTTTTCGCCATCTTGTCCGAGGAGTGCGAAACTGCCGCCCGATATGCTACGGAAACCTTGAAGAGTCGAGAAGTTGAGGTTACCGCTTCAGGTTTGGAGCAACAATCCTCGCAAGGCTCCCGCCATCTCTTCATCACCGGCATCGCAGCAGGAGTCGCGATTGGAATCCTGCTACAGCCGACGGCGCGACGGGTTTTCGGCAGATTTTGACGCCCAGTCCGATGCCCGCGAATCCACCGAGTGCGGTCAGAGACCAGGCGCGTCCACCGCTCTGCGGCGATTACCGGGGAGTGCGCCCTTGCTGGACAGTGGTCAACCGAACCGCTATGGGTCATTCATTGTCGGACTTACCCGGAGCATGCATGTTCGCGGTAAAAGCCAGCGCGGACGTTGGAGATAAAAACCCTCCAGGCTGAATTATGGAAGGTGAGAACTGCGCCGCCGGGATTTTTCGAGTCCCTTACTAGGGCATGATTCCGACGTCTTGTCATCTCGATGCACTCCTGGGTCAATGTGCTGCGACTGCTCTTGATCCAATTTAGCGGCCGATTGTCGCAATCCTCGGACATTTAATCGAAGCCCCCTTGCTCATGACCGCGCCGATCCTACTCCTCTTTCAGAGAGCGCCGAGCGTAAAAGTATCTAGACTACGAGGGGATCGTCGCACAGGCTGTGCGACGGGCGTCCATGACGTATGGAAGTCAGAGCGTCGGCGCAGTCAGCGGGAGGCCACCGGCTGTGCTGCAATTCGACCGCAAGAGTACAGCGCGAGTCCACCTCGATCCGCTGCGTAGACCACGGTCTAGATCAATGGCTGCGGCACGGGTGGACATCGAGCGGTGCGTGCGATGGCTGCAGTATGGGCGCAGACACCAGCCCTCGACCGTCTCCCGCTGGCTGTCCGTCGTGGTCGGCTTCTACCGGGTCTGCATCATCGACGCCATCCTGGGGCACTCACCAGCCGACTAACTTGATCTTTAACCTTCAAGGGTCTTGTGGGGATCCTGGCTGATCACGGAAACAGTCCTTGGTCGATGAGCTTCTTGTCCAGCGAGAGCATCAATAACCAAGGGCTGTTCTGGTGATCAGTGTGCATGACCGTGGTTTGGATGATGGGGTTGGGGAACCTGGGCAGGTTCCGGCGGGTGTTCGACGTGTTGGCTGCGGCCGGACGGGCATACCTGCCGCAGCGGATCCTGTGTCACACCTACGGACGCGGCAAGGATCAGACCATCATGATCCCGGGGCTGGCCGTATTCGATGGTCGTGGGCCGGGAATCGGGCCGAAGTTAGTGAGATGCTTCTATAACTGTCAACTGGTGCTGGTAGCTGGTTGGGCGTTGTTGAGGGTTCGGAAGAGTTGCCTGCTGATGTAGCGCTTGAGGTTGCGCATGACCTCGCGTTTGGTGCGGCCTTCGGCGGTGCGGCGGGTGACGTAGCCGCGGGTGCGGGAGTCGTGGCCCGTACGGACCAGTGCGACGGTGTAGAGGGCTCGGTTGAGGCGTCGGTCGCCGCCACGGTTGAGTCGGTGTCGAGTGGTGTTGCCGGATGAGGCCGGTAGCGGTGATGCGCCGGCAAGGGCGGCGAATGCGGCCTCCGAGCGGATGCGTCCGGGATGCGACCAGGCCAGCAGGACCGTCGCGGCGACGACCGGGCCGACGCCGGGTAGGTCCAGTAGCTGCGGCGCCTGCTGAGAGACGGCTGCCTGCAGGGCGCGTGGTTGGCAGCGAGTTCAGTGTCGAGGGCGCGGATGCGCCGGGCCAGGCGGATGGCCTCGGTTCGGCAGACGGTCAGGGTCGGGTCTTCGCCGCGGGTGCGCCAGGCCGCGATGGTGGTGATGGTCGTCGTGGTCAGGGCGCGGCGGGCGTCGACGTCGAGGTCGACGGTGCGCAGCAGCGCGGTCAGTGCGTTGACCGCGCGGGTGCGTTCACCGCTCATCTGTTCTCGGGCGACGGTCAAGACCCGCAAGATGGGGTTGGCAGCGGTCGTGCGGGGCCAGCGCAACTGGTTGACGTCCAGGCCACGTGCTGCTTGGGCCATAGCGACGGCGTCCAGCGCATCGCTCTTGCCGCGGCCGCGCCGGCTGATGGCCGCGATGTCGGGTGCTTCGGCGACGACCAGGCCCGCTGCGGTGAGCTGCTTCGTGAAGACGGCGCCGTAGGAACCGGCGCCGTCGATGACGATCAGCACCGGCGCGTCCTGGGTGTGGCGTTGGATCCAGCCGGCAGCACGACGCAGCCCGGCCAGGCTGGTCGGGAACTGGGCGTGTTGCCCGACCGCGCCGGTGTCGGCGGTGATCAGGGCAAGGGTGTGTGAAGCGGCGTGGGTGTCCACGCCGATGACGAAGTCGTACTGGTCTGCGACGATGGCCATTGCGGCGGACTGCCTTCCCGGGAGACGTCGTGACGGCGCCGGCCCAGGAATATGTTCTCGAGGCAGGACTGTGATGAGCCACGATCCGCGGCCACGGATCGGGCAAGCTACCAGCAACACTTGACAGTTATAGAAGCATCTCAGTGGACTGCGCCGTTGGACGCGGTGCGGCTACAGCTCATCAGCTTTGAATTCCCTTTCATACCCTGCCGTCAACCTGAGGGCATGGTGAACAACACCGAAGAGCCGGCGCCCGCTAAGGGCGCAGGTCCCACCACAGTCACTAGACCCTGAACCCACCGGACCAAGAACTCGCGCACATGTAGAGGTACCGCCCTCTTCTCGAGCTCGCGCTTGAAGGCCCTCTGCGCGTGCTCGTCGCCCTCGCGGCCCGTTCGGGCAAGATCGAAAATGTGGACAGGCTTTGTAGCAGGCACACGCGCTTCCAGGTAAGGCAGCGACAGCACGAGATGGCTCGCAAGATCCTCACCCGACGGTGGTATTGGCTCCTGCTCGATGCGCCGAAACGTGAAGGACGACTCTGCCTCAAAGTGCGGCAACCACGGCGTCAGATGGCGTATCAGCTGCTCACGCACTAGGTGTGCGGTCTCCTCCAACGGATGGGGCTGGTCAGGTGCGACGCCGATGTCATCGACGAGAAGCCCCACCACCCGCGGGTATCCAGCTCCGCTCAGCGCCATGTCCGACACGTAGAGGGGAAGCGCACCATAGTTGGCGATGACGTCGCTCAAGGCATCATCATTACTAAGCTGCGCCCACGGCCGTCTACGACGCCACCGTTCATGCGCCAGCTCGTGCCGCTCCTCCAACTCATCCTGCAGCTCCGTCCATACCGCAGCACGCTTTTGATCCTCAGTTAGCAGACGGCGGGGCAGCACGGAAAGGAGGAAATGGGCTACGTCGTCGTCTGCCTCCAGTCGATCACGGAAGGCTTCTGCGAGCCTGCGGCGGATGAACGTGAGATTCCCCGGCAGGCTCTGGTACAGCAGGGCGTATAGCGGGCCATCGGCTGCCTCCAAAGCCCAGAAGAGTGTCGGCATCACCTGAAAGCGATCGGCTTCGCCGAAGGCGCATGAGCGGCTCACCGCGAGGTCAACGACTCGACACGTCACCTCCGGCGTCACACACACGTCACCAAGAGCACGTGCGCAGAAGGCAAGGAGCGCGTCTCGTTCGTCCTGCGCTGTCACCCGGTCGACGTCGTCGAGCGCGAGTCGGAGCGCCGCGTCACCGCCATCGTCGACGTTGCGATCGATCAGCTGCAGCGCGAGCTGGGCTACGACCTCCCACTGGTTGCGGCGCACGCGTGGCCTGATTTGCTTCCAGACCTTCGCCGGAGTTCTCGATCGGCGTACGAGATGCTCTGCGGCGAAGTACTCCAGGAAGGTGCGGTGGGAAAACCCGAAGATCGGCTCTGTAGCGGTGGAGCCGACTTCCACCAAGATCCACGCACGACCGGCGCAGTAGTCCAGGAACTCCGCCGCCACGGTCGACGCCTGGTCCTCGTCGAACCCTTTGCCGGTCAGATGTCGCTCCAGGGCTGCCTTGATGCGGCCGCGCGGTTGCTCAGGAACCTTGTGCCGGGTGAGTAGTGTCCACGCCAAGTCTTGAACAGCGGAACGGACTCGGCCTTCGAACCCCAGCGCGCGGGAGATGCCCCGCATCTGGTCCCACTGCTCGAAGACCATCAGCGCGCACCGCTCGTAGATCTGTCCGCGATTGCGAGGAATGAAATGATCGGTGGCGTACATGGAACACAGCACGCTGAGCAGCAAAGGGCTGCTGCGCAGGTCGTCTATCCGTTCGCTTTCCCGCAGAAACGCGCTGGCCAAACGCGCCCGTTCAGTAGGTGGTAGCCCATCGTCGAGATGAAACCATCGCCGCACGTAGGACTCGACACGTTCGGTATCGAACGCGGCGAGCACACAGGTGCGAAACAGCGTGGCGTCGAGCGCGGCCTGCACGTAGCCGACCCGGCGCGACGTCGCGATCACCGGCACGAGCGGGTAGAGCAACACGAAGCCCTTGACGAGGTCTGCGACACGGTTGCGAAGGCTGATGTCGGTCAGCTCGTCCAGCCCGTCGAGAATGACCACAGCCCGGCCGTTCATCAGCAGGTACTCCACCGTGTCGGTGGTGAGGCTGACGTTGTACGGGTCCTTCGCGACGCTTACGAGGTGCTCGATCAGCGTGCGATCACCTGCCTCCAGGGCAGCCGAGAAATGACGGAGCACGACCAGTAGCGGCACTATGGTGCC
The DNA here is from genome assembly GCF_055362685.1 of Micromonospora sp. SYSU B005. Taxonomy (NCBI): domain Bacteria; kingdom Bacillati; phylum Actinomycetota; class Actinomycetes; order Micromonosporales; family Micromonosporaceae; genus Micromonospora; species Micromonospora sp. SYSU B005. The sequence goes on along the minus strand of NZ_JAXCFU010000012.1, from coordinate 60,140 downwards.
GTGCGGGTCGGCCGCCAAGTCGTGGGCAAGCTTCGCCGCCAGCGTCGACTTACCTGCCCCTGGATCGCCCAGGATCACGTGCCGGCGTCCCGGATCGACTAGCTCGTCGAAGCTAACTGCGGTCTCGTGCGGTGAATCTAGGTGTAACGATGGCGCCACGTAGAGCTGGTCCCAGGGAACGCTGCGCACCTTGCCGTTATGCGGCATGCGCAGATCGCCGTGCACTGAGGCGACCTGTGCGCGCAAGCGCGCCGACTCATCATGTATGCGGCTTAGTACTCCAACGTCATTTGGCCTGTCTGCGCTGGTAGTGGGATCGGCGGGCGCGGGCTTGGGATGTTCGTCGCCAGAGCGACCAGTGCAGGGTGTGCTCTGGCGGGAGCGATGTGGCGAGGACGAAGGCGTTGAGGAGTCGGCGGATCTCGGCGACGGTCAACGCGATGATCTTCGGGTCGGTGTCGGGCTGCTGGGCTGCGAGGATGGTCAGGACGGCCAGGGCGAGCATGGCCAGGGTGATGAATCGGTGCCAGCCGGTCCAACTGCGGACCTGGTAATGGTCCAGACCGACCTGACCTTTGCCGGTCTGGAACAGCTCCTCGATGCTCCAACGGGAGCCGGCGACGGTCGCGAGGGTGTGCAGCGGCACTGGGCGGGGTGACCAGCACAGGTAGAAGGCCAGCTCGCCGGTGGTGCGGTTACGGCGGATAAGCAGCCATCGGTGCTCGCCGGGTTGGGTGGCCGTGGTGATCCAGGCCCACAGGTAGTCGCGGGGACCTTTCGCGCCCGGCCCGCAGCTGTGGGGCTGCCATTCGCGGGTGGGTATCCGCTCGGCGAGGTCGTCGACGCGGATGAGGGTGCGGCCGTTGTTGACCGCCACGCGTCGGTCGCAGCCGACGGCCAGCACGTAACCGATCCCATAGTGTTCGAGGTCAGCGCGTAGGCCGGGGTCGGCGCCGTAGACCTCGTCGCCGGTCACCCACGCGAACGGGATTTCGGCGTCCACCGCGGCGGCGATCATCTGCCGGGCCAGGGCCGGCTTCGTGGCGAACCCGACCTGGTCGGGAACGCCGGCGGCGGTGAGACGCTCAGGCCGGTCGCACCACGTCGTCTCGGGTAGGTAGAGCCGGCGGTCGATCATCGCCCGCCCCAGAGGTGAGACGTAGGCGAGGAACACCCCGACCTGGCTGTTCTCGACGCGGCCGGCGGTGCCGGTGTACTGCCGCTGGACCCCGACCGAACACAGGCCCTTCTTCAGGAAGCCGGTCTCGTCGCAGGCCAGCACCGCGTTGGGGTGGCCGAGTTGCTCGATCAGCCAGGCCCGAACGTCGTCGCGGACGGTGTCGGCGTCCCACACAGCCGTGCGCAGCAGCCGCTGCATCGCCTGCGGATCATCGTGGCCAGCCCGTTCCGCGATGGACCAGCAGGTCTTGCGCTCCACGCCCGACAGCAGTCCTTCCACGAACTGCCCGGCGGTCCGACGCGGCTCTGCCCGCACGAACCGGTCAGCGACACGCGTCACCGCCTCGTCCAGGATGACCCGCCACCCGGCGGGGTTTACGCTGTGGCACGCGGCCACCGCACGATCTTCGGTTGTCTTCACAAACCATCGATGATCAACGCGGTGGCCGTCTTCATGCCCGCGCCACGCCCAACGCCAGAGCCAAGTGACGTTGGAGTACTAGGCTCGCCGGGGACGCGGGGCAGGCGCTGATTCCCGCGCTGGACCAGACCCGCACGGTAGGGCTGGTCACGCTCCCCGGAGCCTTCGCGCGGGCGTGCTGCTCGGCGGCGGCACACCCGTCGGCTGGGGCGGCCCAACTGCTGGTCCTCGTCGCGCTGTTGGCCGTTGAGGCGATCGCCGTCGGGGTGACCGTCGAACTGGTCGCCAACGGGCTGCTTCGCCGACCGGAACCCCGCGGATAACCCGATCTCCCCGACTTCCCGCCACTGAGTCGGCAGGATGACATGGTGAACTACCGCCTGTTCGAACTCATCAACGATCACGCCGGGCGCATCGACGGTATCGACGACGTCATGGAGTTCGCCGCGACCAGGCTGCTGTATCTGATCTTCGCAGTCACCGCTCTGCTTGCGGTGGCGAGACTGCGCCGCCGACGAATACGCCCGGTCGTCGAGCTCGGGGCCGCCCTGGTCCTCGCCTTCGTCGCAGCCACCGTCCTGGCGCATTCGAACAGTCAGCAGCGCCCATTCCAGAGTCATCATGTGCACCAGCTGATCCCTCACGATGCGGGAGTCTCGCTGCCCAGCGACCACGCTACCGCCGCGTTTGCGCTGGCGTTCGGCGTTTACGCCTTCCTGGGCCGCCGGTGGGGCGTGGTACTGGCCGGCGCGGCGCTCGTCGTCGGGGTCGCCCGCGTCTGGGTCGGCGTGCACTACCCAGGCGACATCCTCGCCGCGGCAGTCATCGCCGGCCTCTGCGTCGTGGCCGTCAGCCTGACGAGCCACCGCCGGCATCACCTCGGCGTCCCGCATCGAAGAACGTAGCGGGGCACAGTTCTCGACCCGCCAGAGGCCGCCCGCAGCGGTGACGCTCGTAGGGAAGTCTCGCACCGGCCGCTGGGACTGGCTCGGCCCCGCAAGGATCGGAGCGGCGCAGGCACAGCAGAGAGCCCCAATACGTGTCTGCCCGCCACATCGACGCTCTTACCAGCAGGTGCGAGCATCAATGGGAGGTGTGGTGGCCGACGGGAACGCAGGTGACCGGGGCCTACGGCTGGCGGCTGTCTTGCTGGGCCTGGCCGGGATCTTCGACGCGGTAGCTGGTGCGGCCGACCTGAGTGGCGCCCGCTACGTCTCCGTTGCCGAAGGTGCAGTGCATGAGCACGACCTCACCGGCTGGGCCTGGCTGCATCTGGCCGTCGGGGTTTTCACGGCACTGGCCGGAGCCCTCGGACCGCTCCGCCGGCGTTGGTCGACGTTCCTGGCTGTGGCCGCGGTGGTGATCTTCGTCGGGCTCCACCTGTTCTTCCTCACCTATTACCCGGTCCGCACGGTGCTGGTGCTCGGACTGGTACTGGCTGCCGCCCGCTTGCTGATCATCAATCGACCTCGCGCTGTGGCTCGAGAGAGTCCGGGTGACGCTACCCGCAGGCGCACGTAAGGTTCGCGCTCGACCCAGCACCAGCACCGTCTGCCCCGGCGAGTGACTCGGGCTCCGCCGGCTCCGCGGTGGGCTGTCAACATACGAGGGCGGATCAGTCGGTTGGCTGGCACACCTTTCCCGTGAAAACGGGATCGGGTTGCCGGAATGCGGACCAGGCCGGATTGGCGGCGATGGGCAGGGGCGGGGCCTGCCAGGCGGCGCCGAGACGTTGAAGGTAGGGGTACTCCTCGCGTTCCTGCTGGATCGGTTCGCCGGAGAGGAAGGCCAGGAGCCGGTCTTCGACCAGGCTGCGGTTGAGAAGGCCTCCGTGCACGCCGGGCATCTGGAAGACGGGGATCCGGCTGTACTCGCCGGGCGGTGCCTCTGCGGCCGTGGTGGTGGGAATGAAAGCCACCATCCGGATTCCGGGCACCGGACACATGAGTTGGTTGCGGTAGAACGGCGCGTCGTCGACCAGGGAGCGGATGAACGGTTCGTCGGGACCGGCATGCGGGCCACCGAACAGGCGCATCGCGCCGAACACGATACGTAGCTGCGATCCAGTCGCCACGCCCCAGCCGTGGTTCTCACGTGGAGGCGGGTAGTAGGCGCGGCCCGCGTTGATCAGGGGACTGAACATGGCCAGTGTGTCGACGGCGGGGTGCGCTCGCTGCTGAAGGTAGGTTCGGGCGACGATGGCGCCTTCGCTTTCCCCGATGAGGGCGATCGGCCGGCCGGTGCGTTGGTGTAGTCGTCGCACCTGTTCGTCGAGGAGTCCCACGCTGTCCGTCACCGAGATCGTGGTGTCGTGCGGCTGGTAGGGCAGGGGTGTGCCGTCCCGGCTCAACCCTCGGTAGGAGAACCTCTCGACACGATTGTCGAGAGGTTGCTCGCCTTCGTACGACGACCCGTAACCTGCGAGGACGATGACTGCCTGCGGCACGTCGGGCGGCAGCGGATGGTCGAGGACCACCGCCTCGGCCCGCAGGCTCTTGTCCGGCACGGCGTCCACCATCGGGGGGATGAGCAACGGCACCGCGAGGGCGAGAACCGCCGCGACGGGAGTCGCCGGCAACCTCACCCACCGTGTCGATGGATTGATCAGCGCGGTACGGACCGTCCGGTTCCACAGCAGCCCGTTGACCACCCCGGCCGCGGCGGCCACCGGCACCGACCACCAGCCCGGCAGACTCCAGCACAACGCGCCGGCCACGGTCAGGACCACGAAGTTCAGCATCGACCATCCCACCAGCGAGACCGATGGCAGGCCTCGCCACCACGGCCCTACCACAGCTGCCCGTTGCAGGAAGGGCGCCAGCAGGAACAACGGCACCAGGGAGGCCAGCAGGACCCAGGACAGCGCCACCACCGACGCGGCCACCGAGATCAAGGCCCACGGGGCTACGAAGACCGCCACCAACGCGGCGAGCCCGACATTCCGTTTCATCAGCCACCGCGCCGATGGCCGAGGCACCTCAGCCGGCCATGCCAACATCACCAGCAGTGTGTGGAAGAGCCCTCGGGCCACCACCAGCAAACTGAGCCAGAACACGAATGATGGCCAGGAGTCGTGGTAGACATACAGCCACCGCAGGTCGTGGTAGGTGTCGTACGGCCATACCGCCGCCGCCTGCGGCGCGAGGCCCCGCGCCGCGACGAAACCCAGCGAGACCAAGACGACGGCCTCGACCGTCGGAGACACCGCGGTCAGCAGCAGCAGGCCCACCAGTCTGCGGTCCGCGACCAGCACGCCGCCTCCTCACCATTGCCCTCTGCATGAAGATTTCCGCACACCAGGCCCAAACGGAGGCGTATCCCGCAACATCGCTACCCGATAGGAACGAGCACCGCCAGGACCCGACAAACCATGACCGCGCTTGCCGACGGCTGTGCCGCCGATACGGAAGCGACGTCACCCGTGTGGCTGCATTTCTTCGGGCATATCCTGAGGTTCCGCATCCGCACGGTCCGGCGCGACGACAATGGGCCGGCGTGGCAGGCGCCGCGCCGCTGGGTGCTATCGCCGGGTGGCAGGAGCGGCGGCGATCGCCAGCAGTTCCGTCGCGACGGCGGTCGGGCTACGGCCCAGCCACAGGGCGTGCAACGGGCGTGTCAGCGGGAGACCCTCGACGCGGAGCTCGACCAGTTCGCCCGCTGCTACGGCGGGCGCGGCCGCACGCGCGCTGACCACACCGATGCCACCCCCGGCACGGACCGTGGAGAGGATCGTGGTGGTCGAGCCGAGGCTGATGGCATGCGGCAGCGACGGCGCGAAGCCGAGGGCGCACTCGACAGCGTTCAGGAACGTGTCGCGGGTGCCGGAGCCGGGCTCGCGCAGCAACAGGGGCTGATCGGCGAGGTCGGTCGGCCGCAACGCGCGCCAGGCGTGCGCGGCGAGCGGGTAGTCGGCGGCGACGACAAGGGCGAGCCGGTCGTCGCCCACGGCGCGGGCGCCCAGATCGGGCGGGATGTCGGGTGACTCGACGAACCCCACGTCCACCGCGCCCGAGCGGACGGCCTCGACGACGCCGCGGCTGTTCGATACGTGGGCTGAGATATCCAGTTCGGGATGGACGCGGCGCAGCGTCAGCAGCCAAGCCGGCAGCAGGTACTCGGCCACGGTGAGACTCGCCGAGATACGCAGTCGCGCCTGCCGGTCGGCGCGCAACGCCAGAACTCCGTCGGCCAGGTTCTGCGCGGCGTCGATTACGGTACGTGACCAGACGACCACCGTCTCGCCGGCGGGTGTGAGAAGGCTGCCGCGCCGCGAACGCATCAGCAGTGGTACGCCGAGCCGGCGCTCCAGCCTGGCAAGCCGAGCACTGGCGCTGGGCTGGGTGATCCCGTGCGCCCGCGCCGCCCGCCCTACGCTCCCCGTCTCGGCAACGGACAGCAGCAGGTCGAGCGCCGGCAGGTCGCTTATCCAGGCGGGCAGTGGCATCTCGCGCAGTCTGTCACAGGCAACTCGCCGTACCGCCTTCGTCAGCAGGTCAGCAGGTGTTGCGTGGCCAAGCTGGCTGAGCTGACCGCGACCCAGAGGATCAGGCCGAGCAGCAACGGCCGTGCACCGGTGCGCCGCAGGGCGGCCACGTCGGTGGACAGACCGACGGCGGCGAGGGCGATCGCGATGAACAGCAGCGCCACCTGGTGTGCGGTGGTCTGGATGGCGGCGGGGATGAGCCCACCCGTGTTCAGCGCGGCCACGACGAGGAACGCGACCAGGAACCAGGGCACGACAGAAACCGCGAGCCGGACCCTCGACGTCTCCGGCCGGACCTCGCGGCGGTGGTTCAGGGCCGCGAGCACCAGGACGATCGGGATGATCATCAGGGTGCGGGCGAGCTTGACGACCACCGCGTATTCCGTGGCGTCCTGGTGGTACGCGCTCGCCGCCGCGACCACCGAGCTCGTGTCGTTGACGGCGGTGCCCGCGAAGAGACCGAACGCGTGCGCGCTCATCCCCAGCGCGTGCCCGAGCGGTGGAAAGATCAGCACGGCTGCCACGTTGAAGAGGAAGATCGTCGAGATCGCGTACGCCACGTCGTTGCTCTTCGCCCGGATCACCGGGGTCGTCGCCGCGATGGCGGAGGCACCGCAGATGCCGGTGCCTACACCGATCAGGGTGCGCAGATCGCGAGGAACACCGAGCGCCCGGCCCACCAACCAGGCCAACAGCAGGCAAGGCCCGAGCGTACCCAGCATCACCGGCAACGATCCCGCGCTCACCGACAGCACCTCGGCGAGCGACAACTCAGCGCCGAGCAACACGACTGACACCTGAAGCAGCCAGCCCTTGGCCAGGTGCAGCCCCGGCGCCATCGCCTCGGACCGGCGCCGCGTCAGCGGACTCAGCAAGACCCCGGCCACAACGGAGAAGACGGGCGCGCCGACCACGGGAACCGACGTGGCGGCCACCGTCGCGGCAAGCCCCAGCGACACCGCCGCGCCGAGCCCGGCGGCTCCGGGTACGCGGCGACGGCCGGGCAGGTCAGCGAGAACGATCACCCGTTCAGGCTTCGCGTACGCGGCGCCTGGCGGTAGTGAGCATTCCCGGACTTCAGTCATAGCCAACGCCTATGGCTTGCCCTCACTTGCCGACGCGGATTCCCGGACCGTTCATCGGTAAAGGTCGGTCCTCCTGGGGTTGCACGGAGCGTCGTAAGCCAAGCGTTCCGGGCCTGGCGTGGCAGGCTGACAGCCTTGAGTCGGTCGACATGCCGGGCGCCGTTCCGCCGGTGACCGGGTCCTGGCCCCGCTGACCGACACGCGACCACAGCTGTCCGGCCGCCCCGCAGCGGTGGCGGCCGGACAGCTGTGCGGGTCGGCTACCTGCAGGGGGCGGGTGAGACGGGTATGGCCCGGCGGCGCCGACGGGTGAGCATGCCGAGGCTGCTGAGCTGCGCGAGCAGTGGCCAGTCGGCGAAGTCGCTGCGGGCGGTGACCGCGCCTGTGGTGGAGTCGACGGCGATTCGGTCCTTCCCGACCGGCCAGGTGTTGTCGACCTGGGCGACGGTCCATGCCAGGCCGGACTCCGCGGCAGGGCTGATCTCCACTGGCCCCGAGAGTCCGGTGCCGCGCGCGAAGGTCAGGACGATGTCGTAGGACGCCGGACTGTCCGCCGTGCCGGTCGTCGCCCCACCGTGCTGGCGCTGCGCCGTTCCGCCCGGCCCGGACCCGGTTCAGCCCTTGATGGAGTACGGGCCGAACGTGCTGCAGGTCTTCGGATGCTGGGTCGACATCGCCTCGGCTAACGGCCAGTCCAGCGGTAACGGCGCTCCGGCCGTCCGGTGCTTCCGTATTTGAGAGTAACCGCGGCCTGGCCGGCTGTGGTGAAGTGCTCAAGGTAGCGGCGGGCGCTGACCCGGGAGATGCCGATCTGATTCGCGCACTCCGCAGCGGAAACGGTGCCCGTTTGCTCCCGGAGGATCTGTTCGACCAGTCCAGCAGTCTCCGGGCTCAGGCCACGGGGCAGGGCGGGCGCGCCGGTGATCGGGCTGCTGGACGTGAGCGCCCGGTCGATATCCGCTTGGTCGCAGACCACGCTGTTCGAGAAAGTGCTACGCCGGGCCGCGTACTGTTCGAGCCTGCCTCGCAGTTCCTCGAAGCTGAACGGTTTGAGGAGGTAGTTGACCGCGCCGTACCGGACGGCCCTCCGTACCGTGTCGACTTCCCGGGCAGCGCTGATGACGAGGACGTCGCAGTCATGCCCGGTGGCGTGCAGCCTGGCGACGACGTCGAGGCCGAACATGTCCGGAAGGTACAAGTCGAGCAGCACCAGGTCGGGGCGTAACTGCTCCACCGCGGCGATCGCCTGTTCACCGGTGCTCGTGGTCGCCACGACCCGGAAACCTTCGAGACGTTCGACGAAACCGCGATGGATCCGGGCCACCATGAAGTCGTCGTCAACGATCAGCACGTCGATCACGGCCCTGCCTCCAGCGGAGCTACCGACATTCGCGCTGTGAACATCGCGCCCTCATCGGTGTTCGTCACTGCGACCTCTCCGCCGCGACGGTGACAGACCATGCGGGTGAGCGCGAGGCCGATACCCCGTTCACCGCCCTCTGCCGCTTTCGTCGTGAAACCGTGGGCGAACACTTCCTGTGCCAGTCGGGGAGCGATCCCCGGCCCCGAGTCACGGACGACGATCTCGATCGATGCGGAATCCTGACGCAACTCGACTTCCACCCACTGGTTCCCGGCGGCCGGCCTGCTGTTGATGTCCGGGCCGGCGCCGGAATCCGCGGGGGAGACATTCCGGCCTCCTGCGACGGCTTCGACGGCGTTGTCCACGAGGTTGCCCAACACCGTACCCACATCGGCCGATACCGCCATGTCCAGCCGGCCCAACCTGGTCCGCTCAGAGATCCGCAGTTCCACGCGGCGCTCGGCGGCGACCGCCGATTTGGCCGTGAGCAGAGCTGCCACCGCAGTGTCGTGGATCCGGCTCGTCACCGCGAGGTCCAGGGAGGCGCGATGCCGGCTGAGCGCCTCGACATACCGGACCACCTCCTCGTGCTCACCGATCTGGATCAGCCCGGAGATGGTGTGCAGCTGATTCGCGAACTCGTGTGTCTGTGCGCGCAGTGACTCGGTGGTACTGCGAAAGGAACCGATCTCCTGCTCCAGGCGGGCCAGCTCGGTCCGGTCCCGCAGTGTGGTGACCGAGCCGAGCCGCCGGCCGTCCTTGTTCACCGTCATCCGGCTCATCACGAGCACCCGGCCGCCCCGAACCACGACCTGGTCCCGCGTCTCCCGCGCGCTGCCCGCCCCCGCGAGTACGTCGCGTAACCGGCCCTCAATCCTAAGCTCCGACAGGCTGCGGCCGAGGCAATGTTCGGGCAGGTCGAGCAATCGGCGGCCGACAGAGTTGACCAGCGTGACCCGGTGTTGCGGATCGAGTGCGATGACTCCTTCGGCTATGCCGTGCAGCAGCGCCTCCCGGTGCTCCGCCAGACCGGCGATCTCCCGCGGTTCGAGGCCGAGGGTCTGCCGCTTGATGCGCCGGGCCAGCAGCCATGATCCGAGTACTCCGAGGGCGCTGGCTATGCCGAGGTAGGTGAAGAGGTAGGACGAAGCGCCGACCAGTCGCTGCCACCAGGACGGAAGTGCCTCGCCGACCATCACCACGCCCAGATGCCGTCCGAGGTTCTCCTTCTTGCGGTCGCCCAGGACCGGTACCTGTGCCACCAGCTCGCGTGTTCCGCCCACCGCCAGCTCGCCGAACCAGCTTCGACCGCCGGCGACCCTCGGATCACCGAGCACCATGAGGCTGCCGACCAGCGTCGGGTTGGTGGAGGTGACTATCCGTCCGCTGTCATCGGCGACGCTGACGGTGGTCACGTTCGCCTGAACCGGCAGGTTCTGCACCAGGGACGCGATCGTCTCCCCGGGCGCCGGCCGGTCGAGGCGGTCCCGTAGCAGCGGGTTTCCGGCGAGTTGTTCGCCGAGGGCAGCAACACGGCGGCCTTCGACCCGGTTGAAGGTAGCCGCCGACTGCGCCAGCGACACGGCCGCCACCGCTGCGAGCACCACGACGATGATCGCGAGTTGGAGAGCGAGCAACTGCCCGGCGAGCGTACGACGCCGAGGCGTGACCGCGACCACAAAGACCTCAACTTCCGCTGGTGACACAAGGCAGACGGGGAGCCGGCGTCGGGGTCATCATCTTGCCGCCGGTCTGAATCGAAACGGAAGAGAAACCTGATGGCAACCAAAAGAAATGCGCTACTCGTGGGCGTCTCCGTAACCATGGCGCTTGCCCTGGTGGGCTGCGGCGCCACGGCAGAAGAGGGCGAGGCGGGCGCCGGCGGCGACGGCAAGCCGATCACCGGTCTACGCATCATGGTGCCGAACAGCCCCGGTGGTGGATACGACACCACGGCCCGCACGGCGGCGAAGGTGATGGAAGATGCCAAGATCGCCGCTGGCGTGCAGGTGTTCAACCTGCCCGGTGCAGGCGGCACGGTCGGACTGCAGCGCATCGTGAACGAGAAGGGCAACGGCAAGCTCGCGATGCAGATGGGGCTGGGGGTGGTCGGCGCCTCGTACACCTCGAAGTCGTCGGCCACTCTGACCGATACCACCCCGCTGGCCAAAATGATCGAGGAAGCAGGCGCGGTCGTCGTGCCGAAGAACTCGCCGTACCGGACGATCAACGACTTGGTCACGGCCTGGAAGGCCAACCCGGAGGGCCTCGCTGTCGGCGGCGGCTCGTCCCCCGGCGGCCCCGACCACCTGCTGCCGATGCAATTGGCCAAGACCATCGGCATCGACCCGCGACAGGTCAACTACATCTCGTACGACGGTGGAGGCGAGCTACTGCCAGCCCTGCTCGGAGGCAAGGTGGCCTTCGGCGCAAGTGGGTTCGGGGAGTTCCTCGATCAGGTCGAGGCCGGGCAGCTCCGGGTTCTCGCGGTGACCAGCGAAGCGCCTGTCGGCGCGCTTCCGGAGGTACCGACGCTGAAGTCCGCGGGTATCGACCTCGTCTTCACCAACTGGCGGGGCATTGTCGCACCGCCCGGCATCAGCGACGCCGACAAGAAGCTGTGGATCGATGCGTTGACCAGGATGCACGACTCCGCCGAGTGGAAGACCGAACTCACCAAGCGGGGCTGGACCGATGCGTTCGTCACAGGCGATCAGTTCGCCGCCTTCCTCGCCCAGCAGGACAAGTCGGTGGCTGACCTGCTCAAGCAGCTCGGCCTGGCATGACCGGCCGGCCGAGCCGATCGGATCGGGACGGCGGTTCGCCGTCTCGGTTCCCGGCGTTGTCTGACATTCCGATCCAGCCCGCGCCTGAGCCGTCGGACGCGGTACGAGCGGCCGACGCTCCGCGTTCCGCAGCGGATGCGTCGAAGCCGGACCGCGCACAGTACGTCGTCTGCATCTTCCTGGCGCTGGTCGGGATCATGGTCGTCGTCGACGCGACCCAGATCGGTCAGGCGGTGAGCAGCACCGACCCGCTCGGCCCACGGCCGGTGCCGATCCTGCTCGGAACGCTGCTCATGGTCGTCGCGGTGGTCTACGCCGTGGATGTGGCTCGTGGCGGCGTCGGCGAGCCGGAGGCCGGCGAGGACGTCGACCTGGCCACCCCTGTCGACTGGCGCACCGTCCTGCTTCTCGTCGCGGCGTTCCTGACCAACGCAGTGTTGATCGAGCCGCTCGGCTGGGTGATCAGTGGCACGTTGCTCTTCTGGGGCACGGCCTTCGCGCTCGGCAGCCGCGGCCACGTCCGGAACCTGCTGATCGCCGTGGGACTCTCGCTCATCACGTTCTACACATTCGCCATCGGGCTCGGCATCAGCCTGCCCGCCGGCGTGCTGCGAGGAATCCTCTAGATGCAGAACCTCCATTCGCTTCTCGACGGGTTCGCCCACGTGGCGACGCCGATGAACCTGCTCATCGCGCTTCTCGGTGTCACCATCGGCACAGCGGTCGGTGTACTACCGGGCATCGGCCCCGCGATGACAGTGGCGCTGCTGCTGCCGGTGACGTACGGCATGGAGCCCACCCAGGCCTTCATCATGTTCGCCGGCATCTTCTACGGCGGAATGTACGGCGGATCGACGACGTCGATCCTGCTCAACACTCCCGGTGAGTCCTCGTCGGTGGTGACCGCGATCGAGGGCAACAAGATGGCAAAGGCCGGCCGGGCAGCGCAGGCGCTGGCCACCGCCGCGATCGGGTCGTTCGTCGCCGGAACCATCGCCACCCTGCTGCTTGTGGTCATCACCCCGCCGGTGGTCCGGTTCGCGGTCAGCCTCGGCGCGCCGGACTACTTCGCCCTGATGCTGCTGTCGTTCGTCGCCGTCACCTCGGTGCTGGGCGCCTCCCGGATACGCGGTTTCGCCTCGCTGCTGATCGGCCTGGTCATCGGAGTGGTGGGGATCGACAGGGTGACCGGTCAACAGCGGCTCACCTTCGGTGTGCCGCAGCTCGCAGACGGCATCGACGTGGTTGTGGTGGCTGTCGGGATCTTCGCCGTGGGCGAAGCACTCTGGATCGCCGCGCACCTCCGACGCCGTCCGGCCGAGGTGATCCCGGTCGGCCGGCCGTGGATGGGCCGCGACGACTGGCGCCGGTCCTGGAAGCCCTGGCTGCGCGGCACCGCTTACGGATTCCCGTTCGGGGCGCTACCCGCGGGCGGCGCTGAGATACCCACGTTCCTGTCGTATGCCACCGAGAAGAAGTTGTCCAAGCACCGGGACGAGTTCGGTCGGGGAGCGATCGAAGGCGTTGCCGGCCCCGAGGCGGCCAACAACGCGTCCGCCGCCGGCACGCTGGTACCGATGCTCGCCATCGGCCTGCCCACCAATGCCACCGCCGCGGTGATGCTGGCCGCCTTCGAGCAGTACGGCATCCAACCCGGCCCGCTGCTCTTCGAGCGGGAGTCGGGTCTGGTCTGGACGCTCATCGCCAGCCTCTTCGTCGGGAATCTGCTGCTGCTGGTGCTGAATCTCCCGCTCGCGCCCGCCTGGGCGCGGCTGCTTCGGATTCCTCGACCGTATCTCTACGCCGGCATCCTCTTCTTCGCGTCGATGGGCGCGTACGCCGTCAACGCACAGCCGTTCGACCTTTTCCTGCTGCTCGTACTCGGCCTGCTCGGCTTCGGCCTGCGCCGGTTCGGGCTGCCGATCCTGCCGCTGATAGTCGGGGTGATCCTGGCTCCGCGCGCCGAACTGCAGGGCCGCCGGGCGTTGCAGCTGTCCGGTGGAGAGTGGCACGGGCTGCTGGGCGGCTGGGTGTCGGGTCTGATCTACACCACCGTACTGGTGGTGCTCTTCTGGCCGTTGGTCCGGCGGTTCGTCCTCCGCCGGCGTGCAAGGATGGTGACAGGGTGACCGTTCTGGTGGGATACGTTCCATCCCCGATGGGAATGGCGGCCCTGCAGGCCGCGATCGGACAAGCGCGATTCCGCGACGAGCCGGTGCTCGTGGTGAACACCTCGCGGGGAGATGCCTACGTCGATCCCTGCTTCGCCCAGCAGCCCGACCTGGACGCGGTGACCCGCGAGCTGACCGCGTCCGGGGTACCGTTCGCGATCAGGCAGCTCATGCAGGGTCGGGACGCCGCCGAGGAGATAGCCGACCTCGCCGAGGCGCAGGACGTGTCGTTGGTAGTCATCGGAATCCGGCATCGAAGCCCGATCGGCAAGCTGATCTTGGGCTCGACCGCACAGGAGATCCTGCTCCGGGTCTCCTGTCCGGTCCTCGCGGTGAAGGCCGCGACACCATGAAGGATATTTCGGCCAGCGGGCGCCGTCCCGCTGGCCTATCCCCCGATGAGCCGTAGCCGCCGGGTCACCACCCCGAACCCCCTGACGGTTCATGAATGCGCGCGAAGCTTCCGCCCGCCATTGCCGCCGAGACTGCGACGCTTTCTTGACGACATGCCCTCGCTCGAGGACGGGGGAGTAGCGCCTACCCGGCCTGAACCCGGATGGATAGGGTGCACGCATGGATCTGGAAATCCGGCATCTGAGAGTCGTTTGCGCGATCGCCGATACCGGAAGCATCTCGAAAGCAGCATCCAGACTGGGGATCTCGCAGCCTTCCGTCACGACCCTGCTTCAGCGTGTCGAACGGATGGTCGGTCATCAGATATTCCAGCGTGGGCGCGGTGGCGCTCGATCCACCACCTTCGGGGAGCAGTTCCTCCAACGAGCCCGCCTATTGGTCGCCGAAATGGACGCGTTGGGGGGAGAGATCGCTGGCCCGGTCGGCACAATCCGCTTCGGATCTGTGCACATGGAGTGCGTCTCATCTCTGTTCCAGCGTCTGGAGACGAGCTTCCCGGATATCTCCTTCTCGATGTGCGTCGAGCCGTCCAGCCTGAAGCTGGCCCAGCGACTGGTGCACGGCGACCTCGATGTGGCAGTGCTGGCGATTGCGGAGTCCCATCAGATTCCACTTCCCCAGGAACTAGGTGAGAGGGTGCTCGCGTCGGCAATCCCGGTGTACGTCGCTGTCTCCAGCGCCCACCGGGCGGCGGGTCTTCGGGAGATCCCCCTGGAAGGGCTCAAAGAAGAGGCATGGATCAGGCCGCCCGGCGGAGAGGACGGTTCCCTGTCCGCCTTCTGGCAGGCGGCCCGCAAGGCAGGCTTCGCCCCGCGAATCCAGTTCGACGTGCCCAGCGGCGGCGGGCGGCAGCTCGTCGGCTCCGGACGCGCCGTTCAGCTGGTGGAGCCGACTTCCCATGGCGGTCCGGGAGTCGCAGTCGTTCCCCTCGCCGGGGAACCGCTGCGCATGCACCTCACGCTCTGGTGGCATCGCCGTCGCATGAGTGCCGAACAGGCCGACCGCCTCTTCGAGGTCATCCTCGGCACCTACTCGACGTTCGCGATGGAGAGTCCCGTTTTCCAGCCGCGCTGGTCGAGGCACCCATCAGCTTGTCTGACGGCGCCTCGCGACGACGAACAGCACTCTCATCGACCAGCAAGCACGCCCCGGTGCGCGGAGGGATCGACGACCGCTATCCCGCCGAGGCGGCGGTCCGCTTGAGCCGATCGTGTGCGTCGTCGTATGCGGCAGCAGGATGGGGTACCAGTTGTCTCCCGATCGCGGCGAGAAGCGTGTAGTTCGCGTCGCGCACGTTGCCGAGGGCCGTCCGCCCTGCCTGCGAGACGAGCTGATGAGCGTCCAGCAGCTCCAGCCCCGCCAAGGATCCGACCCAGCTCACCAGATCCTGGTGAGCTATTCGATATGCGTCATCGAGAGGACGGGCGCAGCCGATCGACATGAGATCGAGGTCGGTCTCCAACCGTGGCCAACTGGTCTGCCATCCCTTGATCACCTCAATGGCGACAGTGGTGACGGTAGCGATCGCCACACCGGCGGGACAGGTCTGGCCGTGCCCCTGGCGAGCGTAGCCGTCACCGAGCGCAAGCATCGCCCCGTGAACGTTGACACCCAGGTACAGGGTCGCGCCCGCACGCGCCTCGGGGATGTCGAGCTTCCCGCCGTAGAAATCAGGCACCATGGTGGACCGAGCCTCGAGTCTCCCGGGAGACACGCCTATGGTGCCGATTGTCGGCTCCAGCGGCAGGTCTATCGCATGGTCCGTTCTCGTCGACTGGAACCGGACCGTTCCGGCCCGACGATCTATCTCGTAGAACCAGACCCGATCCTCGACCGGTGCGCCGAGCGCAACCGCTCGTACACCGGATCCGAGCACGCCGACGTGTGGAGCCGTGGACGACACCCCCCAGTCTCGCGCGGGAACGATCGAGACGATGTGGATGGCGAGTGTGTCACCGGGCTCGGCCTCCTCGATCAGGAAGGGGCCGGAGACCGGATTCAGATGCGGCGTCTCCGGCGTCCAGGGCGACAGGTCGGACGCACTGCGAAGCCGGCCGCCGAAGAAGTCCTCGGTGTACACCTCCAGCACATCGCCGGAGCGCAGATGCGCGACTGGTATCCGACCCCCGAACGTGTAGGCGAGTTGTCGCTCGGCGGGCCGATGACCGATCTTCCCCATGACATCACACTCGTCCCTCGTCATGCTGCTTCGTCTGGTAACGGCCCGTCGGACCACGTCCCTTGCCGCAACGCATCGCGGTCCTCAATGAAGTGCGCCGCGGCGCGGCCCAGAACGATCGGCGATCAACGCGCCGCATCGCTCCCGGATGTCTGCGTGATCTGCTCCCGCGCCGGCACCGGTCGCAACGAGACTCCCCGCCCCCGAGCGGTGTGCAGGTATTTCGTGCCTGTCGAGCGCTCGCCCAGCTTGCGCCGCAGACGGGACAGCAGGACGTCGAGGGACGCCGCCGACGGCAGGCCCTCCGCGCGGATCCTCGTCCGGAGCTGCGACCGTGGCACCACCCGGCCGGGGTGCTCCGCAAGATAGGCGAGAAGCTCGAACTCGTTACGCGTCAGCGCCACGGGTCGTCCATCCACTGAGACGCTGCGACCTGCCACATCGATGCGAAGAGCGCCGACCTCGGACGGCGCCGGAGGCGGTGCCGGCGGAACCCGGCGCAGCAGAGCGCGGACGGAGGCGTCGACCACCGCGGGTGGACACGGCTTCGGCAGGAATCCGTCTGCGCCGGCGCGCAGCATGCGGACGGCGTCATCATCGATACTCCTGATGCTGTGTGCCAGAACCGGGCGGCGGGACGCGACACAAAGCAGGCGCATCAGCAGCAGCCCGTCCACCGCCGGCACGACCGGGTCCACGATCACGACATCCGGCCTCCGGTGGGTGTGGCAGGTCAGGTCGGACAACGTCCGCCCGCTCTCATGGAGGGCGATCTCGGTGACCAGATGACCGAAGCGCGTCAACTGATCGCCGAGTAGCCGCCGATAGCGATGGTCTTCGTCGATGAGCAAGATGGTCGCCATGGTTGCCGTCCGGTGTCTGAATCGTGAACACCTGGACGATCGCACGACCGGACCGCCCGCTTTCATGTCATCTGTCCATCACGTCGCCTGATCGGTCCGACGACCCTCGACGCATCGCTCACAGGTTCCGGTAAGGCCCAGGCGGGCCACCCTGACCGCCCGCTGTGGACTCGTTGTGGCCGCCGGAGCCGCCTGGCTAGCGTCCACCCCCCAAGCATCCATCGAAGTGCGTCAGCGCCTTTGCTGGATCACACCCTCGCCCATGAGGAGAGAGCATGTCTGGACACCCATTGCGGCGAAGACTAGGTCAGCTGTTCGGCGCGCTCACCGCGCTGACGCTCGCCTGCGGCGTCATCGCGCCGCCGGCCGCCGCGAACTCGGCGCGCCCCGTGCCACCCGGGCAGCAGGCCAGGAAGGCCGATGCGGCACCGCCGGCAGCGGGCGATGCGACTGTTCGGGGCAAGAACCGGGTAGACCATGTGAGCGAGCAGGCGCTCCCCGTACACAAGCGCCCGCCGCAGCCGGCCGCGAAGGACGCCGCCCGTGTCGACTACGACCGCCCGGCAACCCCGAAGCGACGCGCTCGGCCGTCGGACGCCGGGTCTCGCGCCGCCGCTGCCGCCTGCAGCACCGCAGACTTCACCAGCCGAACGGGGTCGGCGCTGGTCAGCCAGATCAAGGGATCCACGGTCGACTGCATCAACAGCCTGTTCAGCCTCTCCGGCAGCGATGCCTACAACGCCTTCCGCGAGGCGCAGATGGCAAGCGTCGCGTACGCGGTGCGCGACGGCTCGCCCGGCTACCCGGGTAACCCCTCCACCGGCATGCCCCAGCTCGTTCTCTACCTGCGGGCCGGCTACTACGTGCAGTGGTACGACACGAGCGTCGGAACCTACGGGCCGGCACTGCAGACCGCGATCCGCTCAGCGCTCGACGCCTTCTTCGCGAACCCGCGCGCCTGGGACGTGACCGACGCCAACGGTGAGACCCTGGCGGAGGCGGTGACGCTCATCGACAGCGCACAGGAGAACGCCCGATACCTGTTCGTGGTAAACCGGCTCCTGACCGGCTTCAACTCGTCGTACACCTCGTCCTGGTACATGCTCAACGCGGTCAACAACGTCTACACGGTGCTGTTCCGAGGCCACCAGGTGCCCGCGTTCGTCTCCGCCGTGCAGGCCGACCGCACCGTGCTCGACAACCTGTACAACTTCGCCAACACCCACGCCGGTCTCCTCGGCACCGACAACGGCTACCTCACGTCGAACGCGGGCCGGGAACTCGGACGATTCCTGCAGCACGCCCCGCTCAGTCCCATCGTGCGGCCGATGGCGTCGGCGCTTCTCTCGCGAAGCAACATGACCGGCCCGACGGCGCCGCTCTGGGTCGGCGTCGCAGAGATGACCCAGGCATACGACGTCGCCAACTGCTCCTACTACACCACCTGCAACCTCTCCGCACAGCTGACCAGCTCTGTCCTGACGATCAACTACACATGCAGTCCATCGATCAAGATCGTCGCGCAGGACATGACCTCGGCTGAGCTGAGCCAGTCCTGCACCAGTCTGAAGGGTCAGGACGCCTACTTCCACAGCCTGGTCGCAGACAGCGGGCCGGTGGCAGGCGATGTCAACACCGACATCGAGGTGGTCGTCTTCAACTCGAGCACCGACTACCAGACCTACGCGGGTGCCATCTACGGCATCGATACGAACAACGGTGGTATGTACCTGGAGGGCAACCCGTCAGACCCCAACAACCAGGCAAGGTTCATCGCCTACGAAGCCGAGTGGGTCCGGCCGGCCTTCCAGATCTGGAACCTCAACCACGAGTACACCCACTACCTCGATGGCCGGTTCAACATGTACGGCGACTTCAGCGCCAACATCACCACACCGACCATCTGGTGGATCGAAGGCTTCGCCGAGTACGTCTCCTACTCCTACCGGAACGTCACCTACACCAGCGCCCAGAACCAGGCGGGCAACCACACCTATGCGCTGCGTACGTTGTTCGACACCACCTACAACAACGACCAGACGCGCATCTACAACTGGGGCTACCTGGCCGTGCGGTACATGATGCAGTCCCATCGGCCGGACATGACGACAGTGCTCGGATACTACCGATCGGGGGCATTCAACGCCGCCCGCACGTACCTCACCAGCACCATTGGCTCGCGCTACGACGCGGACTTCGACGCCTGGCTGACGCGCTGCGCGGCAGGGGATTGCGGCGGGAGCACCACGCCGCCCCCGACCAACCAGCCCCCGTCCGCCTCGTTCACCGTGACGACCAGTGGGCTCACCGCCACCTTCACCGACCGGTCCACGGACGCCGACGGCAGCATCGCGTCCCGGCAGTGGGCCTTCGGGGACGGGAGCACCTCGCCGGCCGTCAACCCCAGCAAGACCTACGCTACGGCCGGCACCTACACCGTCTCGCTGACGGTCACCGACAACCAGGGAGCGACCGCGAGATCGTCCCAGACCATCTCGGTCACGACGGGCGGCGGCACCACCGTGCCGGAATGCAGCGGCACCGACACGCGCACCCTCGATCGCAACTGTCAGCGCAGTGGACGCTCCGCGACCGCGGGCAACTACGACTACCTGTACATCTACCTGCCCGCCGGCGTCAGCACCCTGACCATTGCCGTAGTCGGCGGCACGGGCAACTGCGATCTCTACTACAGTCCGTCGAGCTGGGCCACCACCAGCAACGCCACCCGCTCCTCCGCCGGGGCCGGCAACACCGAGTCGTTGGCCATCCCCAGCCCGGCCGCCGGGTACCACTACATCAGCCTCTACGGGAAGACCGCCTGCTCTGGCGCCACGGTGAGCACGCGCTACTGAACCACATGTGATGGGTATGAGCGCGCCGCCCGGCGAGAGTCGCCGGGCGGCGCGCCCGCCTGGCCTGTGGCCGCCGCACTGCCTGCGGTCGCGTGCATAATCTCGGTCATGGGCATCGATGTGCGCCACCTGCGGGCGATCAGTGCCATCGCCGAGGCCGGAAGCGTGACCGGCGCCGCCTCCCGCCTGGGCCTGTCGCAGCCCGCGCTGACAGCCCAGGTGCATCGGATCGAGAAGACGGTCGGTGGGCCGCTGTTCGTCCGAAGCCGTACCGGTATGCAACCGACCGAACTCGGCAAGCAGGTGCTCCAGCGCGCCCGCGTCGTGCTGGCCGAGGTCGACGCGCTCGTCGAGGACTTCGGCGACCGACACCCCATTCCAGGCCTGCTCCGACTCGGCACCGTCCACATCGCTTGCGCGGGCAGCCTCGTACGCCATGTCGCGGAAGCGTTCCCGGATCCGGAGATCGCGCTGCAGATCGAGCCGTCCTCGCGACTGTTGGTGGAGGCGCTCACCCGAGGCCAGTTGGATGCCGCGTTGCTGGGCATCCTCGAGGGCTTCGAGCTGCCGATCGGTCCCACGCTCACCAGTCGGCCACTGATCCCCCGTTACCCGATCTTCGTCGCCATGTCCGCCTCCCACCCGCAGTCCCACCACGAGCAGGTGCGGCTGGCCGACCTGAGAAACGAATCGTGGGTGTGCCCGCCAGGGCCGGACGACGGCTCACTCGCCTCGCTGCGACGGGCCTGCCGCGCCGCAGGTTTCGAGCCGAAGATCCGGTACGAAGCGCCGAGCGGCGCCGCGCACCCACTGGTGGCCGCCGGAGACGGTGTCCGGCTGGTCGACCCGACCTGGGCCCCGGCCGCCGGGACTCGGGTGCTGCCGCTGCGCGGGGAGCCGCAGTTGCTGGCCAGGCTAATGGTCGTCTGGCGGCGCGATGCGCTGACCTATGCACAGAGCAGCGCCCTGTTCCAGGCCATCACCCGGGCCTACCTGGATCACGTGAACGACAATGCTGCCTTCGCCCGATGGTGGCGGGCCAATCCCCACGCCCATCCCGCAGCGTCGTAGCGATCCGACGGCGATGTATAGGCGTCAGCTATAGGCAGGATGATGTTGACGCGGTATGTGCGGTCACCTAACCTGCGAATGACTCACAACTACATAGACACCATTCGAACCTGCACGGGAGAGACTCCGTTCATTCGGAGCGCCGAAGGAGCAAACTCCCAAGAAACTCTCAGGCCCCATTACCGTGCAGGCGAGGTGACTCTGGAAAGCAGACGGCCGTCGTCTCACCCACGGTGCAAGCCGCTGACGCAGCGGTGAAGCTCTCAGGTCAATGACAGAGCGGGAGGCAACCGACCGTTCGACGCCGCGTGCGTCGGGACGAGGAGCGCCCCCGTGTACCAGGATCCTGCGGCTCTGCTCCGCTCACCTCTGCATGCATCGCACATAGAACACGGAGCTCGATTCACCGACTTCAGCGGCTGGCGGATGCCCCTTCGCTACGGAAGCGAGCTCGCTGAGCACCGCGCCGTACGCGAACAGGCCGGCCTCTTCGACCTCAGCCACATGGGTCAGCTCGAGGTGACGGGGCCGGAGGCCCCGACAGCACTGGACTACGCCTTGGTCGGGCACCTGTCTGCCGTACCGATCGGCGGCGCGCGCTACACCATGCTCTGCGACGCCGCCGGCGGGGTGCTGGACGACCTCGTTGCCTATCGCCTCGCATCGAACCGGTACCTGCTGGTCGTCAACGCCGTCAACACACGCGTCGTCCATGAGGCCATCAGGACCCGCTGCGCGGACTACGCGGCCTGGGCGGCCGACCGCACGAGCGAGCGGGCGATCATCGCGGTGCAGGGTCCGCGCGCCGCCCCCATCGTGGAAGCCCTGACCGGTACGGGACTCACCCGACTCCGCTACTACACCGCAGCGCTCCTGGACATCGACGGTCGTCCAGCCGTCGTCGCTCGTACCGGCTACACCGGCGAAGACGGCTTCGAACTGCTCGTACACGCCGAAGACGCGGTCCGCACGTGGGAAGCGGCGCTTGTGGCCGGTCGGCGTCACGGCTTGACGCCCACGGGGCTGGCGTGCCGCGACACTCTCCGCATCGAGGCTGGAATGCCGTTGTACGGCGCAGAGATCGGCCGTGACGTCACCCCGTTCGATGCCGGGCTGGGGCGGGTGGTGTCCTTCGTCAAACCAGGCGACTTCGTCGGACGAGCCGCGCTGGCCGAGGCCCACAAGAACGGGGTCACCCGTCGGCTCGTCGGCCTCGTCGCGTCCGGGCAGAGAATTCCCCGAGCGGGCCAGCAGGTGGTGAGGCTGACCGACGGCGGCCAGGGTGCTGACCCGGTCGGCCTCATCACAAGCGGCGCCCCTTCACCCACACTCCGACGGCCGATCGCGATGGCCGGCATCCGTGCCGGCACCGGCGACAGCATCCGGCTGGCCGTGCAGATCCGGGGGACCACCGAGCCCGTCGAGATCGTCCCTCTTCCGTTCTACCGTCGTCCGCGGTGATCTGCGGCCATTCCTTGCGAGGGTTCAGCGTCATGAACGTACCGGAACACCTGAAGTACAGCCTCAACCACGAGTGGGTCAACGACTCGGTTCAGCCGGCCGAAGTGGGCATCACCGCTTTCGCCGCCGAAGCGCTCGGTGATGTCATCTATGTGGAACTGCCCGAGCCGGGGAGCCACCTGACTGCCGGTGACGTGTGTGGAGAGGTCGAGTCCACGAAGTCGGTCGCGGAGCTGTATCTCCCGGTCAGCGGAGAGGTCGTCGCCGTCAACGAGGCGGTCATCGCCGATCCGGGCCTGATCGGCGCCGATCCGTACGGCAAAGGCTGGCTCCTGCGGGTCCGGTTGGCGCAGGTGCCTTCCCTGATGTCGCCGGACGAGTACCGCGACTTCTCCGACGAGTCGCGGTAGGCCCCGATGGCAGCCATCGACGATGATCTGGCCGACCTCGACCCCGCCATCGCCGAGGCGATCGGCCGGGAGCTACGCCGGCAACACGAGACCCTGGGCATGATCGCCTCCGAGAATCTCGCGCCCCGAGCCGTCCTTCAGGCGCAGGGATCGGCCCTCACCAACAAGTACGCGGAGGGCTACCCGGGACGGCGCTACTACAGCGGATGCGAGCATGTCGACGACATCGAGCGCCTGGCGATCGACCGGGCCAAGCGGCTGTTCGGCGCCACCTACGCGAACGTGCAGCCGCATTCCGGATCGCAGGCGAACGCCGCCGTGATGGCTGCTCTGATCGAGCCGGGTGACACCATCCTCGGGCTCGACCTCGCTCACGGCGGCCATCTGACCCATGGCATGCGCATCAACTATTCGGGGCGGCTGTACCGGGCCGTGAGCTATCGCGTAGGCGCCGAGAACCACCTGATCGACATGGATGAGGTCCAAGAGTTGGCGCGCGAGCATCGGCCGAAGCTGCTCATCGCCGGCTGGTCGGCCTACCCTCGAACGCTCGACTTCGCCCGGTTCCGGCGGATCGCCGATCAGGTGGGTGCATACCTGCTCGTGGACATGGCACATTTCGCCGGGTTGGTCGCGGCCGGTCTGCATCCCAACCCGGTGCCGCACGCCCATGTCGTCACCCTGACCACGCACAAGACCCTCGGCGGCCCTCGGGGCGGCACCATCCTCAGCGCGTACACCGATCTCGCGCGGCGGCTGGACTCGGCGGTCTTCCCAGGCCAGCAAGGTGGTCCGCTGGCGCATGTCGTGGCCGCGAAGGCGGTGGCCTTCCGGATCGCCGGAGAACCGCAGTTCCAGGATCAGCAGCGGCGCGCCCTGACCGGAGCGAAGATCGTCGCCGATCGTCTGTGCGCCGCCGAGGTCGCGAAGGCCGGTATCCGGGTGGTCAGCGGAGGCACCGACGTGCACCTGGTGCTGGTCGACCTGAGCCACGCGGATATCGATGGCGCGCAGGCGGAGCGGCTGCTGCAAGGCGTCGGCATCACCGTCAACCGTAACGCCGTGCCGTTCGACCCACGCCCGCCGATGGTCACCTCCGGGCTGCGGATCGGCACGTCTGGTCTCGCCACCCGAGGGTTCTCCGAAGCGGACTTCATGGAGG
The DNA here is from genome assembly GCF_055362685.1 of Micromonospora sp. SYSU B005. Taxonomy (NCBI): domain Bacteria; kingdom Bacillati; phylum Actinomycetota; class Actinomycetes; order Micromonosporales; family Micromonosporaceae; genus Micromonospora; species Micromonospora sp. SYSU B005. Next base: position 36,237 of record NZ_JAXCFU010000012.1, on the reverse strand, counting down.
TGGCCGACATCATCGCCGGTGCTCTGACCGCCAGGGAGGCTGACACGTCGCTACGCACGCGGGTGGCTCGCCTCGTCGATCGGCACCCCGTCCATCCCGGCCACACCTCCTGACCGTACGGGGAACCCGAGCTTCCGCGGGTGGTAGATCGCTCCGTCACGCTCTGCTGCCTGAGGGCGACGGCAGCCCCGAGAAAGGACCCCAATTGCCGAACAAGCTGTTGCTGATGGCGGCCGGCAGTCACCGACTCCGGAGAATCGTCGCCGGATCCCCCCTGACCCGGGGCGTGGTGCAACGATTCGTTGCCGGCGAGGTGAACGACGAGGCGATCGCAGTGGCGCGGCGCATCGTCGAATCCGGGATGCGGGTGACGATCGACCATCTCGGCGAAGGAACGACGACAGTCGAGCAGGCTGCCGCCGTACGCGACGCGTATCTCAGCCTGCTCTCCGAGATGCGGATGCCCGGTACGTCCGAGGTGTCGGTGAAACTGTCGGCGCTCGGTAGCGCGCTGCCCCACGACGGTCGCCGACACGCGTATCGGCTGACGCGCGACATCTGTGCCGCTGCGGCTGCCGCCGACGTCACGGTGACCCTCGACATGGAGGATCACACCACGGTTGACCTGACGCTGTCCGTGCTGGACGAACTGCGTACCGAATTTCCCTGGGTGGGCGTGGCGCTGCAGGCGTGCCTGCACCGTACCCCGGCGGACTGCCAGCGCCTCGCGTACGCAGGGAGCCGGGTGCGCCTGGTCAAGGGAGCCTACGCGGAGCCGGCGTCAGTGGCATATACGCGACGGCGTCAAATCGACGAGGCATTCGACAGGTGCCTGCGGATCCTGATGCAGGGCCAGGGCTATCCCATGGTGGCGACCCACGATCCCCGCCTGATCGACAGCGCCATCGGGCTCGCCCGCGCCGGTGGCCGGAGCACCACCGATTTCGAGGTCCAGATGCTGTACGGCATCCGCGCGAACGAGCAGAGGCGGCTTGCGGGGGAGGGGTACCGCGTGCGGGTGTATCTGCCGTATGGACAGGACTGGTACGCATATTTCACCCGCAGGCTTGCCGAGAAGCCCGCGAACCTGCTCCTCCTGGCTCGATCCTTCAAGCCTGGCGCCGCCGACTGAGCGCGACGCGGAGCTTCCGGCATCGTTCGCCGCGGACCAGGCAGCCATGGCCGGTCACGCGGAACCGAAGACCGTCGTCCGTGGCGATGACAGGAGCATGCGCGCGATGATCAGTGTTTTCGATCTTTTCAGCGTCGGTATCGGGCCGTCCAGCTCGCACACCGTCGGGCCGATGCGGGCCGCCCGTACGTTCGTGGCGGGCCTGAAGGCCGACGGGCAGCTCGCCGACGTGGCGCGGGTACGGGCGGAGCTGTTCGGCTCGCTCGGCGCGACCGGGCACGGGCACGGCAGTGACCGGGCGGTGCTGCTGGGGCTGGAGGGGGAGGTCCCGGAGACCGTCGACACCGACTCGGTCGGGCCGCGTGTGGAGCGGATCCGTACGCAGCGGCGGCTCGACCTGTTCGGCAGTCAGGGGATCGACTTCGACCCGGACACGGATCTGGTGCTGCACCGGCGGCGGTCGTTGCCGTATCACCCGAACGGGATGACGTTCGCGGCGTACGACGCGGCCGGGGGCGAGGTGCGGTCGCGCACGTACTACTCGGTGGGTGGCGGGTTCGTGGTGGACGAGGCGGCGGCCGGGGCGGACCGGATCAAGGCGGACAGCACCCGGGTACGGCACCCGTTCCTCACCGGCGCGGAACTGCTCGAGGTCACCACCGGCACCGGGCTGTCGATCAGCGAGGTGATGCTCGCCAACGAGCTGGCCTGGCGCAGCGAGGCGGACGTGCGGGCGGGGCTGCTGGAGATCTGGCGGGTGATGCGCGAGTGCGTGGAGAACGGCTGCACCCGCGACGGCGTACTCCCGGGCGGGTTGAAGGTCCGGCGGCGCGCGGCGGAGATGCGACGCGGCCTGGAGGCGGAGACCGGCAGCGGGGATCCGCTGCGCGCGATGGACTGGGTGACGTTGTTCGCGCTGGCGGTCAACGAGGAGAACGCGGCCGGCGGGCGGGTGGTCACCGCGCCGACTAACGGCGCCGCCGGGATCATCCCGGCCGTGCTGCACTACTACGCCCGCTTCGTGCCGGGCGCCTCCGAGGAGGGCGTGGTCCGGTTCCTGCTGGCGGCGGGCGCGATCGGTGTGCTGTTCAAGGAGAACGCGTCGATCTCCGGGGCCGAGGTGGGCTGCCAGGGCGAGGTGGGTTCGGCGTGTTCGATGGCGGCGGCCGGGCTGGCCGAGGCGCTGGGCGGTACGCCGGAGCAGGTGGAGAACGCCGCCGAGATCGGCATGGAGCACAACCTGGGGCTGACCTGCGACCCGGTGGGCGGCCTGGTGCAGATCCCGTGCATCGAGCGCAACGCGGTGGCGAGCATCAAGGCGATCACCGCGGCCCGGCTGGCGTTGCGCGGCGACGGGGTGCACCACGTGTCGCTGGACAAGGTCATCAAGACCATGCGGGAGACCGGCGCGGACATGAAGGTCAAGTACAAGGAGACCGCGCGGGGCGGACTCGCCGTCAACGTCATCGAATGCTGAGGGCACCTCCGCGCCGGCCGTGATTCGTCGTGCGCGAGATCAGTCGTCGCCGGCGAGGTCGGCAAGCGTGATCGGCTGCATCAGCGTACGAGACGCATGGCACTGAAGATCCACCGAACTCACCGGCCGGGCCGCTTCTCGGGCGGTGAGGCATGCTGTGGCGTAACCACATGTTCGCCCCTGGCACCAGCCCATGCCGGCGCGGGTCAACAGCTTCGTGCTCCGGGCATCGCCCGCGGACAGTTCACGCACCGCCTGCCGAACAGCGCCTGCCGACACCTCCTCGCACCGACAGACGAGCGTCTGGTCGTCACACAGGTCGGGCCAGAACGCCGGCACGGGATGAACCGCGTGCAGAGCCGCCGCGAAACGACGCAGTCGACGCCGGATCCGCAGGAGCCTGCTGCGCTCACCCGCACGCAGCGGCTCCGCACGACCGAGAGACCGGGCGATCGCGTCCCCGGCGAGGTGCCCTTCCACGAGCGCCAGCTTCGCCCCGCCGACGCCGGTCACCTCGCCCGCTGCATACACGCCCGGTACCGAGGTCGCTTGATCCGGCCCGATCCTCACCACGAGACTGCCGTCGCGGTCCATGAATGTCTCGCATCCCAGGGCGACAGCCACCTCCACCTGCGGGGTGAAGCCGAAGCCGACGGCGAGACCGTCGCAGCCGACGTGTCTCTCGCTGCCGGGCACCACCGAGCCCAGCGGGCTGATCGCCGCCACTGTCACCCCGGTCAGCTGCTCGTCGCCGTGCGCGGCCACCACAGCCGTACGCCGCCGATACGGCACCCGACGGCGCAGCATGCGCCAGCCGTACCGGCCTGCCTCGGTCAACTTGCTCGCTGCGCCGAGAACCGCACCGACATGCCGTGCGTACCGGACAGGGTCGTTCGCCTCGTACACGCCGACCACCGTGGCGCCGGCGTCGGCCAAGCCGGTCGCGACCGGCAACAGAAACGGTCCGGTACCCCCGACGACGACGCGTCGCGCGAACACCACCCCTTGACCCTTCAGCAGGGCCTGAGCTCCACCTGCGGTGACCACCCCCGGCAGATCCCAACCTGGGAAAGGGACAACCCGGTCATGAGCTCCGGTGGCGATGACGAGTCGCCGGCCGTATACGACCGTGGAGTGCGTGTGGACGGCGAACTGCGGACCGACGTCGTCCGGGCGAGACTCGACCAACCACACTGCCGCGTCCGGGTGGTGACCAAGCTGGTCGATCCGTGCGCGCAGACCGGCGAACACCGCCCAGTCCGTGTGGCTGTGGGCGTCCGCTCCGGATCGGTGCCGCCAGTACTGTCCGCCGGGACGCGGCCCGGCATCCAGGACGGCCACCCGGCAGCCGGCATCGGCCGCCGTGACCGCCGCAGCCAGACCGGCCGGTCCTGCACCGATCACCACCAGGTCGTACGTGCTCATGCCCTCTCCCGCCGCTCGTCCTGAGGTTCGATCACGTCACCGCTGCGGGCGACCACCAGACAGGCCCGCTGCGACGGCACACCGTTGACCGTGACGAGACAGTCGAAGCACACGCCGATGCCGCAGAAGACCCCCCGGGGTCGCCCTTCGACGCGTGTGCTCCGCCAGGATCGGATCCCGGCGGCCAGAAGAGCCGCGGCTACGCTCTGCCGCCCGTCGTGAGGGATCGAGCGGCCGTCAAAGGTGAACATGGTGACGCTCCGGTGCGAACGGTCGTAGATCTACATGCGGGCGGCGGTTGGTCAGCAGTGCCGCGATGGCGTGCCCGGTCGCCGGGGCGAGGCCGATACCGGCGCCCTCGTGTCCGGTGGCATGGTAGAGCCCCGGCACGTTCTTGTCCGCGCCGATGATCGGCAGGTGGTCCGGACTGTACGGCCGGAAACCCCGGTAGGCGCGGATCGCGGAGACGCCGGCCAGGATCGGGAACAGGCGTATCGCAGCCGCTGCGAGCCCTCTCAGCGCAGGCAGAGACATGGCCGGGTCGAAGCCGACATGCTCCCGGCTGGACCCGATCAGGATCGTGCCGGCGCGAGTCCCCTCCACCACCGGGGAGATCTCCAGCCCAGCGGTGCTGCGCTCGACGTTCGCAACGTAGCCGGCGGCGTAGACCTTGTGCCGCACGAGCTCTGGCAGCGGCTGGGTGACCAGGACGAAGCCACGTCGAGGCAGGATCGGCAGTTCGACGTCCGCCAACGCGGCGACTCTGCCAGCCCATACGCCGGCGGCGTTCACCACCCTGGTCGTCGGCAGCAGGCCATGATCAGTCCGCACAGCTCGAATCCCCCCGGTGCCGTCCCGGAGCAGGCCGACGACGCAGGTGCCGGTCAGTACCGTTGCCCGGGCCGCACGGAGCAGGTGTGCGGCGGCGAGCATGGGCTGGACCTGCATGTCCTGGGGATAGTGCACCGCACCGACGAGATGGGGGGACAGGTGCGGCTCGTAGCTGGGCAACTCATGCGAGGCGACGGCGTGCGCCTCGACGCCCGCAGCACGCTGACGGTCCGCGAACGCCGACAGTGTGTCGTGCTCTGACGCCGAGGCCGCCACCACCAGTCCGCCCTTACGTTCCAGTTCGATCTGCGCATCGCCCATGGTCTCGCCCAGTTCGCGCCACAGGGCGACGGAATGAAGCGCCAGGCTGAGTTCCGGGCCGGGTGATTTGTCGGACAGGAGGATGTTGCCTTCGCCGGCCCCGGTGGTGCCGGACGCGACGCCGGCCCGGTCCACCACTGTCACCGTCAGGCCGCCCCGTGCGGCGTAGTAGGCGCAGGCGGCACCGGTCATCCCGGCGCCTATCACCACCACGTCCGCGCCGGCGTCGATCACGACGCCACCCGGTGCATCCACGCCTCGATCTCGTCGGGGCGTCGAGGTAGCCCGGAGGAGAGGACTCGACAGCCGTTGTCGGTGACGAGGACGTCCTCCTCGATCCGAATCCCGATTCCGCGCAGCTCAGCCGGAACCAACTCGTCGTCAGGCTGGAAGTAGAGGCCGGGCTCGACAGTGAGCACCTGGCCGGCGGCCAGCCGTCCGTGCAGGTAGCTGCCAGCGCGGGCAGCCGCGCAGTCGTGGACGTCCAGACCGAGCATGTGGCCTGACCCGCACAGCGTCCACCGCCGGTAGAGCCCCGACTCCTCGGTCAAGGCGCGTTCCGGCGGCACAGGCAGCACGCCCAGGTCGGCGAGGCCGAACGCCAGCACGGTCATCGCCGCCTGATGGAACGCACGCCAGTCGGCGCCCGGCTTGAGGCAGTCCAGAGCTGCGTCGTTCGCCTTCAGGCACAACTCGTAGAGATCGCGTTGCAGCGGACTGAACCGGCCGGACACCGGTAGAACACGAGTGATGTCTGCCGTGTAGAGCGACCTCGTCTCGGCACCGGCATCGAGCAGCAGCAGGTCCCCGTCGCGGACGGCGCCGTCGTTGTCGATCCAGTGCAAGGTGGCGGCGTGCGCACCGGCGGCCACGATCGAGTGGTATCCGACGTCGTTGCCCTCCAGGCGGGCTCGCTGCCAGAACACCCCCTCCAGGTAACGCTCGGACGTACGCTTCGCCATCGGCAAGGCACGCACCATGTCCTCGAAACCGCGAGTGGTGATGGCTACCGCCTCTTCCAGCTGGCCGATCTCCCAGTCGTCCTTGACCAGCCGCATCTCATCCAGCACCGCGGCGAATTCCAGGTCGCCCGGGCCCGCGGCGTCGGCCGTCAGCCCATCCACGTGCACGTCGACTCCGCGCAGCACGCGGGTCGGGACGCCCCGCCCGGACAGGACCGACTCCAGCTCGGCCAGATGACGGGTCGTCACGGCCAGCCGCCGACGGCTCTCTCCCAGGGTGGGCCGGCGTCCGGCCCACAGTTCCCCATACATCCGGTCACGGAAGAACTCGGGCGTGCTCCGATCGGATCGGGGGCGAAGAAAGAGCACCTCCTCACCGTCCGGCTCGATGACCAGGACCCCGTCTGAGGACTGGTCGCCGGTCAGCCAGACATAGGCAGAATGCGGGCGGAACCGATAGTGCTGGTCGTTGGAACGCCTCTTGAAGCTTCCGGCCGGGACGACGAGCCGTTCCCCGGAGAAACGGCCGTGCATCTGTCTCCGGCGTGCCGCGGCCCAGCCGGCGACCTCGTCGACCTGCGTGACGTGCCGCTCGCTGTCCGCCCACCCGGAGAGCATGAACTTCTCCAGCGCGGGGCTGACCGGCAGATCGTGACTACCGGTGTGCAGGTCGACCCGTTTCATGCGGCCTCCTCGGCGGGGTTGGGTGGGGGAGTGCAGAGGGTGATGGTGCGCAACGAGGTGTAGAAGTCCAGTGCGGCTGTGCCCTGTTCTCGAGGGCCCTGACTGGACGCCTTCTCACCGCCGAACGGTGCATGGAAATCGACTCCGGTAGTGGGCGTGTTGACCCGGATGAGACCGGTGTCGATGGCCCGGACCACCTCGAACAACCGGCCGATGTCGCTTCCGTGGACGGACGTCACCAGCCCGTATCGAACGTGGTTGACCAGAGCGGCCGCAGCGGCCGGGTCCGACACGGTGAAGATGCTGGCCAGCGGGCCGAACGTCTCCTCGCACGCGACCGGATGGCCGGGGTCGACCGAATCGAGCAGCACCGGCGCCACATAGAGGCCGTCACCCGGGGACGTGAGACGGGTGAGAACCCGGCCTCCTGCCGCGCGGGCTGCCGCGACGCCGTCCAGAACTCGACGGCGCGCGGCGTCGGTGATGACGGGACCGACTGCGACGCCGGCATCGGCCGGGTCGCCGACGCGTAGCCCCGCCACCGCGGCCACCAGGGCTTCGGTGAGCGCGGTGGCATCGCCCACCACGATGATCCGCCGGGTCGCGGTGCACTTCTGGCCCGCATATCCCATGGCGGCACCTGCCAGCATCGTGGCAGTGGTGGCCGGGTCGGCGTCCGGCAGCACGACCGCGGCGTTCTGTCCGCCCATCTCCGCCTGCACCGGCAGCCCGGCGCGAACGGCGGCGACGGCGACACCCCTGCCGACCGTCGCGGAGCCGGTGAAGGACACGACGTCAGCCGCCCCGACGACGGCCTGTCCGGTGTCCGCACCTCCCGGCACGACATGGAGCAGATCGTCGGGCAGCAGCCCGTCGAACAGGCCCGCCAGCAACTCGCCGCAAGCCAGCGCCTCGGGCGACGGCTTGAGCAGCACTCCGTTACCAGTGGCGAGGGCCGGTGCAGCCTTCCACAGGGGGATGGCCAGTGGAAAGTTCCACGGCGTGATCAGACCAGCCACGCCCCGCGGCCGGCGTTCGGTGAACAGCAGTCCCGGCTGATTCGCCGGCAGCGTCGGCGCCAGCAGGTCGCCGATCGCCGCGAAGCAGGACTGGGCGTAGTAGTCGAGGATCGCAGCGGCCCGGCTGACCTCGGCGTTCGCCTCCACGACCGGCTTGCCCACCTCACGGACGATCAGGGCAGCCGCTTCGCCGGCCCGAGCCCGCAGCCGGTCCGCCGCCCCGCTCAGGGCCGCGGCGCGGCCGGACGGATCCCGACGGCGCCAGGCGTCCTGCGCGACACGGACCGAATCGGCGAGCTTCCGCACCCCATCAGGAGTGACCGGGGCACGCTCCGCGACTACATCGTCCGGCTTCTGAGGAGAACGGCTCTGAATGAGACTCACAACATGAATCCCGCCGGGAAAGGATCCTCGGGGTCGAGGAAGAACTGGGCGGTACCGGTAAGCCACGCCCGCCCGGTAACTGTCGGCACCACCGCGGGCCGACCGGCGACGGTGGTCGTATCGACCAGCCGACCGGAAAACCGGCTGCCGATGATGGACTCGTTGACGAATTCTTGTCCGAGGGGGAGCAACCCGCGGGCGTGGAGCTGCGCCATCCTCGCCGACGTGCCGGTCCCGCAAGGGGATCGGTCGAACCAGCCGGGATGGATGGCCATGGCGTGGCGTGACAACCGGGCGGTCGCCCCTTCCGCGGCCAGGTAGACATGGTGGCATCCGGCGATGTGCGGCTGTTCGGGGTGCACTGGCCGGGCGGTGTCGTTCACGCCTCTCATGACACTGAGGCCCACCTCCAGCAGCCGTTGTTTGTCCGTGCGATCCAGTCGCAGGCCCAGCTCCGGCAGGTCGACGATCGCATAGAAGTTGCCGCCGAACGCGAGGTCGTAACGGACGTGGCCGTAGCCGGGGACGTGTCGACCAGCGCGTCCTGTTCCACCAGGAAGGAAGGAACGTTCTGGATGGTGACAGCGGTGGCGCGGCCCTGCTCGATCTTGACAGACGCCACCACCAGTCCGGCCGGCGTATCGAGGCGGATCGTGGTCACCGGCTCGGTGACCGGCACCATCCCGGTCTCTGCCAGTACGGTAGCCACACCGATCGCACCGTGTCCGCACATCGGCAGGCACCCCGACACCTCGATGAAGACCACACCGACATCGGCGTCCGGGCGGGTGGGCGGCTGGAGGATCGCACCCGACATGGCGGAGTGCCCGCGCGGCTCGTACATCAGAAACGTGCGCAGGTCATCGCGGTGGTTCGTCAGGTACTCCCGACGTTGCGCCATGGTGTCGCCCGGCAGGAGCGGCGCGCCTCCGGTCACCACCCGGGTGGGCATTCCCTCCGTGTGGGAGTCGACGACGTGAATGACGCGGCTGCTGCGCATCAGCGGTGCCCTGCCGCGAGCAGCCGTTCGGTCGTGGCACGGATGACCTCGGCGTCGGCGGGGGCCAGTGGCTGGCGCGGCTGGCGCGTGAAGCCACCGGGACGACCGGCGACATCCATGGAAAGCTTGATCGCCTGAACGAACTCAGTGCGCGAATCCCAACGGAGCAGCGGATGCAGTGCCCGGTAGAGGAGGACGGCCGTCCTGAGATCACCCGCCGTCGCGGCCTCGTAAAGACGAACGCAGCTCGCCGGAATGGCGTTCTGGTAACCGCCAATCCACCCCACCGCGCCCGCGATCAGGAATTCGAGCGCGATGTCGTCCGCGCCGGCGAGGATGTCGAGACCAGGCGCCGTCTCGGCGATCTGGTACGCCCGGCGGGCGTCGCCGCTGAACTCCTTGACCGCGACGATCAAACCTTCGTCGTGTAGACGCCGCAGCAGGTCGGGTGTCAGGTCCACCCTCGTGTCCATCGGATTGTTGTAGGCGACGATCGGTAGACCTGCCTTCGCCACCTCGCGGTAGTGGGCCAGCACTGCTGCCTCGTCAGCGCGGTACGTCGTCGGTGGCAGCAACATGACGGCCGGGCAGCCTTCCTCCGCAGCCTGCTCGGTCCAGCGCCGTGCCTCGTCGGCACCGTAGGCCGAGACGCCTGGTACGACGGCGAACCCATCAGGGGCGGCTTGCACCGCCGTTCGCACCACCGAAGCCCGTTCCTCGCTGCTGAGCGCCTGGTATTCACCGAGGGAACCGTTGGGGACAACGCCATGGCAGCCGTTGTCAGCGAGCCACCCGACATGTGCAGCGTAAGCATCGAAATCGATGCCCTGGTCGGCGTGGAACGGTAGAGCGGTCGCTACGAGAACCCCACGCCACGGCGCCATTTCCATGCGGCCTCCATCAGTAATATGTTACACAGCACCATAGTGGCTGCGCCCGCCCCGTCAAGAGGTGCAATCGGCCCGCCCCTGGCACGTTCGAGGTCAGTCGATGACGTGCGGAGGGCGTGACCGCATGCGATGGCGGGCCGGCTGCTGCCGGCGAGCACAGTAGGTGTGGCCCGAGGTGCCATGCTGGCGGTCGGGGGCGGCAGCCGGCATGGCGGACGTGCTAACAGAGCACGTTGGTCCTAGTCTTCACGACGGGCCGCCCAGATGCCTCGGACGTGCCGCAAGTGGTGCCGCATCAGGCCGACCACGGCCTCACGGTCACCCCCGGCGATGAGCTCGATCAACTCGAGATGCTCGTTCGCGGAGTCGACCAGCCCTCCACTTTCCACCAGCGCGTCGAGACCGTACAAACGGGTGTGATTGCGCAGGTCGGCAACCGTCTCGACCAGCCGTTGATTCCCGGCGGCACGCAACAGTGTCAGGTGGAAGGCGTTGTCCGATTCGATGTACGCCACCAGGTCCCCACGTCCGGCAGCAGAAACGATGTTGTCCGCCAACCTCCGCAGTTCCCGCACCTGCGGTTCCGACAGTCTGCCTGTCTGGTCGGCCACCACCGGAATCTCGAGAAGCTCCCGAATCTGAGTGATTTCGTCCAGATCCCGCTCACTGAGGGCCTTGACGCGGAACCCCTTGTTTTTGACGATCGAGACCAAGCCCTCCTTGGCCAGGTCGAGGATCGCTTCGCGAACCGGCGTGGGCGAGACGCCGAAGCGTCCGGCAAGCATCGGGACGGAGTAGGTCGAATCCGGCCTCAAGCTGCCAGCCACGATAGCCGCGCGCAGGGCGTGCGCTACGTCCTCGCGTAGGCTCTGCCGACTCTGAAGCGGGTTCAGGTCCAGCGTGGATGCGGCAGCGCTCGCATCGCCAGTCCGCTGGTTGCCTTTCACAGTTGCATCCGCTCCGGTCCCGTCGAGCCAACCCTGAGAACAAGGCCGCCCCCCCCGGGGCCCGCCCTTCATCCCTGCTGACGGCGGCCCTGTCCCTCAGTGCCACTGTCAACCACCGCGCCGATCTCGGAGCCTACCCAGTGGGTATCGTCTCGACATCTACCGGGCGGCGGCCGGTGGGTCGCAGCCTGCTGGCGTCCCCCTCGGGCTTGCCGTGCCCGCGGGGCCGGGAGTGGGAACGGCTCAGTTTCGCTCCTGGCTGTGGCGGCCTGAACCGAGGCGGGCCGGCTCTGGTCGTACCCCGCGCCCGGCCCAGCAGACATGACCAGGAGGCCGTCGCAGGCGGGACCTGCTGGCCGACCTCGCCCTCGGGCTCGTCCGCGCAGACCGGCCAGTTCCCGGACGAAATGGCCGGGAACTCGCCCTGCTTCGGAGGCCGCCACGCCGTCTCCGTCCGGCTGACGGCGCGGGCCGCGGCGGAGCCGATGCCCGCGACCGTACGCTCCAGTGCATCGACCGACAGCGTCGGCGTGGTGAGGGCGATCGGGATCAGCTGGTCAGGTCGGCCCATTGGAAGCCGTTACGCAAGGGTTGTCCGCCGATGTGCGTTGCGGGGATGGGGGATCTGGTTGGCGAGGGCGTACTCCTGCGGGAAGCGGCAGCGGTAGTAGGCGTCGCCGTGGTTGTACTGGCCCTGCATGCGACGGTCGCAGGCGGCGCAGTAGATGAGGCCGCGGAAGACGTACGGGTTGCGGGTTCCAGCACATGATGCCCGGTGTGGGCCATGGCCACGTCGTCGACGACCCGGGTCACACCGTTCATTCGACGGACCCGGCCCTGACGAAGCGGTCAGTGGCCAGACCCGGCACCGGTCAGCCCGCACCGAGACCGTCAACCGGCGCGGCGGGCCAGGCCTCCCATCTTTACCGCGGTGAACACCGCGGCGGCCAGCGCCACGTCGGAGAGCAGCATCAGCCCGATGGCGTAGGAGCCCTGCGACCCGTACACCCAGCCCATGACCAGAGGTGGCACGAACCCGCCGAGCCCGCCGGCGGCCCCGACCAGCCCGGTGACCGCGCCCACCTGGTCGGCGGGGGCGACCTTGCCGACCAAGGCGAACACCGCGCCGCTGGCTGCGCCGAGCAGCACCGCCATGCCGAGCAGCGCGACCGTGGCGACCGGCATCAGGGCCGGCTGGAAGGCCTGCACGACGGCGAACCCGGCCACCCCGGCGAAGCACCACACCAGCACCGGCACGGGGTGCAGCCGGTCGGAGAGCCAGCCGCCCGCCGGGCGGGCCAGCACGGCGAGCACGACGAACCCGGCGGTCCGGAGCGCACCGTCCGCGGCATTGAGCCCGTAGGCGGTGCGCAGGTACGCCGGCAGGTACACGCTGAAGGCCACGAACCCGCCGAACCCGACCGCGTACAGGAAGCACAGCTGCCAGGTGACGGTCAGCCGGGCGACGCCGGCGAGCCGCTGCCAGGCCGACCCGGTGGGCCGGGCCGGGCCCGGCGCGTCGCGCAGCAGCAAGAACGACAGCACCGCGTACGCCGCCAGGATCGCCGCGACCAGCAGGAACGGGGCCCGCTCCCCGTAGGTGTCGGCCAGCCGGACGGTGGTGAAGTTGGCGATCGCGGTGCCACCCATGCCGACACCGAACACGCCGATGGCGAAGCCGCGCCGGGCCGGCGGATACCAGCCGGACACCAGCGGGACGCCGACGGCGAAGGCGGTGCCGCCGATGCCGAGGAAGAAGCCGGTCACGATCAGCGCCGGGTAGGAGGAGACCGTGGTGAGGGTCAGCACCGGCACGATGGTGGCGACGGTGACCAGCGGGAAGACTACCCGGGCCCCGTACCGGTCGGTGAGCGCGCCGACCGGGATGCGGCCCAGCGAGCCCACGATCACCGGCACCGCGACGAGCAGGGACTGCGCGGCGAAGCCGAGCCCCAGCCGTTCCTTGATGCCGGGGCCCAGCGGACCGAGCAGGGCCCATGCCCAGAAGTTCACCAGGAAGCCGAGGGTGGCCACGGCTAGCTGGAGGGCGGCGCCGGAGGTGGCCTCGGGACGCCCGACCGGGGCGGTGGACCCGGCTTGGTCACGGATGCTGGTCATCGTTCAACTCCGTCAGGATCGTCGTGCTGCTGTCGCGGCGTCAAAGGGGAATGCGGCGGTCCGCTTCACCGGTACGAGCCTCGCTCGAGCCAACCCACCCCGGCAGGGCCGGAAGACCCGGCCAGGAGGACGTCCCCACCTGTCACGGCAGGGTGAGCAGACCGACCGGGGTGCCGGGACGCCAACCGGGCGGCACCACGGCCAGCGCGTCGGCGTCCGCCGCCGCGCCCAGGTATCCCGGGTGCGCCCCGTCGACCAGCCGCACGCCCCGCGCGCCGCGCCGGACCGGCACGATCCGGGTGTTCCGCTCGTCGAGGCGCAACGGATCGGTGAGGACGGCGGTGTCCAGATCGGCCGGCGGCCGTCCGGCCAGCCCGGTGAGCAGCGGGTCGATCAGGGTGAGCGCGGCGACCAGCGCCGCGTACGGGTTGCCCGGCAGGCCGACGATCCACTGGGCCCCGGCCTGGGCCAGGACCTGTGGGTGCCCGGGCCGGCACCGCACCCCGTCCACGTGCGCCACGGCCCCGAGGTGCCGCAGCGACGCGTGCAGCCCGTCCGCCGGGCCGACGGAGGACGCCCCGCAGACGACCGTCACGTCTGCCTCTCGCGTGCTGTCCGCGATCGCCTCGGCGAACCAGTCGGGCTGGTCGCCGATCATTCGAGGACCCAGGAGGTCCGCTCCCCAGGCGGACAGCAGCGGGGTCAGCATCGGGCCGATCGCGTCCCGGACCCTGCCCCACGGGGGACGGCCGGCGTGGATCACCTCGTCGCCGCTGATCACCAGGCGGGCCCGGGGTCGGGCCCGGACGGTGAGGTGGTCGAGGCCGACGCTCGCGGCCAGCCCCAGCACCGCCGGCGTGACCGGCGAACCCGTCGGCACCAGTTCCTGACCGCGGGCGGCGTACTCGCCCGCGCTCCGGATGTGCCGACGGTCGCCCGGCACCGCCCGCAGGACGTCACCGATCCGGTCGGCGATCTCGTAGGGCACGACCCGGTCCGCCCGGGCCGGGACGGGAGCGCCGGTGGCCACCTCTACGGCGGTCCCCTCGACCAGGGGCGCGACGGCGTGGGTGCGTCCGGCCAGGATCCGGCCGACCACCCGCCACGGGCCCGGACCGCGCACCGCGTATCCGTCCATCGCGGAGTTGTCGAACCCGGGCAGCGGGACCGCCGCGACCAGTGGCGCCGCGAGGGTCCGGCCGGCGGCGGAGGCCAGCGGTACCGACTCCGCGGGCAGGGGAGCGGGGAGCCGGTGGGCCAGCGCCCGCGCCGCGGCCCACTCCGTCGCGGGTCGGGACGAATGGTGACTGTCGGTGTGGTGCGGTGCGATGGTCACCGGTGGTTCCTCCCTGCCGGGACGTCGGGCTGCCGTCCGCCCGGAGGCAGCCGGTGGTGGTCTCCGGGCGGTCGAGGCGGCGGTGGTCACCGGCGCGAGCGGGTCCGACCGCCGCGCGGGGTGGGCAGCCGGGGCGGCCCCTCCCATCCGGGGCGGGTCGGCCGCAGTCCGGGCCGGTCGTCGCGGCTGCGATAGACGACGTAGGGGCGGGTGGCATAGCCGACCGGGGCGCTGAACGCATGGACGAGGCGGGTGAACGGCCAGAACGCGAAGAGCGCGAAGGCGGCCAGGATGTGGATCTGGAAGCCCACCGGGACGTCGGCCATGATCCCCGGATCCGGGCGGAGGTAGAACAGCGACCGGAACCACGGGGAGATGGTCTCCCGGTAGTCGTAGCCGGGGCCAGCGACGTTGGCCCGCACCGTGGCCCAGAGGCCCAGCACGATCACCCCCGCCAGCACCACGTACATCGCCTTGTCGTTGCGGGTGGTGGCGGCGAAGACCGGCCCGGTCAACCGGCGGCGGGCGATCAGGATGCCCAGCCCGATCAGGGTGCAGAAGCCGGCTACCGTGCCGATGAACACGGCCATGAGGTGGTAGGTGTGCTCGGTGACGCCGACCGCCTCGGTCCAGGACTTCGGGACCAACAGGCCACCGATGTGTCCGATCAGGACCATGAGTACTCCGAAGTGGAACAGTGGGCTGCCCCACCGCAGGATGCTGCTCTCGTAGAGCTGGGAGGATCGGGTCGTCCAGCCGAACTTGTCGTAGCGGTGGCGCCAGATCAGGCCGCCGACGAGGATCGCGATCGACAGGTACGGGTACACCACCCACAGCAGGATGTTCATCGGCGTCCTCCAGTCGTGTCGACCAGTCCGAATGGTTCGAGTCCGACCTGCTCCACCGGCGGCCCGATGCGGGCCAGCCGGGCGGCGGCGGCGATGTCCCCGGGCTGGGCGGGCGGCAGCATCTCCCGGACGGCGGCGACGGCCTGCCGGTACACCGACTTCTCCCGCGCCAGCGCCTCGACCAGCAGGTCGAGGCCGACGCGGTTCTCCCGCAGCAGCCGCCACCCGTCCTCGTCGGCGGCGGCCAGGTCGAGGACAGCGGGCAGGAAGTCGGGCAGCTCGCCGTCGACGACGGTCAGTCCGGCCGCCTTGTACGCGGCGGCGAAGTCGACCAGCGCCTCACCCCGGCGACGGGTGTCGCCGCAGGTGTAGTAGGTCAGGTGCAGGCAGCAGCGGCGCCGGAAGTCGAACACCTCCACGTAGGCGGTCCGCAGGTCGACCGGCGCGGCGACTTCCCGGTGGGCGACCACCTCGCGCAGCGGCCGGGCGACCTCGGCCGGCAGGCCGGCGAGCGCGGCCCGCACGGTGGGCAGCGCGGCGAGGACTTCCTCTTCGGGATAGCGCAGCAGCAGGGACGCCGCGCGGGCGGCCACCGCCCGCCAGGTCGGCTGGCTCACCGGTTACCTCCGTCGACGGGTGCGGATTCGTGGCTGCGGGGCGGGAAGAGGCCCTTCGGGCTGCCCTTGCCGTCCCAGTTGAGCAGGTTGACCCGGCGGGGTTCGTCGCCCGGATCGGTGAAGCCCTCCGCGGTCTGCCGGTCGCGCAGCATGTGGAAGGTCTCCACCTGGACCGGCACCGGCGTGCCGGAGGACTCCCCGAAGGGCCCCTGGCCGTACGGGCCGCCGCCGCCCATCCCGGGGCCGCCCTCGTAATCGAGGCTGCACTCGGTGGCGATCTTCTCCAGCCGGTGCGCGTCCTCGGCGTGCGCGGCGGGGATGACGTACCGCTGCTCGTACTTGGCGATGGCGAGCAGCCGGTACATCTCGTCCATCTCCGCGCCGGTCATGCCGACCGCGGCGGCGATGGACTCGTCGCGCTCCTCGCCCAGGTTGATCCGGCGCTGGTAGGCGCGCATCGCGGCGAGCCGGTTCAGCACCCCGCGCACCGGCTCCGGGTCGCCGGCCGTGAAGAGCTCGGCGAGGTACTCCACCGGGATCCGCAGCGCGTCGATGGCCCCGAAGAGGTTGCCGGCCTCCTCCGCGTCGTGGCCGGTCTCGCGCAGCACGTCGGCCACCGGCGACAGCGGCGGGATGTACCAGACCATCGGCATGGTCCGGTACTCCGGGTGCAGCGGCAGCGCCACCTCGTAGCGCATGATCAGGTCCCAGATCGGCGAGCGCTGCGCGGAGTCGATCCAGTCGTCCGGGATGCCGGCCTCGCGGGCGGCGTCGACCACGGCCGGGTCGTGCGGGTCGAGGAAGACCGACCGCTGCGCGTCGTACAGGTCGTGTTCGTCGGCGATGGCGGCGGCCTCGGCGACGCGGTCGGCGTCGTAGAGCATCAGCCCGAGGTAGCGCAGCCGCCCCACGCAGGTCTCGGAGCAGATGGTGGGCTGGCCGATCTCGATGCGCGGGAAGCAGAAGGTGCACTTCTCGGCCTTGCCGGTGCGGTGGTTGAAGTAGACCTTCTTGTAGGGGCAGCCGGTCACGCACATCCGCCAGCCCCGGCAGCGGTCCTGGTCGACCAGCACGATGCCGTCCTCGGCCCGCTTGTAGATCGCCCCCGACGGGCAGGAGGCAGCGCAGGACGGGTTGAGGCAGTGCTCACAGATGCGCGGCAGGAAGAACATGAAGGTCTTCTCGAACTCCTGCTTCACCTGGCCGGAGACCTTCGCCAGCACCGGGTCACCGGCGGCGATCTCGTTGCCGCCGGCGAGCGAGTCGTCCCAGTTGGCGCTCCAGGTGATCTTCGTATCCTGGCCGGTGAGCAGCGACTTCGGCCGGGCCACCGGGGTGTCCTCGCCGACCGGCGCGTTGATCAGGTGCTCGTAGTCGTACGTCCACGGCTCGTAGTAGTCCTGCATGGATGGCAGCTTCGGGTTGGCGAAGATGCTGAACATCTTCTTCACCCGGCCACCGGAGCGTGGCTTGAGCTTGCCGGAGCGGGTCCGCACCCAGCCGCCCTGCCAGCGCTCCTGGTTCTCGTAGGTGCGCGGGTAGCCCTGCCCGGGGCGGGTCTCCACGTTGTTGAACCAGACGTACTCGACGCCGGAGCGGTTGGTCCACGCCTGCTTGCAGGTGACCGAGCAGGTGTGGCAGCCGATGCACTTGTCGAGGTTCATCACCATCGCCATCTGTGCCATGACCCGCATCAGTACTGCACCTCCTGGGAACGGCGGCGGATCACGGTGACCTCGTCGCGTTGGTTGCCGGTCGGGCCGAGGTAGTTGAACGCGAAGGACAGCTGCGCGTACCCGCCGATGAGGTGGGTGGGCTTGACCAGCAGCCGGGTCAGCGAGTTGTGGATGCCGCCGCGCCGGCCGTTGGTCTCCGACTTGGGCACGTCGATCACCCGTTCCTGGGCGTGGTACATGTAGACCGTGCCCTCGGGCATCTTGTGCGTCACCACGGCCCGGCAGACCACCACGCCGTTGCGGTTGACCGCCTCGATCCACTCGTTGTCCCGGACGCCGATCTTCGCCGCGTCGGCCTCGCTCATCCACATCGTCGGTCCGCCCCGGGACAGCGTGAGCATGATCAGGTTGTCCTGGTACTCGGAGTGGATGGACCATTTCGAGTGCGGGGTGAGGTAGCGGACGGTGATCTCCAGCTCCCCGTTGCGGCCGAGTCGCGGTTCGCCGAAGAGCTTGTGCATGTCCAACGGCGGCCGGAAGATCGGCAGCGCCTCGCCGGCCTCGTGCATCCAGTCGTGGTCGAGGAAGAAGTGCTGCCGGCCGGTGAGCGTGTGCCAGGGCTTGAGCCGCTCGGTGTTGATGGTGAACGGGGAGTAGCGCCGGCCGCCGTGCTCGCTGCCCGACCACTCCGGGCTGGTGATCACCGGCACCGGGCGGGACTGGGTGTCGGCGAAGGTGATCTGCTTGCCCTCGTGCTCGGCCGCCAGGTCCGCCAGGCGTACCCCGGTGCGCTTCTCCACGTCCCGGAAGCCCGCGGTGGCGACCCGCCCGTTGGTGGTGCCCGACAGCGCCAGGATCGCCTCGCAGGCGTGCGTGTCCTTCGCCAGCGACGGCCGCCCGTCCGCGGCGCCGCCGCGCACCTCACCGTTCTTGTGGCGCAGATACTCGACCTCCGGCCGCACGTCGACCGAGAAGCCCTTGCCGGTGGTGCCGAGGGTGTCCATCAGCGGCCCGAGCGCGGCCATCTTGTCGGCGATCGCGCCGTAGTCCCTCTCGACCACCACCAGTTTCGGCATGGTCCGGCCCGGCACCGGGGTCTCCCCGGTCGCCGCCCAGTCGCGGACCCGGCCGTGCGGGGTCGCCATCGCGTCCGGGGTGTCGTGCAGCAGCGGCGCCGCGACCAGGTCCTTGCGTACGCCCAGCCGCGGCCCGGCGAGCGTGGAGAACGCCTTCGCGATGCCGTGGAAGGCGTCGAAGTCGGTCCGGGTCTGCCACGGCGGGTTGATCGCCGGGGTGAAGGCGTGCACGAACGGGTGCATGTCGGTACTGCTCAGGTCGTGCTTCTCGTACCAGGTGGCGGCGGGCAGCACGATGTCGGAGAAGAGCGTCGTGGAGGTCATCCGGAAGTCCAGGCTCAGCAGCAGGTCGAGCTTGCCCTCCGGGGCCTCCTCCCGCCAGGTCACGTCCTTGGGCCGCAACTCCTCCGGCGCCTCCTCGGCGCGCAGGTTCGCGTCGGTGCCGAGCAGGTGCCGCAGGAAGTACTCGTTGCCCTTGGCCGACGAGCCGAGCAGGTTGGCCCGCCAGACGGTCAGCACCCGTGGCCAGTTCTCCGGCGCGTCCGGGTCGGTGCAGGCGAACGTCACGTCGCCCTCGCCGAGCCGCTCGGCCACCCAGCCCGCCGGGTCGTCCGGCCGGGCGGCGAGAGCCTCGTCGGCCAGGTCGAGCGGGCTGCGGTCGAAGGTGGGCATCGACGGCATCCACCCCGAGCGGGCCGACTGGGCCAGCAGGTCCATGGTGTGCTTGCCGGCGAACGCGCCGGTGCCGGTGGGGGAGGAGACCACGTCGGCGGAGTAGGTGTCGTAGCGCCACTGGTCGGTGTGCACGTACCAGAAGGCGGTGCCGATCATCTGCCGGGGCGGGCGGACCCAGTCCAGGCCGAACGCGAGCTGGGCCCAGCCGGTCGCCGGGCGGCACTTCTCCTGCCCCACGTAGTGCGCCCAGCCGCCGCCGTTGACCCCCTGGCAGCCGGTGAGGGTGACCAGCGCCAGGATCGCCCGGTAGGTGGCGTCGGAGTGGAACCAGTGGTTCGTGCCGGCGCCGAGCAGGATCATCGACCGTCCGCCGGAGCGGTCCGCGTTGTCGGCGAACTCCCGCGCGACCCGGGCCACCTGCGCCGCCGGCACCCCGGTGACCGGCTCCTGCCACGCCGGCGTGTACGGCGCCTCGACGTCGTCGTACCCGGTCGGCCACTGGCCCGGCAGGCCGTCGCGGCCCACCCCGTACTGGGCCAGCACCAGGTCGAAGACGCTGGTCACCAACTGGCCCCGCACCGTGCGGGTCGGCACGCCCCGGCGCAGCGCCTGCGGGGTGTCGGTGTCGAACCGAGGCAGCTCCACCTCCACCGCGTCGCCCGCCCCGAGGCAGGTCAGCGCCGGCTCCAGGTCGCCCAGGTCCAGGTTCCACTGGCCCTGCTGCTCGCCCCAACGGTGGCCGAGGCTGCCCCGCGGCACGGCGGGAGCGTCGGTGGCCGAGTCCCAGAGCACCGTCCGGAAGGCCGCCTCCTTGTCCGTCTCGCCCAGGTCGTCGGCGGTGAGGAACTTGCCCGGCCGGTACGCCCCGTCGGCACCCGGCTCCAGGGTGACCAGGAACGGCAGGTCGGTGAACCTGCGGACGTAGTCGACGAAGCGTGGGGTGCGCCGGTCGACGAAGAACTCCTTGAGGATGACGTGCCCCATCGCCATCGCCAGGGCGCCGTCGGTGCCCGGCTGGGCGGGCATCCACTCGTCGGCGAACTTGACGTTGTCGGCGAAGTCGGGGCTGACCACCACGACCTTCTGCCCCCGGTAGCGCGCCTCGGCCATCCAGTGTGCGTCCGGCGTGCGGGTCACCGGGACGTTGGAGCCCCACATGACGAAGTAGGAGGCGTCCCACCAGTCCCCGGACTCGGGCACGTCGGTCTGGTCGCCGAAGACCTGCGGGGAGGCCACCGGCAGGTCGGCGTACCAGTCGTAGAACGACAGCATCGAGCCGCCGAGCAGGGACAGGAACCGGGCGCCGACGGCGTGCGACACCATCGACATGGCCGGGATGGGGGAGAAGCCGGCGACCCGGTCCGGGCCGTACTCGGCGATCGCGTGCACGTGCGCGGCGGCGACCATCTCCTGCGCCTCGTCCCAGGTGATCCGCACCAGGCCGCCCTTGCCGCGGGCCTTCTGGTAGCGGCGGCGTCGTTCCGGGTCGCCCTGGATGTCCGCCCACGCGGCCACCGGATCACCGAGGCGGCCCCTGGCCTCCCGGTACATCTCCACCAGCACGCCCCGCGCGTACGGGTAGCGCACCCGGGTGGGGGAGTAGGTGTACCAGGAGAAGGCGGCACCCCGGGGGCAGCCCCGAGGCTCGTACTCCGGCCGGTCCGGCCCGACGCTCGGGTAGTCGGTCTGCTGCTGCTCCCAGGTGATGATGCCGTCCTTGACGTACACCTTCCAGGAGCACGAGCCGGTGCAGTTCACCCCGTGCGTGGAGCGCACCACCTTGTCGTAGGACCAGCGGTCCCGGTAGAAGGCGTCCGCCTCCCGGCCGCCGATCTGGTGCAATGTCCGGCCGTCGGCGGAGACCTCGGCCCGGCGTACCAGGCCGCCCACCGCCAGCAGCGCCCGCCCCGCACTATCGGTGGCTCGCGACATACGCCTCATTCCTTCGATAGATGGCCGTACTGCCCCACGTTCTCGACAGATGCGCCGGAGCGCAACCCCGAGCGAGGGCGTCCTGGCCATGGTGCCGACGTACAACCTCGGGAAACCGGGCCGAAGGTCCCGAGATCATCGGCTTTGTACCTGCGGGTCCGTGGCGGGACTTCGGGCCCGGTCGGGCGGTCACCGGCAGGGCACGGAGCGGGGCCCGGCCGTCTCGGCGTCACCGTCCGGGACGCCCACCCTCACCCGCGAGGCGCTCGCCGGGCAGGTCCGGGACCGGGGGCCACTGTGGAGCGTGTTCTTCCTGGTGCCGGCCGGGTGGGGCGCCGCGCTGGGCGGCCGCGACGCGGGCAGACCGAGGACGTGCTCGACGCCCTCTACGACCTCGGCGAGACCGTGCCGGTCAAGACCACCGAGGCGCACCGCCGGTGGCCGCGGGGCGGCGTCGGCAGCGGCCGACATCCGGGCCGGCTCACCTGGCCGCCGCCTCCGCCGGGGTGATCCGGTCCCAGGCCGGGATCGGCAGCGCGATCACCGCGGCCGGGAAGAGACCGTGCTCCTCGTTGTCGATGTGCCGGTGGAGCCGGTCCAGGGCGGCCAGCACTGCGGGCCAGTCCGGGTCGGCCCGGTCGACGCCGCCGAGCACGCCGTGGATGTCGTCGTGCTCCGCGCAGAGCTTCGCCACCGCCCCGGCCAGGCTGCCCTCGGCCCGCAGCTCCACGAAGAGGCCGTCCTCCTCGGTGGAGGTGTGCGGCATCAGCAGCGCCAGCAGCGCGTCCAGCGCCACCAGGGCGTCCGGGCCGGAGGCCCGCACCGCGCCGCGCAGCCGGCCGGCCGCGTTCGCGATCGCCTCGTGCTCGGCCGAGAGCCGGCCGATCAGCGGGAACTCCCGACAGCCGCAGTAGTTGCACACTTCGTCTCCTGACCACGAGGGTGGGCGACTCCATCGTGCGCACCGGCAACCCCCGTCAGCAGGGCCGGACGGCCCGGTACGCCGGGACGGCGGGCCCTGATCCCCACCGCCCTGGCACCGACAGACTGCTCAGACCGTCACCGGCCGGCGGGAGAGCCGGATCTGCCACACGTCCGGCCCGTCCTGCAGCCACTCGCTGGTCATGCCGTCGCCGTAGCGGGCTGCGACCTCGGCCAGCAGCGGGCGGGGTGCGTGCGGGGCGACCAGCACCAGCGCTCCACCGGCCGGCAGCGCCTCCAGCGCCGCCAGCACCCGCGCGTGGCGCTGGTCGTGCGGGAGCTGCCGGACGTCCAGCCGGGGATCGATGGTCAGGGTCGGGGCCGGCGCGTCGGCCGGTGCCCGATCACCACCGCAGCCGCAGCCACCCCCGCCGCAACCGCCGCCATTCGAGACTTCCGAGGAGCCGAGCAGATCGTGCATCCCCTCCAGCAACTTCGCCAGCGAGACGTCGGCCGCGTCCACCAGCAGCGGGACGACCAGGTCGTTCTCCTTGGCCAGGTGGACGGCGAAGAGCGCGGCGAGGGCGCGCGCGGTGCCGGCGAGGCGTACCGGCCGGTTGCCGGTCTCCAGCTCGGCGACCAGGCCGGTGATCGCCTGGTGCTCGTCGAGCATGCCCCGGACCAGCAGCTCACCCTCGGCCCGCTCACCGGCGGCGGCGTAGAGGGATTCCTCCTCGGCGTGCGCGTGCGGCAGCAGTTCGTCGCGGAGCCATCGGAGCAGTTCGTCGCGGTGCCGGAGCGCCCCGGCGGCGTCACCCTGGTCGGCCGCGGTCAGCAGGTTTCCGACGTGCCGGTCGAGGTCGGCGGCGAGCTGGGCGTGGTGCCGGACGACGGCCTGCGCGGCCTCGTGGTCGGCCGGGGAGCGTGAGGCGGACATGGAGCCCTCCAGGGTTTTGCGGGTGAACGACGTTGTAACGTTATCTAACGTGGAAACCCCGAGAACAGGGCCGGCCGGCGAGACCATCGACCCGCAACGCCACCGGGCCCTCGGCACCGCCAGCCGGGCCTCGATCCTGGAGTTCGTGCGCGCCGCCGGCGTCGGCATGACGATCGCCGAGGTGGGGGAACGGACGGGCCTGCACCTGTCCACCGCCCGCGCCCACCTCGACCGCCTGGTCGACGCCGGACTGTTGGTCAAGGCGCGGGCCAGTGGGGGCCAGCCCGGACGGCCGGCGTGGCGCTACCGGGCCGTCGCGGAGGCCCCGGCCCCCGCGCCCTACCGGGCACTCGCCGCCGCCCTGCTCGACCACCTGTCGCGGCGTGGCCACGGAGACGTCCGGGCGGAGGCCACCCGCGCCGGCCAGGCCTGGGGACGCCACCTCGCCGCCGCCACCCCGCCCGGCAGGGAGCCCGTCGAGACGCTGCTCGACGTCCTGCGCGGGCTGGGCTTCAATCCCCGCCGACACCGGACGGCCGACGGGGCGACCGAGATCCACCTGCACACCTGTCCCTTCCTGGAACTGGTCAACCGCAACCCCGACGCGATCTGCGCCCTGCACGTCGGCGTGGTCCGCGGCACGCTCGAACACGCCGGTGCCTCACCGGCCGGCGCCGTGCTCGAACCCTTCGGCGCACCCGACGCCTGCGTGGTGCGGCTGGCCCTGCCGAACATCACCGAAGAGCCGGCATGAACCCACGGCCGGTCGCCGTACGATGGCGTCTCCCCGTCCTCGCCGCGGGCGGCTTCGCCCTGGTGAGCGGTCTCTACGCCGCCCTGCTGCTGCTCGGCCTGCCGATGCCCGCGCCTCACGTCCCACTGGAGCAGGTGCACGGCCCGCTGATGGTGCTGGGCTTCGTCGGCACCCTGGTGGCGCTGGAACGCGCGGTGGCCCTCGGCACCCGGTGGGCCCTGCTCGCACCCGCCTGCTCCGGCGCCGGGGCGGTGCTGCTGGTGCTGACCGGGCCGAGCCTGCCCGGCCGGCTGCTGCTCATGCTCGCCTCGGTGCTGCTGCTGCTGATCTACCAGCGGCTGTGGTGGCGGCAGCCCGCCCCGGCGCTGCTGGCCCAGGTCACCGGCGCGCTGAGCTGGTACGCCGCTACCCTGCTCTGGCTCGCCGGCCTCAGCGTGCCGGAGATCGTGCCCTGGCTGGCCACCTTCGTGGTGGCCACCATCGCCGGGGAGCGTCTGGAACTCGCTCACCTCACGCTGCCCCGGCACGGCGTCGGCTGGTTCCTCGCCGCCCTCGGCACGCTGACCGCCGGCGCCACCGCCGCCGCGCTCTGGCCGGCCGTCGGGGCGTACCTCTTCGGGGTCGGCCTGCTCGCGACGGTGGCCTGGCTGGTGGTCTGCGACGTCGCCCGCCGCACGGTGCGCGCCGTCGGCCTCCCCCGCTACGTCGCGGTCGGCCTGCTCACCGGGTACGCCTGGCTGGCGCTGGCCGGCCTGCTGTGGGCCGGCGCCGGGCCGGTCACCGGCGGCTCCCGTTACGACGCCACCCTGCACCTGGTCTTCCTGGGCTTCACCATGTCGATGATCTTCGCGCACGCTCCAGTGATCCTGCCGGCTGTGCTTCGCCGCCCACTGCCCTACGGACCGTGGCTGTACGCCCCGCTCGCCCTGCTGCACACCACCCTGACGATCCGGGTCCTGGTCGGCGACGTGCTCGGCGTGCCGGCCGGGTGGCGCTGGGGCGGCGTCGGCAACGTCCTGGCGGTGCTCGGTTTCGTCGGCGGAGTGGTGGCCGCGTTGGTCCGCGCCGCCCGGCGGCGGACCCGGACGGCGGTCGTCCCGCCGGTCGTGCCGGCGGTGCGGTGATGGCCGGCACCCGCGGCGACTCCGCCCCGACCGCGCCCTCGGGCCCGAGGCCCGGGCCGACCGTCTCGGCAGTCGCGTCGGCCGGTCCCGCCGCCCCGGCCCCCGGCCCGGTGACCGCTCCGGCCGTGGCGGCGGGCCTTCGGCGGGCCGGCTGGCACCGCCGGGTCGCTGCGCTGCCGTTGGCCTACCTGGCCGGGCTGGTCGTGTTCGCCTTCGTCCATCCGTTCCTCCCCGCGTGGCACTGGACGGCCATCCACCTGCTGCTGCTCGGTGCGGTCAGCAACGCCGTCGTGGTGTGGAGCGCCCACTTCGCCGCCGCCGTGCTGCGTGCTCCCGCCCCGGACCGCCGCCGCGCCGAGGCGGCCCGGCTGGCCGCGCTCAACGTGGGCGTCCTGGCGGTCCTGACCGGCGGCACGGCCGACCGCCCCTGGCTGGGCGTGGCGGGCGCCACGCTGGTCTTCGTCGCGGTGACCGCCCACCTCGTCGCGCTCACCCGCCGGCTGCGCCGCGCCCTGCCGGCCCGGTTCTCCGTCACGGTCCGCTACTACCTGGCGGCGACCGTGGCCCTGCTCGCCGGCGTGCCGGTCGGCGCCGGGATGCTGGTGATCGACGACCCGCTGCGCCCCCGGCTGCTGCTGTTCCACGCCCACGTGAACCTGCTCGGTTGGGTGACGCTGACCGTCCTCGGGACACTGCTGACACTCTGGCCCACCGTGCTGCGTACCCGGATGGCCGACGGTGCGGTCCGAGCCGCCACCGTCGCGCTGCCGGTGGCGACGACCGGACTGGTCCTGCTGGGCGTCGGCCTGCTCGCCTGGTGGCGGCTCGTCACCGCGGCCGGGCTGAGCCTGTTCGCCCTCGGCGCGCTGGTCGCCCTGCGCCCCGCGCTGGCCGTCGCGCGCACTCGCCCCCCGTACGCGTTCGCGTCCTGGTCGCTCGCCGCGGCCGGCGGCTGGCTGATGGTCGCTCTCGCTGTGGACGCCGCGACGCTGCTGCCCGCTGCGGACCCGGCCGGCGCGGCCGACCGCTTCGGTGCGGTGCTGCTCCCGCTGCTGGTCGGCTTCGTCGCCCAGGTCCTCGTCGGAGCCCTGACCCACCTGCTGCCCGTGGTGCTCGGCGGCGGACCCGCGCCGGTGCGCCGCCGCGCCGCGCTGCTGGAGCGGCACGGCCCGCAGCGCGTCGCGATGACCAACGCCGCCCTGCTGGTCCTCGTCCTGCCCACCCCGCCGTTCGTCCGCATCACCACCTCACTGCTGATCCTCGCCGCGCTGGTGCAGTTCCTCGTGCCGGCCGTGCGGGTCCTGCTCACCGCCCGGAGGTAACCCGTGTCCGCGCGCACCGACGCCCCCGTGCCCCGCCCGCTCGGCGGAGCAGCCGCGGGTCTCGCCCTCGTCCTCGTCGCCGTCCTCGTCGGGGTCGCCGCCCAACGCGTCTCCGGTGACGCGCCCGTCCCCGCCGCCGCCACCGCCGTCACCCCGACCGGGCACACCACCACGGTCACCGTGGTCGCCGACGGCATGCGTTTCCACCCCGACCGGATCGACGTGCCCCGGGGTGATCGACTGGTCATCGAGCTGACCAACCGGGACAACCGCCGCCACGACCTCGTCCTGGCCTCCGGGGCGAAGACACCGCTGCTGACGCGGGGCGGCGACGCCCGGCTGGACGCCGGCGTGATCGGGGCGACGGTGGAGGGCTGGTGCTCCCTGCCCGCCCACCGGCAGGCCGGCATGACACTGCGGATCGTCCCGACGGGGGCCACTGTGGCCGCTCCGACAGGGACGGCCGCGGCGACGGAGGGAACGAGGCCGCGCCTCGATGCCATGGCCGACCCTGGCGCGGCCTTCGTCGCCCGGGACGCCACCGCTCCGCCCGTGCCGCCCGGCCGGCTGCACCGGCGTGAGCTGCACGTCCGGGAAGTCGTCCGGGAGGTCGCGCCCGGGGTACGGCAGCGGCTGTGGACCTTCGACGGAACCGTGCCCGGCCCGGTGTTGCGCGGCCGAGTCGGCGACACCTTCGAGATCACCCTGGTCAACGACGGCACCCTGGACCACGGCATCGACTTCCACGCCGGTGCCGTCGCCCCGGACGAGGTGATGCGCCCGATCGACCCCGGGCAGCGGCTGACCTACCGGTTCACCGCGACCCGCGCCGGCATCTGGATGTACCACTGCTCGACCATGCCGATGCTGCACCACATCGGCAACGGGATGTACGGTGCGGTCATCGTCGACCCGCCCGACCTGCCCCGCGTCGATCGCGAGTTCGTGCTCGTCCAGTCCGAGCTCTACCTCGGCCCGGACGGCGAGCCCGGCGACCTGGCCGCGATGCAGGCGGAGCGCCCCGACGCCGTCGTCTTCAACGGCTACCCCGCCCAGTACGCGCACCGTCCGCTGCCCGCCCGGGCCGGTGAACGGGTCCGAGTCTGGTTGCTCGACGCCGGCCCCAACCGAGACAGCTCGTTCCACATCGTCGGCGCCCAGTTGGACACCGTCTACCGGGAGGGGCACTGGGAGAACCGGCCGACCGACCCCGGTGGAGCACAGGTGCTGTCCCTCACCCCGGCCGGCGGCGGCTTCGTGGAGACGGTCTTCCCCGCAGCCGGGCACTACCCGTTCGTCAGTCACGCCATGGTCGACGCCGAGCGCGGCGCCCGTGGCCTGTTCGAGGTCCGGTGACCACCATGAACACCGCTGTCGTAGCCGACCGCCCGGTAACGCGCCGCCGCCGCGTGCGCCAGTTCGTCCCACCCCAGCACGGCGCGTGGGCGATGCTCCTGCTGCCGTACACCGTGGGGGTGGCCTTGGCCGGCCCGCGCTGGCCGCACCTGCCGCTGCTCGGCGCCTGGCTGACCGGCTACCTGCTGTCGTATTACGCTTTCCAGGCGATCAAGAGCCGTCGGCCGAGCCGCTTTACCCCCCAGCTGCTGGTGTACGGCCTGTTGGCGGCGCCGCTCGCGGCGACTGTAGCGCTCGCCCGGCCCGCCGTCCTCTGGTACGCCCCGGGCTACGCCGCGCTGCTGGCGGTCAACGCCGGATACGCCTGGCATCGCCGGGAACGGGCACTGCTCAACGACTTGGCCTCGGTGGGGCAGAGCTGCCTGCTGGTCTTCGTCGCGGCGACCATCGCCGGTGTGTCCGTCACCCGGGTCACCCCGGCCTTCGCAGTGCTCCTGCTCTACTTGTTCGGCACTGTCCTCTATGTCAAGACGATGATCCGGCAACGCGGTGACAGTCGCTTCCTCCGTCTCTCCATCGGATACCACGCGCTCGGCCTGGCCGCCGTGGTCTGGCTGCTGGATGTGCTGCTCGGTCCGGTCTTCCTGCTGCTCCTGCTCCGGGCCGCGCTGCTGCCGGCACGCCGACTGCGCCCTGTGCAGGTCGGGATGATCGAGATCGGGTGCTGCCTGGTCGTTCTGGCCGGGGTGCTTGCGACGCTCTGACCGGCGCGCCCCCGTCCTCCGGAGTAGATGTTGTCGGGCAGCACGCTGAACGGGATCTTGACCTCGATCCGGTTGCCGGTGTACGGCTCGCTGGTCACGACCGAGGCGATCTGGACGCCCGGCGAGCAGTTTCGCCAGCGCGTCGACGAACTGGCCCGTTGGCTCGTCACGTGCTGCCTCCTGCTCGACCCGCAGCGGATCGTGCTGGTCGGCAGGGTGGCGACCGAAGCCCAGCCGGCGGTGGTCTGAGCGGTACGCGGGGCGCGGCTAACCGGCGCCGACGCCAGCCAAGGCCGCTCGGGCAAGCGGCCACGATGTCTGACGAACGACCTGTAGGACGCCGTTCCAGCCTGGCTGCAGCAACCCGGTCACGGGCCCGGGATTGGGGGAGCAGGTTGGGAGCAACAGGGTGCACTGAACGGCCCTCAACCGCACCGAACGGCACCCAACGGTGCGCAACTGCACCCACCCCTGCCTGCGGCTTCTCGTTTCCGCAGGTCAGAGTCGGTGCGGCGTCCTGCTTCACACAACTGCACTCAACGGCACTGAACAGCAGTCAACGGCACTCTATGTCTCCTGGTAGGAGAGTGTCTGCAGGTCAAATCAGTAAGGCCCTCGGAAGCGTTGATGCCTTGCAGGTGGGTGCAGATTGGGTGCACGTTGGCGAAGTGGTCACCGCGCCCGAAGTGCTCATCGAGATCGCGCCGAGTCGGGTGCTCTGACCTGCGGCGGTACAGACGACTGGATAGGCGTGACTTCCCAGAGAACACCGAAGTGGTCAGCCTTGGCTGCTCTCCGCCTGCCTACTGCCGTCTTGTCGTCCCGGGCCCGCCGCCCGCCCCGCCGAAGCCAGTCGCCGCGACGAACCAGCATCGGCGTGCGGCTCTAGACCCGCCATAGCGGAGTTGGTGGGGCTTCCCGCAGTTGAGACTCGAATCCCACTGGCAGCCATCTGACCAGGGCTTCCTGGGCGGTGACATCTTCGGCGCGCCCGAAAGCGTCAGCACCGGCGGCTCCGCTTCATAGGCCGACGACATCCGCTCATGCCGATGAGCGGATGGCGCAGGGCGCTGCTGCAGACCCTTGTCCCGCCGGGCAGCGGCCGAAAGCATGATCCGCTACGCGCGAGAGATCCACTACCCTGCATCGCTGTGCGGTTCTTCAAGAAAAAGCAGGAGCTTTCGGGCGACGAGTTGGCGATCAGCGGCTTCCTCGACGACGAGTCAGAACTTTTGAACGAGGCGCTGCTGGATCGGGAGTGGGGCGCGGCCCGCAGGATCCTCGCGGCGGCCGATAAAGAGCATTTCATGTACTACGTAGCGGTGGCTGCCGCTACCCCTGGTGTCGAGGAGTGGATCGACGGACCGATACGGGCCCAGCCGGATGATCCGCTGCCGCTACTCATCGGCGGCGCCCGCGCGATCTCCTGGGCCGGCGAAGCCCGCGGCGACGGCTGGGCCAACACCGTGCCCAAGGAGGCCTGGCCCGTCTGGTTCCAGCGCCTCGAACTCGCCGAAAATCTCCTCGATCAGGCCTTGGACCGCCATCCGGCACTGGCCGACGCGTGGCGCTACAAGATCGCCCTGAGCCGGTACCTTCAGCTACCGACCGTGGAGCGCTGGCGGCGATTCAATCGACTTATCGAAATCGATCCGTCACATCTGTTCGGGCACGAGGAAATGCTCGACTGCCTGTTGCCCAAGTGGGGCGGCAGCTGGGACGAAGCCTTCCGGTTCGCCCGGGAGCGAACCGCGGCCTGCCCCGCCACCGACGTCCCCTTATTAATCATGAAGGTGCATCGCAACTTCCGCTGGGAGGGCGAGAATGGTGAAAACCGGTACTACCAGCGCCCGGACGTTGCGTCGGAGACCTACGACGCGGCCGAGCAGTCGTTCTGGCATGACGACTACGAGACCACAACCCTGACACCGATCCTCTGGAACTATTTCGCCTTCGCGCTGACCTACGGCCGGTACTTCAAGCAGGCCTGCACCCTCTACGACGCCATCGGCAGCGACTTCGTCCGCAAGCAACCGTGGCATACCGTCGAGCACTACCGCACCATGCGCGACTGGGCCCGCAAGGAAGCCGCCGACCCCCATTACCACGACTAGTGAGCCCAATCCAGGAACGCGTTCTCCTGGTCGGCAGCCGTTATCGACCCGGGTCCGAGAACGCCCGACAGAACCCCGCAGAGCACGATCAGGTGCGCGCTCATGCCGCCGACCGTGCACGGCGCCTCAGGGTATCGATCCTGCTGAGCAGACGCGCTCTCCGCGCCGGAGATCGGGGGTTCGCGAGGTCTGGATCGTGCCAGCCGGGCAGCCGCCGGCTGTGTCGTGCCGAGATTGGGGGAGCGGGATGGGAGCAGACGGGTGCACTGAACGGCGTTGAACAGCGTCCAACTGCCCTGAACGGCATCCAACTGCACCCACCCCGACCTGCGCCCTCTCGTTTCCGCAGGTCAGAGTCGGTGCAGCGTCCTGCTTCACACAACTGCACTCAACGGCAGTGAACAGCAGTCAACAGCACTCAATATCGCCTGGTGGGGGAGTGTCCGCAGGTCAGGCCGGTAAAGGGCTTGTGGCGGCTCGCACCTTACAGGTGGGTGCAGATCGGGTGCAGGTTGTCGAAGTGGTCACCGCACCCGAAGTGCTCACCCATGCCGGGAAGAGCGGATGGCTTCACCTGCGGCGATGTGGGCGAGCGCTTGGCGTGACCTCCCAGAGAACTCCGAAGTGGTCAGGGGTAGCTGCTCCCCGCCTGGATCATGCCGACTGTCGTCCTCGGTCCCGCTGATGCGGTTCCCGGGCGTCATGTCGTATCGGCATGCGGCTCTGAATGCCGTCCTGGTGGCGCTGGTAAGGCTCGTGGGAGCTGAGACTCGAATCCCACCAGCAACGCGCTGACCAGCGCTTCCTGGGCGGTGACCTCTTCGGCGTTTCCGAATGCATCAGCCTCGAAAACCCGCTCCACAGAGTCGGGGACGTCTACTCACGCCGAGAAGCGTTCACCTCGGGGGCTGTAGGTCGGCGTACGCTGACCAAGTAGGTGCGGTGCGATGGCGCTTGAGGGAGATGCGGGATGGTTGAGCGCGTGACTGCCGACCGGCTGATCCTCGTCAACGTGGTGGATCGCTGGTTCTACCTGCGGCAGCCCACGTTCATCGGCACCGGGCAGAGCTACTGGATCGATCACGAGACCAGCGAACTGTGCGTCGACCGCGGTGCTGCCCGCGTAACCCGGCATGCTCGCGTAACCCGGCACGCAGGTTGGATGGGTCGGTAGCTGAGATCCAGGGCTCGATAAGTGTTCCGGATCCGCCGCAGATGAAGAACGACTGTACGCGACGGCGTAGCCGGATCGATCAGCTCGCCGGGGGACCTTTGTCGTAGCCGACGTCTGAGCAACCCGACGCGACGCGGACCCGGTAAACCCAGTGCCTCAGGACAAGCGCGGTTCTCGCGGCACCGCCCGGGTTGGCGGAATGGACGACGACCACACTGATGTTGAAGGGGCGGTCGTCGAAGGCGGCCTGTTCCAGGACCTCTATCACCGGCCAGATGGTGTCGTCGCCGCCCAGGTCGTGGTCCAGCCACAGCTCGTCCAGCCGGCCATCTCGGTAGCGGGTAAGGAGCTCGACTCCGGCAGCGCTCGTACGGGCCACCTCCGCGCGGCGGCCATCGACGAATGACCGAAGGTCATCGATCAGAGCGATCGCTCGTCGGGCGTCCACCCGGTCATGATGCGCGGGCACCGCCACACGTTGCCATCCGGTTTCGCCGGCGGAGCAGGCGCCGAGAGCTGTCCGGGGGGTGTTGCGGTGATCCAGGCTGGTGGCGAAGCCGCGGATTCGGGGCATCCGGCGTGGCGGGCGCGGTTGATCCAGGTGTCGAGGTGCTGCTCGGTGCTCTGGTGGCGGACCAGCGCGGCGGACCCGCGGGCGAGGCCGGCGACGGTATCGAGGTCCGGTGACGTGGCGGGCCGGACAGCGCCCCGCTCCCCAGGGGGCGGGGTCGTCAACTGCAACCACCCGGATCGCGGCATGACCGCGCGAATCGCGGCAGAAGCGGACGGCGTGAGGCATCCTGTTCGCCTCGTCAGAGGAGGTTGTCATGGAGTCGGATCAGCCGCCCCAGGCTGCGATGGAGGCGGCGACGGCGGACCTGCTCCATCTGGGCTTCCTGGAGATCCGGTTTCTCACTGCGCCACTGCTGGATGCCCGTTCGGCGGACGCACTCGACCGACGTCGTGAGCACGCCAATATGATCGCCGACCTCTGTCACCAGCTTCCAGGGCTTTTCGCGCCGCAGCGACGAGATCAACTCGCCGACGGGCTGCGATACCTTTGGCGAACTGCTACCGCGATCAAGCGTCAGTGGCTGCGGTCCCGCTGGGACCACCTGAACTACGATCACCGCTGGCTGACTGAGGCCGCTACTGAACGGCCCACCCCAAAGGGGAAAACTGCAAAGGCCGACCCGCCAGGCCCACCAATTGAATCCGGCGCCAAATGACCTCGGGCGGCACCGAGCTACCGACGGCAGATCAGTGCACCTGATCTCGGTCAACGCCCGGGCGTCCGACCGTTGAAGTGGACGGCTCAGGTTTCGTCGAAGAGTTCTTCGGCGCCGTGGCTGTGTACGGCGCCTCACTGTAGGTAAGCCAGCACTCGATTTCGTCGGCATGACTGCCGACGGCGGTCGCGGTGGCGACGGCGTCGACCGCGTCCGGGGGGTGGCGTGACCCCGTCCCGGGTCAACAAAGCTAGTGGCCACGCCGGCCGCACTCGACCATTGTCGGCGTAGAACAGGAACGGCGGTACGAACTGCAGCAGGCGACCGTCCGCGTCATCGACGGTGTCACCGGAGCGAAGCGCACCGTATGGGCGGTGAAGCAGCTTCATCTCGAATGGCTCGGCACGCTCCAGCCACACGTCTGCCGCGTCCGCGTATCCGCCGCCGACCGGCAGCAGCGCGACGCTCGCTGTCAGTCTCGGCAGGAAGCCGTCGTCCATCGGCGGGTCGTACCGGTTGGACCGCACCACGTAGCACCGGGTCGGCGGTACGCCAACCGCGCACCGGTCGCCCTCGTCGAGTTCGGCCGCCGGCGGGCGCAGCTGGTACGGCCACCACGGCTCGGTGGATTCGTCGACGGGGAAGGCGACGCTGCCGTTCGGCCCGTACGCCGAGTCGGGATCGAGCACGGCCCACGGCCAGCGCACCGCCGCGTAGTACTTGCCGGCGCGCGTGGTCACCGTAGGAGTCCACGGGCATGACACCGCCACCACGTCACCGACCTGGTAGGGCAGATCGCGCGGGGGTATCACGATCTCCGGTCGCTGAGGGTCGGCGTTCAGCAGGCCGTGGTTGGCAAGTCGGGCTGCCCATTCGGCGCCGAGCCGGGCGGAAACGATCCGGATCTGGGCCGCCGCCTGCGCGGGAGGCTGCTGCGTCATCGCCAGGGTGTCCCGCTGCGCCTGCGCCTCCCGGTCTCCCGAGTCGTCGTCGGACCCCAGCTCCGTCTAGAGGTCCACCGTCCGCGTGACAAGCTGTTCCATGGGTTCGGTAGTGGCCTGCCGACTAGCCTCGGCCGGCCTGACTATGACCCCGAAGATCTGCGCCTCGGCGCTGTACTCCTCGCACAGGGCTCTGAGCTTCGCGCCTACCGCCGCGATCCGGTCCGCGTCGGGCGCGGCGAGCTCGCCGTGCCCCGTCCAGAACGCGTCGACGCTGTCTCGATAGAACGCCGCCGCTCGTGGCGTGCCGCACGCGCGCACGTACGGTGCGAGACGCTCGAGGCAACCCGCCACCCAGATACCCGCCTGCCAGGGCAGAAGCGTCGTACCAGGCATTCCACCCCACCCCCCGTGTTACGCGCCCGAACAGTGGACCATGCCCGGCATCCCCTGGGAGCGGTCTGGGAGCTGCGGGACCAGGTGCAAAGCGAGGCGGCAACCGCGTCAGAGCCGAGGACTTGGCACCGCGCGTCCAGCGTCAACCCGGGCACCGGCCTGCGCGATAGGGACCGCGACCGCCGGTCCCAGTACCTTCTTGACAGATGATCTAGGTTGCGTGTGGCTACCTTGGCCGCTGACGTGCAAGGCTGGTGATCATGGTTGGATTCGCGGCGCCTGGTCAGGAGCCGGTGCGAACGCCGCCGGCTGCGCTGGTGGCTGAGGCGGTGCGGCGGCCGGGAGGGTGGGTCGCAGAGCTGGACCGGGCGCTGATCGGTGACCCGGACGGCTATATTCCGGCAGAGGCGATCCGTGGTGCGTGGAAGGTCGACGACGCCGGCCAACTCACGGGCGAGTTCCAACCGAACGCCAGGTACGGGCCGCTGCAGGACGACTTCACCAAGCTCTTCAGCACTGATCATTTTCTGCAGTGGCTCGGGCACGACCCTGCTGCCACGATCCGGGAGTCGGTCGCCGAGGTTGTCGACGAACAGGTGCCAGGCGCGGCTGTCCGGTGGATGAAGATCACGGACGAGCCGCGTTTTCTCACCGCCGGTCGACGCGACGCGGATGACCCGGACAGCCTGATCGTCACGCGTGCCGCTCTGGCCGCAGCTTTCGCCATCGGGGTCGATGCACCCGCGCGACCCCACGAGATCCTATGGGGGTCTACAGCGTCGCGGTCGTCGGACTTGACCGTGGTGAGCAGGCACGCAGCCGGGTGTGGTTCGACCTCTGGACCGGGCTGGACGCGGCAGAACAGCAGCTCGTCACTCGCATTGGCGACGTCGACCCGTCGCCCTGACAAGGCGCAGGACCGACTTTGAGTCGTACTGGCAAAGGATTCAGATGTCGATGAGTAGGCGTTCGGCTCGTTGGCTGGTGGGCAGGGTGGTCCTGGCGTCATCGCGGTGATGAGCGACTGGGAGCAGTTCCTGCACGAGGTGTCGCGCAGGTCCCGAGACCGTACACCCGGCTGCCGGCCGGTGTGGGAGGACTTCTGTACGTCTATCAAGGCGGCCCTGAACGGGCCGCACGCGCCGCCGCCTGGGCGCGCGTCCGTCGCTCCGCTGGCGCTCGACGCCGGCCACGCAGAACGCCCGTCGGCTGGCGCGGAGAGCGGAAAGCCCGGAGGGGCCGCCGCAAACGGGGTAGTTGAGAGTGGTGGAGGTCCGTCGCCGGCAGCCGGCCGCGCCGCGCCCGAGCAGCGCGGCGCAGGCAGGGCGCGTGCCGGGTCCGCGCGGCAAGCCCCAAGCATGGGGGCGGTGCCCGCGCGACGGGTATGCCGGTCGTCCAGGAGCTGGCTCCGCAGCCGCTCACGGTCAGGTCAACTGCTCACCTGGGAGGGGGAGGGGTGGCCGTCGATGACCAGCCCCGACCCCCAGGAGCCGGGTCTGTGCCGGTCGAGGTCAGGTCAACTGCGCCACTGTGGCGGTGTCCGCCGGGTGCGCGGTGCGTGACACGAAAGCCGACCCCGCCCGTCCCGGCAGCGTCCGTCCGTGCGTCAAGGTGCGCTTGACGTGGCGGGCCGGGCGGCGGCCCGCTCCCCATGAGGGCGGGTCGACGGCAGACGGTGAGCGTCGCATGATCGCGGAGCATAGGGACGCGATCAGGTGGCGGACGCAGCCGGATCTGCCCATGATCCCGTCGTCTAAGAGCGTGTTTGAGATCGGGTTGATCAGGTCCGGGTGAAGGTGCGGCGGGCTTGGCGGCGTGCGGGTTGGCCGCGGGTGATGCGGCGGGTCATGCCGGC
>NZ_JAXCFU010000011.1:0-181836 GCF_055362685.1 Micromonospora sp. SYSU B005 | reverse complement strand
CCCCCCCAACTTGGCTTGCAGACAACTCGCCCCCCCCCCCACCCCGGCCGGCCCCCCCCCCCCCCCGGGGGGGGGCCCCTTCCGCGCGCCTGCGTCAGGACTCGGCGAGGACGGCCAGGATCGCCTCGCCGTACTTGGCGAGCTTGTTCTCGCCGACCCCGTTGAACCGGGACAGCTCGGCGAGGGAGGCGGGCGGCTCGGCGGCGATCTGCCGCAGGGTCGCGTCGTGGAAGATGACGTACGCCGGGACGCCCTGTTCCTTGGCGGTGGCCGCGCGCCACGCGCGGAGCCGCTCGAAGACGGGCGCGGCGGCGGGGGAGAGGTCGGCGACCACAGTGGCCGCGCCCCGCGGCTTGGCGGACCGGCCCGCCGGGCGCTCGGGCTCCTTGCGCAGCGTCACGGTACGGCGGCGGCCGAGCACGTCCGCGCTGGCGTCGGTCAGCGCCAGCGTGCCGTAGTCGCCCTCGACCGCGAGCAGGCCCTCGGCGAGCAGTTGCCGCACCACGCCACGCCACTCCGCCTCGCGCAGCTCGGTGCCGATGCCGAACGTGCTGAGCGCGTCGTGGCCGTGCTGGTCGATCTTGTCGGTGTGCTTGCCGAGCAGGATGTCGATGCTGTGCCCGGCGCCGAACCGCTGGTTGCGCTCGCGGTCGAGCCGGAAGACGGTGGACAGCAGCTTCTGCGCGGCGACGGTGCCGTCCCAGGACTCCGGCGGTTCGAGGCAGGTGTCGCAGTTGCCGCAGTCGGCCACGCCGGTCTCGCCGAAGTATTCGAGCAGCTGGGCGCGGCGGCAGCGGACCGTCTCGCAGAGCGCCAGCATCGCGTCCAGGTGGGCGGCGAGGTTGCGCCGGTGCGCCAGGTCGCCCTCGGACGTCTCGATCATCTTGCGTTGCTGGACCACGTCCTGGAGCCCGTACGCCAGCCAGGCCGTGGACGGCAACCCGTCACGCCCGGCGCGGCCGGTCTCCTGGTAGTAGCCCTCCACCGACTTCGGCAGGTCGAGGTGGGCGACGAAGCGTACGTCGGGCTTGTCGATGCCCATGCCGAACGCGATGGTGGCGACCATGACCAGGCCGTCCTCGCGCAGGAAGCGCTGCTGGTTGGTGGCGCGGGTCGTGGCGTCCAGCCCGGCGTGGTACGGCAGCGCGGGGATGCCGTTGGCGACCAGGAACTCGGCGGTCTTCTCCACCGAGGCGCGGGACAGGCAGTAGACGATGCCGGCGTCGCCCGGGTGCTCGTCGCGCAGCAGGCCCAGCAACTGCTTGCGCGGTTCCCGTTTGGGGACGATGCGGTACTGGATGTTGGGCCGGTCGAAGCTGGCGACGAAGTGCCGGGCCTCGGTGAGCCGCAGCCGGGTGGCGATCTCGGTGCGCGTGGCCCGGGTCGCGGTGGCGGTCAGCGCGATCCGCGGTACGTCCGGCCAGCGCTCGTGCAGCATCGACAGGTTGAGGTAGTCGGGGCGGAAGTCGTGCCCCCACTGCGAGACGCAGTGCGCCTCGTCGATCGCGAACAGCGCGATCCGGCCGCGTTCCAGCAGGCCGAGCGTGGACCGCACGGCCAGCCCTTCCGGGGCGAGGTAGAGCAGGTCCAGCCCACCGGCGAGGTAGGCCGCCTCGACCCGGCGCCGCTGCGCGGGATCCTGGGTCGAGTTGAGGAACCCGGCCCGGACGCCGACCGCTGTGAGCGCGTCGACCTGGTCCTGCATGAGCGCGATGAGCGGCGAGACGACCACCGCCACGCCGTCGCGGACCAGCGCGGGGATCTGGTAGCACAGCGACTTGCCGCCACCGGTGGGCATCAGCACCAGCGCGTCGCCGCCTGTCACCACGTGTTCGACGACCTCCTGCTGGAAGCCGCGGAAGGCGTCGTACCCGAAGACCCGCCGCAACACGTCGAGCGCGTCGCCGGTCGGTGGGGAGCCGGCCGCTGCGGAGGTGGTCCGCTCGTCGGTGGGGGAGACCATCCGCGCAGTCTACGAGCGTCCCCCGACAGCGCCCGTCCGGCGAGCCGTTCCGGGGGCGGCGACATGTTCCGGTGGTCACCCCGTGGAATCCCGGGCCGGGTCGCAGCCGTTAGAGTCGCTGATTGACCATGCGCGGCCGACCGGCCGCGGCGCCACGGCTGGGGGTAGCGGGTGAGCGAGGCGCGTACAGCGGGTGACCTGGGGCGGACCGAGGGGGAGACGGCGCCGGCCGAGTCGGACACCTCCCTGGTGGTGGTGACCGGCCTGTCCGGCGGCGGGCGCAGCACTGTGGCGCGGGCGCTGGAGAACGTCGGCTACTACGTGGTCGACAACCTGCCGCAGGCGCTGCTGCTGGACATGGCCGAGCTGGCGTTCAAGGCCGGCGGCGCGGCCCGGCGTACGGCGATGGTGCTGGACGTGCGCTCGCGCGCGTTCTCCACCGACCTGGCCGGGGCGATCCGCGAGCTGCGCGAGCGCGGCTTCCAGCCCCGGGTGGTCTTCGTCGACGCCGACGACGAGGTGCTGATCCGCCGGTTCGAGAGCGTGCGCCGCTCGCACCCGTTGCAGGGCGACGGGCGGCTGGCCGACGGCATCGCGGTCGAGCGGACGCTGCTGGAGGAGGCCCGCGAGCAGGCCGACGTGATCATCGACACCAGCCACCTGAACGTGAACCAGCTGCGTCGCCGGGTCGAGGAGCTGTTCGGCGGTGAGGACGCCCGCCGGCTGCGGATCACCGTGATCTCGTTCGGCTTCAAGTACGGCCTGCCGCCGGACGCCGACTTCGT
Organism: Micromonospora sp. SYSU B005; assembly: GCF_055362685.1. Lineage (NCBI taxonomy): Bacteria > Bacillati > Actinomycetota > Actinomycetes > Micromonosporales > Micromonosporaceae > Micromonospora > Micromonospora sp. SYSU B005. The sequence continues at coordinate 179,088 of NZ_JAXCFU010000011.1, read as the reverse complement.
GATGGACGCCCGGTTCCTGCCGAACCCGTACTGGGTGCCGGAGCTGCGCGAGCACACCGGCCGCGAGGAGGCGGTCAGCGCGTACGTGCTGGGCCAGGAGGGTGCCGACGCGTTCGTGGCCGGCTACGCCGACCTGGTCAACGCCACCACCGCCGGGTTCGAGCGGGAGGGCAAGCGTTACCTGACCGTGGCGGTCGGCTGCACCGGCGGCAAGCACCGCAGCGTGGCCATCGCCGAGGAGCTGGCCTCCCGGCTGCGCCACTCCGGCATCGCCGCGAACGCCCAGCACCGGGACCTGGGGCGGGAGTGACCCCGACCAGGGTGGTCGCCTTCGGCGGCGGGCACGGGCTCTCGGCGTCGCTGCGGGCGCTGCGTCACTGCGTACCCGAACTGGACCTGGACATCACCGCGGTGGTCACCGTCGGTGACGACGGCGGCTCCAGCGGCCGTCTGCGCGCCGAGCGCGGCGGCCTGCCGCCGGGCGACCTGCGGCAGGCGCTCGTCGCGCTGGCGGGTGACCACCCGGCCACCCGCCGCAGCGCGGCGCTGTTCCAGCACCGCTTCGCCGCCGCCGTGCCGCCCGCGCCGACGATCGCCGCGCCGGTACCTGTGGCGGTGGGCGACTCGCTCGCCGGCCACGCGGTCGGCAACCTGCTGCTGCACGGGCTCACCGAGCTGCTCGGCGACCCGGTGGCGGCGCTCGACCACGCCGGGGCGATGCTCGGCGCGGTGGGGCGGGTGCTGCCGATGTCCCGCCAGCCGGTGGGCATCGAGGCCCGGGTCCGCGGCGCCGATCCGGAGCACCCGGACGAGGTGTCCACGGTGCGCGGCCAGCACCAGGTCGCGGTCACCCCGGGCACCGTCGAGTCGTTGCGGCTCAGCCCGTCCGCGCCGGCCGCGTGCGCCGAGGCGGTGACGGCGGTACGCGCCGCGGACTGGCTGATCTTCGGGCCTGGTAGCTGGTACACGAGCGTGCTGCCGCACCTGCTGGTGCCGGGGCTTGCGGACGCGATCGTGTCCAGCCCGGCGCGGCGGCTGGTGACGCTCAACCTGGTGGCCGAGAAGGAGACCTCGGGGCTCTCCCTGCCCGACCATCTGGACACCCTGCGGCGCTATCTGCCCGAGCTGAAGGTGGACCGGGTGCTCGCCGACTCCACGGCGGTGGGTGATCCCGCGGCGGTCGAACGTGCGGCAGAATCGCTGGGTGCCCGGCTGGTCCTCGCTCCCGTCGCCGTCCTGGACGGCACGCCCCGTCATGATCCAGCCGCCCTGGGCGCCGCGCTGGTGCCTGTCCTGCGCGCCGATCGTTAGACACGTACGTAATCACCGGCGACACGCCGGAACCGGTCCGTGAGGGGGCGCACTATGGCGATGACGGCTGCGGTCAAGGACGAGCTGAGTCGGGTCGACGTGCCCAAGCCCTGCTGTCGGCGGGCGGAGATGGCCGCCCTGCTGCGTTTCGCCGGCGGCCTGCACATCGTGTCGGGCCGCGTGGTGGTCGAGGCGGAGCTGGACACCGGCGCGGTCGCGCGCCGGCTGCGGCGGGAGATCGCCGAGGTCTACGGCTACCCGAGCGAGATCCACGTGCTCGCCTCCGGCGGGCTGCGCAAGGGCAGCCACTTCATCGTGCGGGTGGTCAAGGACGGCGAGGCGCTCGCCCGGCAGACCGGCCTGCTCGACGTGCGGGGCCGCCCGGTGCGCGGCCTGCCGCCGCACGTGGTGGCCGCGAACGTCTGCTGTGCCGTGTCGGCGTGGCGGGGCGCGTTCATGGCGCACGGCTCGCTCACCGAGCCGGGCCGCTCCAGCGCGCTGGAGATCACCTGCCCGGGACCGGAGTCGGCGCTGGCGCTGGTCGGCGCCGCCCGCCGGATCGGCATCACCGCGAAGAACCGCGAGGTGCGCGGCGTGGACCGGGTGGTGGTCAAGGACGGTGACGCGATCGCCGCGCTGCTCACCCGCATAGGGGCGCACTCCAGCGTGCTGGCCTGGGAGGAGCGGAGGGTACGCCGGGAGGTGCGCGCCACCGCGAACCGGCTGGCCAACTTCGACGACGCCAACCTGCGCCGTTCCGCCCGTGCCGCGGTGGCCGCCGCCGCCCGGGTGACCCGCGCGCTGGAGATCCTCGCCGACGACGCGCCGAACCACCTGACCTCGGCCGGGCGGCTGCGCTTGGAGCACCGTCAGGCCTCGCTGGAGGAACTGGGCGCGCTCGCCGAGCCGCCGCTGACCAAGGACGCCATCGCCGGCCGGATCCGCCGGCTGCTCGCGCTGGCCGACAAGCGTGCCCGTGACCTGGGCATCCCGGATACGGAAGCGGCAGTCACGCCGGACATGCTCGTGGTCTGATAGGACTCGGGCGGCAGTGCAACGCGAGCGGGATCACCACCCGCCGCAGCGCGACGCCGCGCGCTCGGATATGGTCGCTGCGTACGGCAAGGGGGCCGGAACAGGCGCTCCTCGCCGTGCTCACCGCCTCGGGCGGTCAGGTCTCCGGGACCGCGGCGGGGTGGCCGAGATGACATGTCGACGGCCGGCTCCAACGGTCGGCGCACACACCTCCGCCGGCCCGGGTCTGGCGCCGGCGGACCAGAACGCGAGGAGATGGGACCTGTGACCATCCGGGTTGGCATCAACGGCTTCGGCCGGATCGGCCGCAACTTCTTCCGGGCAGTGCTGGCGTCCGGCGCTGACATCGAGGTCGTGGCGGTCAACGACCTGACCGACAACGCGACGCTCGCCCACCTTGTCAAGTACGACAGCATCCTGGGCCGCCTCCCGCACGAGGTGAAGGCCACCGCCGACGAGATCACCGTGGGCGGCAAGACCATCAAGGCGTACGCCGAGAAGGACCCGGCGAAGCTGCCGTGGGGCGAGGTCGGCGCCGACGTGGTCATCGAGTCCACCGGCTTCTTCACCGACGGCACCAAGGCGAAGGCGCACCTCGACGGCGGGGCCAAGAAGGTCATCATCTCCGCGCCGGCGAAGAACGAGGACGTCACCGTGGTCATGGGCGTCAACCAGGACCAGTACGACCCGGCCAAGCACAACATCATCTCGAACGCCTCCTGCACCACCAACTGCCTCGCGCCGATGGCGAAGGTCCTGCAGGACACGTTCGGCATCAAGCAGGGTCTGATGACGACCATCCACGCGTACACGCAGGACCAGAACCTGCAGGACGCGCCGCACAAGGACCTGCGCCGGGCCCGGGCCGCCGCGCTCAACATCGTGCCGACCTCGACCGGCGCCGCGAAGGCGATCGGCCTGGTGCTGCCGGAGCTCAAGGGCAAGCTGGACGGCTACGCGCTGCGCGTGCCGATCCCGACCGGCTCGGCCACCGACCTGACCGTCGAGGTCGGCCGGGAGACCACCGTGGACGAGGTGAACGCCGCGCTCAAGGCCGCCGCCGAGGGCCCGCTGCGGGGCATCCTCACCTACAACGAGGACCCGATCGTCTCCGCCGACATCGTGACCGACCCGGCGTCGTGCATCTTCGACGCGCCGCTGACCAAGGTGATCGGCAACCAGGTCAAGGTCGTCGGCTGGTACGACAACGAGTGGGGCTACTCGAACCGCCTGGTGGACCTGGTCAAGCTGGTGGGTCAGTCGCTGTGACGATCCGTAACCTCGACGACCTGCTCGCCGAGGGGGTGTCGGGTCGGCGCGTGCTGGTGCGCGCCGACCTGAACGTCCCGCTCGACAAGCAGACCGGGGAGATCAGCGACGACGGCCGGATCCGGGCCGTCCTGCCGACGCTGAGCGCGCTGGTGCAGGCCGGCGCGAAGGTGGTCGTCTGCTCGCACCTGGGCCGCCCGAAGGGCGCGCCGGACCCGCAGTTCAGCCTCCGCCCGGTCGCCGGGCGGCTCGGTGAGCTGCTCGGTGCCCCGGTGCACTTCGCCGAGGACACCGTCGGCGACTCGGCGCGGTCCACCGTGGCCGACCTGGCCGACGGCCAGGTCGCGCTGCTGGAGAACCTGCGCTTCAACAAGGGCGAGACCAGCAAGGACGACGCGGAGCGGGGCGCGTTCGCCGACCAGCTCGCCGCGCTCGGCGACGCCTACGTGGACGACGCGTTCGGCGCGGTGCACCGCAAGCACGCCAGCGTGCACGACGTACCGGCCCGGCTGCCGCATTACGCGGGCCGGCTGGTGCTGCGCGAGGTCGAGGTGCTCAGCCGCCTCACCGGCTCCCCGGAGCGGCCGTACGTGGTGGTGCTGGGCGGCTCGAAGGTCTCGGACAAGCTCGCCGTGATCGAGGCGCTGCTGCCGACCGTGGACCGGCTGCTCATCGGCGGCGGGATGTGCTTCACCTTCCTCAAGGCCCAGGGCCACGAGGTGGGCACGTCGCTGCTGGAGAAGGACATGGTCGAGACCTGCCGCAACCTGATGGAGCGCGCGCCGGGCAAGATCATGCTCCCGGTCGACGTGGTGGTGGCCGACGCGTTCGCGCCTGATGCCGCGCACGACACCGTGCCGGCCGACGGCATCCCGAGCCACCGGCTGGGTCTGGACATCGGCCCGGAGACGGTGGCCGGTTTCGCCGCCGCGCTGTCGCAGGCGAAGACCGTCTTCTGGAACGGCCCGATGGGCGTGTTCGAGATGGCGGCGTTCGCCAACGGCACCCGGGGTGTGGCCGAGGCGATCACCAAGGCCGACGCGTTCAGCGTGGTCGGCGGCGGCGACTCGGCCGCGGCGGTGCGCGCGCTGGGCCTGGACGAGTCCTCGTTCGGGCACATCTCCACCGGTGGTGGCGCCTCCCTGGAATACCTGGAGGGCAAGACCCTCCCCGGCATCGCGGCCCTGGAGAACTGAATGGCGAGCACGACCCGCCGGCCGCTGATGGCCGGCAACTGGAAGATGAACCTGAACCACCTCGAGGCCAACCTGCTGGTGCAGAAGCTGGCCGCGAGCCTGAACGAGAAGCAGCTCACCGACGTCGAGTGCGTGGTGCTGCCGCCCTTCACCGATCTGCGTACCGTGCAGACCGCGGTGGACGGCGACAAGCTGCTGATCGGCTACGGCGCGCAGGACCTGTCGCCGCACCCGTCCGGCGCGTACACCGGTGACATCGCCGGTCCGATGCTCGCCAAGCTGGGCTGCGGTTACGTGGTGGTCGGGCACTCCGAGCGGCGGCAGTACCACCACGAGGACGACGCGCTGGTCAACGCGAAGGTGTCGGCGGCGCTGGCGAACGGGCTCACCCCGATCCTCTGCATCGGCGAGGGCCTGGAGGTCCGGGAGCAGTCGGGTCAGGTGCGGCACTGCTGCGACCAGCTCGACGGCGCGCTGAAGGGGCTCACCGCCGAGCAGGTCACCAAGGTCGTCGTGGCGTACGAGCCGGTCTGGGCGATCGGCACCGGCAAGACGGCGACCCCGGACGACGCCCAGGAGGTCTGCGGCGCGGTGCGTAAGCGCATCGCCGAGACCTACGACGAGGGCACCGCCGAGCAGGTCCGGATCCTGTACGGCGGGTCGGTCAAGGCGTCGAACGTCGCCGCGATCATGGCGCAGCCGGACGTGGACGGGGCTCTGGTCGGGGGTGCCAGCCTGGACGCGGAGGAGTTCGCGCAGATCTGCCGGTTCCCGGAGCACATCACCCGCTGATCGCTCGCTATCCTTGACGCTGCCCGTCCACCGGTCGGTGCCGCAGTGCCCGACAGGTCCGGGCAGTGATCGCAACGAGAGGACTGACCCCCGCCATGCCGATCTGGTTCGCCTACACGATGATCACGTTGCTGGTCATCACGAGCGTCCTGCTCACCCTGCTGATCCTCCTGCACCGCGGTAAGGGCGGCGGGTTGTCGAGCATGTTCGGCGGCGGCGTCAGCTCCAGCCTGGCCGGTTCGTCGGTGGCCGAGAAGAACCTCGACCGCTACACCGTTCTGGTGGGAATCGTCTGGTTCGCGTGCATCGTCGGGCTCGGACTCTGGCTGCGGCTGCAGATGGCCAGCGGCACCTGAGTCGGCGCTGAGAAGCGTACAATCTGCGCGCGGTCCGTCACGGACCGCGCGCAGTTTTGTTTCTCCGCACGTCGCCCGTCGCCCACCCCCTCCGGCGGCGGTCCCCTCCGACGACAGGGAGCGAGCAACCGTGCCCAGCAACAACGTCATCCGCGGCACCCGGATCGGGTCCGCCCCCGAGCGGTTCGACCAGCGGGTGGAGCCCGCGCCGCGCCGCCCGGTCGTCTACTGGTGCCGCCACGGGCACCGGGTCGAGTTCCTGATCGCCGCCGAGGCCGAGACACCCGCGACCTGGGAGTGCCCGCGCTGCGGCGAGCCGGCCGGCCCCGACCCGGGCGACCCGCCGGGCCGCCAGCGCGCCGAGCCCTACAAGACCCACCTGGCGTACGTGCAGGAGCGGCGCACGCCGGAGGAGGGGGAGGCGCTGCTCGCCGAGGCCCTCGACGCGCTGCGGCGGCGCCGCGGCCGCGCCTGACCCGAGGTGTCAAGAAGGGGCCCCTTCTCTACCGGAGACGTTAAGAAGGGGCCCTTCCTTACACCTCAGCGGAGGCTGCGCAGGCGGGGCGGCACGTTGGCCGCCGCGGCCCGGTCGAGCAGCCAGAGGGTACGGGAGACGCCCCGCACCCCGGCGGCAGGAAGCTGCACCGGCCCGGCCCCGGCCAGCGCCATGCCCACCGCACGGGCCTTGTCCGCCCCGGCGGCGATCAGCCAGACCTCCTCGGCCGTGTTGATCGTCGGCAGGGTCAGCGTGGTCCGCACCGGCGGCGGCTTCGGGCTGCCCCGTACCGCGCTGACCGGCCGGTTGTCGTGGTGCACCGGGTGCTCCGGGAACACCGACGCCACGTGCCCGTCCTCGCCGACGCCGAGCATCAGCACGTCGAAGTGCGGCACGATCGCGTTCCCGGGCCGGGCGGCGGCGGCCAGCTCCCGCGCGTACCCGGCGGCAGCCGCCTCCGGGTCGTCGCCGGCGGGGCCGTCCGACGCCGGCATCGGGTGCACCCGAGCCGGGTCCAGCGGCACCGTCTCCAGCAGCGCCGCCCGCGCCTGCGTCTCGTTGCGCTCCGGGTCGCCGGCGGGCAGGAACCGCTCGTCGCCCCACCACACGTCGACCCGGGACCAGTCGACGGCGTCGCGGGCGGGTAGCTGCCCGACCGCCCGGTACACCGCCGAGGCGATCCGCCCGCCGGTCAGCACCACCGACGCCTGGCCGCGCTCGGCCTGCGCGTCGAGCAGCTTCACCACCAACCGGGCCGCCACCGCCTGCGCCAGCAGGTCGGGGTCGGCGTGTACGGCGACACTCGCCTCAGTCATCCGTCGAGCCCTCGTGTTCCGACCGCCCACCGGCGGTCACCTGTGCCTCCGACCACCCGGTCCGGGCGGTCACTCGTTCGCGGTCGCGCCCGCGTGCGCGGTCACGCCGGCCTCGGCCCGCTGGGCGGTCGCCGGATCCTTCCACACGTGCACCCGCTGGGCGGGGCGCTGGTCGAGCCCGGTGATCCCGGCCGCAGCGCCGAGCGCCTCCGCGTACACCTGGTCGGCGTCGAGGCGGCGCAGCTCCTCGGCCAGCTCGTCGCCGAGCGGCCGGCGCACCAGCGGCAGCGTGCGGTCCTCCTGCCCGGTACGCCGGAACACCGCGATGCTGTCGTCCCGGGTGAGCGTCAGCTCGTCGCCGTTGGCGCAGCGCAGCTGCACCTGACGCATCCGCGGGAACTCCTCGGTGGCGGTCAGGATCGGGTCGATGCCGAGCCGGGCGTTGAGCCAGCCGCGCATCAGCGCCGCCGTCGGGTCCGACGGGGGAGCGACCACGCTGGCTTCGGTGACCCGGGCCTGGGTGGTGTCGAACGCGCCGGCCACGAGCGTGCGCCACGGGGTGATCCGGGTCCACGCCAGGTCGGTGTCGCCCGGGGCGTAGTCGTGCGCCCGCTGCCGCAGCGCGGCGATCGGGTCGGCGGCCTGCGCCGAGTCGGTGATCCGCCGGTCCGCGACCACACCGAGGAAGTCGGTGGCGATCTCCTCCGGCGGCTCGCCGTGCCACCACGTCACCACCGGCACGTCCGGCACCAGCAGCGGCATCACCACGGACTCGGCGTGCAGGGCGAGTCGCCCGTACATCCGGGTCACCACCGCCTCGCACGGCCCGAGCCGGCCGCCCACGACGATCTCCGCGTCCAGCCGGTTGCGGTCCCGCTCGACGTCGGAGCGGACCACCACGAGCAGGCGGCACGGGTGCGCCGCGGCGGCGATGGTGGCAGCGGCCTCGGCCTCGCGTACCCGCTTCTCGTCCACCACCACGATCAGCGTGAGCGCCATGCCACTGGCCACCCCGCCCGCGCTGCGCCGTTCCGCGGCCAGCGCCTTGACCACCTCGTTGCCGGTGGTGTCCCACAGCCCGATCATGCTCTTCTCCAAGCCCGGCCCTCGCGGGCCAGCATCTCGTCGGCGGCCCGGGGCCCCCACTCACCGGCCCGGTACGGCTCCGGGGTCGTGCCCGCCCAGGCGTGCTCCAGCGGGTCGACGACCTGCCAGCTCTGCTCCACCTCGGCGGCGTCCGGGAACAGCGTCCGGTCGCCGATCAGCACGTCCAGCACCAGCCGCTCGTACGCCTCGGGGCTGGACTCGGTGAACGCCTCGCCGTACTGGAAGTCCATCGCGATGTCGCGGACCTCCATCGTGGTGCCCGGCACCTTGGAGCCGAACTTCAGCACCACGCCCTCGTCCGGCTGCACCCGGATGACGAGCTGGTTGGGGCCGAGGGACTCCATGTCGGCGGCGTCGAACGGCAGGTGCGGCGCCTTCTTGAACATGATGGCCACCTCGGTGACCCGCCGGGGCAGCCGCTTGCCGGCCCGGATGTAGAACGGCACCCCGGCCCAGCGGCGGTTCTGGATGCCCAGCTTCACCGCCACGTACGTCTCGGTGGTGGAGCCCTCCGGGACGCCCTCCTCCTCCAGGTAGCCCTTGGCGCGCTCGCCGCCGACCCAGCCGGGCAGGTACTGGCCGCGCACGGTGTCCTCGGTGACGTCCCGCGGCACGGTGATCGCCTTGAGTACCTTGAGCTTCTCGGCCCGGATCTCGTCGGCGTCGAAGCTCGTCGGCTCCTCCATCGCGACCAGGGCGAGCAGCTGGAGCAGGTGGTTCTGGAGCACGTCGCGGGCGGTGCCGACGGAGTCGTAGAAGGCCGCGCGGGTGCCGATGCCGACGTCCTCGGCCATGGTGATCTGCACCGAGTCGACGTACTTGGAGTTCCACAGCGGCTCGAACAGGTTGTTCGCGAACCGCAGCGCCAGGATGTTCTGGACCGTCTCCTTGCCCAGGTAGTGGTCGATCCGGAACACGTCCTTGCTGGTGAAGACGTCGTCGACCAGATCGTTGAGGGCCTTCGCCGACGGCAGGTCGTTGCCGAACGGCTTCTCCACCACCACGCGCCGCCAGCCGCCGGACTTGGCGTTGTCGGCCATGCCGGTGCGGGCGAGCTGCTTGAGCACCACCGGGAAGGCCGCCGGGGGAATGGAGAAGTAGAAGGCCGCGTTGCCGGCGATGCCGTGCGAGTCGCGCAGCTCGTCGAGTGTGGCGGCGAGCTGGTCGAACGCCGCGTCGTCGTCGAACGAGCCGCCGACGAACTTGATGTTGCCGGCGAGGCGGGCCCACACCTCCTCCCGCCACGGGGTGCGGGCGTGCTTCTTGGCCGCGTCGTGCGCCACCGACTCGAAGTCGCCGTCGCCCCAGTCCCGCCGGGCGAAGCCCAGGACCACGAAGCCGGGCGGCAGGAGCCCCCGGTTGGCCAGGTCGTAGACCGCCGGCAGCAGCTTCTTGCGGGCCAGGTCGCCGGTCACCCCGAAGATCACCAGGGCACACGGCTCGGGGATCCGGGGCAGCCGCCGGTCCTGCGGATCGCGCAGCGGGTTCACCGGGCCACCTCCTCCTGCGTCTCGGTCCGCTGATTCCAGGTCATTGATCGTCACGTGCGTGTCCGTCCGGCCGTTTCCAGGAGCTGGGCGGCACCCGCCGCCCGCTCGGTCAGGTGCAGGCGCAGCACCGGTCGCCCCCGGCCGGCCAGGGCCCGCCGGTCGCCGGCGGCCTGGGCCGCCTGGAGCTGCGCGAAGGTGTACGGACGACCGGGCACTTCCAGATCATCGGTGACCGCACCGGTGATCTGGAGGTGCCGGCCGTGCGGGTCGGTGTGTTCCGGCCGGCGCGGTCCCCAGCCGAAGGTGACCGGACGGCCGGCGGCCCGTGCCAGCAGCGGGCGCAGCCCGGCGACCGACGCGTCGGCGAGCCGGTCGAGGTACGCGGTCACCACGAGGTGCTCCCGTTCGCCCAGCCCGTCGAGCAGCCAGCGCAGCGCGCCGGTCAGGTCGGCCGGTGCGCCGCTCGGGGCGTACACCTCGATCGCGCCCTCGACCGACGACGGCGGCCCGCTCTCCGGCGCCGCGTCGTCGTCCACCGGGTCCGGCGGCGCGGCGAACGGGTCGGTCCGCAGCGTCACCGCGGCGGTCGCCGCGGCGTAGGCCCAGGTGAGCAGGTGCGCGCCGAGCGGGCCGTTTACCGCGACGTCGGCGGCCACGCCCGGCCCGACACCGGCGCCGAGGGCACCGCCGAGACCGACTGTGAGCAGGCCCGGCCCGGTGGCGCCGGGGGAGTCGGGGGACTCCGCGACCACCGGCAGCAGCCGTCCACCGGTGGCCCGGGCGAGCAGCGCGCCGGCCCAGCGGCCCAAGCCGCCGAGGCCGGTGCCGTCGGGGACCAGTGCGATCGTGTCCCGGCCGGCGCCGGGCGCCGCGCCCAGGGCCGCGCCGAGCGCCAGGGCCGGGTTGTCCCGGTCCCGGTCCAGCGCGCCGGTGAGCGCCTCCGCCTCGTCCAGCACCTCGGCCACCGGCGCGCCGGCCAGCGCCGCCGCGACCAGGCCGGACGCGGTGAGCGCGGCCCACGGCCCGGCCACGCCGGGCTCGGCCGGGATGACCATCGCGCCCAGCTCGTCGGCGCGCGCCGCGAGGTCGGAGCCGGGTTCGGTGACCACCACGACGTGCCGGGCGGCGTCAGGGCCCTCGTCGGCCCACGCCCGCCGGTAGACCCGCAGGTGGGCGTCGGTGGTCCGGTCGAGGCCGCGCCGGGCGGCGAGCACCAGGAGGGTACGCGCCGGGCGGTCGGCGAGCGCGGCCCGGACCGGTGCCGGGTCGGCGGTGTCGAGCACTGTCAGCGGTCGGCCCAGGCACTCGGCCAGCACCTCCGCGGCGAGCGTGTCGTCGCGGGCGCCGGCCAGCACCACGTGGTCCAGGTCGCCCAGCTCGGCGGCCAGTTCGGCGAGCTGGGGGAGCAGGTCCCGGCTGCGCCGGTGGGCGTGCAGCCAGCCCAGCCGGTCGAGGGCCGCCGACTCGGCGGCGGGCCCCCAGAGGGCCGGGTCGGCGGCGGCGAGCCGGGCGGGGACGTCGTGGGAGACGAGCGTGGCGCGGGTGGACGCACCGAGGGCGTCGGCTCCGCGCACGGCCAGACCGGCGGCCATGTCCGCCCGCCCGGCCAGCAGGTCACTCACGGTGCCGCCTCTGTTCGCGACTGCGGGGCTCGCAACCCCGGCTCACTCCTCGCGCTCACGGTGCCGCCTCTGTTCGCGACTGCGGGGCTCGCAACCCCGGCTCACTCCTCGCGCTCACGGCATCCCCTCACCCGTGTCACCGCTTCCACGGTACGGCGCGACGCGTCCCGGGGCCGGGCCCCGGGACGCGTCGGACGCCGTCTGTCACGCGTTGCCGCCGGCCTGCTGCGCCGCCTGCGCGTTCTTCCCGGCGGCCCGGTGCGGGCTGCCCGAGCCCTTGGCCGCCTCGGCGAGGGACTTCTTGACCCCCTCCAGCAGCTCCACCCAGCTCGCCTCGAACTTCTCCACGCCCTCGCGCTCCAGCGTGGCGATCACGTCGGACAGATCCACGCCCACCGCCAGCAGGTCGTCGAAGACCTGGCGGGCGTCGTCGTACGCGACGGTGACGGTGTCCGCCTTCGTCTCGCCGTGCTCGGCGTAGGCGTGGATTACCGGCTCCGGCATGGTGTTGACGGTGCCGGGCGCGATCAGCTCCTCGACGTAGATGACGTCCCGGTAGTCCGGGTTCTTCGTCGAGGTGGAGGCCCACAGCGGGCGCTGCGGGTGGGCGCCCGCGTCGGCCAGCTTCTGCCAGCGCGCCGAGGAGAACACCTCGCTGTAGCGCTCGTACGCCAGCCGGGCGTTGGCGACCGCGGCCTTGCCGCGCAGCGCCTTGGCCTGGTCCGAGCCGATCTTCTCCAGCCGCTTGTCCACCTCGGTGTCGACCCGGGAGACGAAGAACGAGGCGACCGAGCCGATCTTCGACAGGTCGTGCCCGTTGGCCTTCGCCTGCTCCAGGCCGGCCAGGAAGGCGTCCATCACCTGCGAGTACCGGTCCAGGCCGAAGATCAGCGTGACGTTGACGCTGATGCCCTCGGCCAGGGTCGCGGTGATCGCGGGCAGGCCCTCCTCGGTGGCCGGGATCTTGATGAACAGGTTCGGCCGGTCGACCAGCCACCACAGCGCCTTGGCCTCGGCGACGGTCTTCGCCGCGTCGTGCGCCGAGCGCGGGTCCACCTCGATCGACACCCGGCCGTCCACGCCGCCGCTGACGTCGTACGACGGGCGCATCACGTCGCAGGCCCACCGCACGTCGTACGTGGTGAGCATGCGGACCGCCTCCTCGACGTCCACGCCGCGTACGGCGAGGTCACGAAGCTGCCAGTCGTACTCGTCGGCGTCGCTCAGCGCCTTGGCGAAGATCGTCGGGTTGGTGGTCACCCCGGCCACGTGGCTCTCCCGGCGCAGCTTGTCCAGCCCGCCGGAGGTCAGCCGTACCCGGGAGAGATCGTCGAGCCAGATCGCCACACCGGCGCCCTGGAGCTCCTTCAGCCTGTCCGTCATGCCGTCCACGCTCCCCTCAGTTGCCGGTCGTGAAACCGGTGATGTCGCCCACCCGGGTCAGCGCCGCGTGCGCGGCGGCCACGATCCGGTCGGGGGTGAACCCGAACTGCTCGAAGAGCACGGTGTGCGGCGCGCTGGCGCCGTAGTGCTCGATGCTCACGCACTCGCCGCTGTCGCCGACGATCGCGCGCCACGACATCGCGATGCCCGCCTCCACGCTCACCCGTGCCTTTACCCCGCGAGGCAGCACCGACTCCCGGTACGCCTCGTCCTGGGCGAAGAACCACTCCTGGCAGGGCATGGAGACGACCCGGGTGGGGGTGCCGTCGGCCTCCAGCCGCTCCCGCGCGGTGAGGCAGAGCTGCACCTCCGAGCCGGTGCCGACGAGGATCACCTGCGGCTTGCCGTTCGACGCCTCGGCCAGCACGTACCCGCCCTTGGCGACGCCCTCGGCGCCGGCCAGGTCGGTGCGGTCGAACGTCGGCAGCGCCTGGCGGCTGAGCGCCAGCGCGGTCGGCCGGTCGGTGTGCTCCAGCGCCTGCCGCCACGCCCAGACCGTCTCGTTGGCGTCGGCCGGGCGGACCACGTCCAGGCCGGGGATGGCCCGCAGCGCGGTCAGGTGCTCGATCGGCTGGTGCGTCGGGCCGTCCTCGCCGAGGCCGATCGAGTCGTGCGTCCAGACGTACGTCACCGGCAGCTTCATCAGCGCGGCCAGCCGTACCGCCGGGCGCATGTAGTCGCTGAACACCAGGAACGTGCCGCCGTACGGGCGGGTGCCGCCGTGCAGGGCGATGCCGTTGAGGATCGAGCCCATGGCGTGCTCGCGGATGCCGAAGTGCAGCGTGCGGCCGTACTCGTCGCCCGGGAAGTCCTTGGTGGCGTGCGCGGCCGGGACGAACGACGGCTCGCCCTTCATCGTGGTGTTGTTGCTCTCGGCCAGGTCGGCCGAGCCGCCCCACAGCTCGGGCAGCACCGGCGCCAGGGCCTCCAGGATCTTGCCGGAGGCGGCCCGGGTGGCGACGCCCTTGGCGTCCGCCGGGAAGGTCGGCAGCGCGTCGGTCCAGCCGGTCGGCAGCGTACGGGTGGCCATCCGGTCCCACAGCGCCTTGCGCTCCGGGTTGGCCTGCGCCCAGGCGTCGAACCCGGTGGTCCACTCGGCCTGCTCCTGCGCGCCGCGCTCCAGCACCTGACGGGCGTGCTTGAGCACCTCCTCGTCGACCTCGAAGGTGCGCTGCGGGTCGAAGCCGAGGATCTCCTTGGTGGCCTTGACCTCGTCCGCGCCGAGCGCCGAGCCGTGGATCTTGCCGGTGTTCTTCTTGTTCGGCGCGGGCCAGCCGATGATCGTGCGCAGCGCGATGAACGACGGCCGGCCGGTCTCCGCCTTGGCGGCCAGCAGCGCCTGGTACAGCGCCTCCACGTCCTCGTGGTAGTCGCCCTGGTCGGCGTCGCCGCGGCGCCAGTCGACGGTCTGCACGTGCCAGCCGTACGCCTCGTAGCGGGCCGCCACGTCCTCGCTCTTGGCGATGCGGGTGTCGTCCTCGATCGAGATCTCGTTGTCGTCGTAGATCACGCAGAGGTTGCCGAGCTGCTGGTGACCGGCGAGCGCGCTGGCCTCGTGGGTGATGCCCTCCTCGATGTCACCGTCGGAGGCGATGCACCAGATGTCGTGCCGGAACGGCGAGTCGGCGCGGTCCGGCTCGGGGTCGAACAGGCCGCGCTCGCGGCGGGCCGCCATCGCCATGCCGACCGCGTTGCCGAGGCCCTGGCCGAGCGGCCCGGTGGTGGTCTCCACGCCCGGGGTGTGGCCGTGCTCCGGGTGGCCCGGGGTGAGCGAGCCCCACTGGCGCAGCGCCTTGAGGTCGTCCAGCGCCAGCGGGTAGCCGGAGAGGAAGAGCTGGATGTAGAGCGTCAGGCTGGAGTGCCCGGCCGACAGCACGAACCGGTCGCGTCCGGCCCAGTTCGGGTCGGCGGGGTTGTGCCGCATGACCCGGTTGAAGAGCAGGTACGCCACCGGGGCGAGGCTCATCGCCGTCCCCGGGTGGCCGTTGCCGGATTTCTCCACGGCGTCCATGGCCAGCACGCGGACCGTGTCGACGGCCCTGCGGTCGAGGTCGGACCAGTTGAGAGCGGGAAGCTCGGGTCGGTTGGCAGCCACGATGGTTGTGCTCCTCGGCAGATGGGCGGAACCCTCACTGATGACCCTATCGAGCGGTGCTAAACGTCCGCCCGGGGATCTCAGCATGCTGTTCTGTACGGATCGCGGCCGTCCGGTCGTTCAACCCCAGGTGTGACGGCTCGCACCGTTGCCGGGTCCACGGGGCAGCGAAAACGACGCCGCGTAGTGTGTGGGGCGGTGTGTGGACCCGCAGCGGTCCGGGCCGAACGACCTCCCCCGCCGATGCCGGAAGGTGGCAATCCGTGAGCATGATCACCGAGCGCCCCGTCAGCAACCCTGCCGGGCAGTCGCCGGTGGGCGCGGTGGCGGAGGCGCCGGCGAGCGGCCGGCGGGACGTACGCGCCGTGGTGGCGGCGTACGTGACGCTGACCAAGCCGCGGATCGTCGAGCTGCTGCTGGTCACCACCGTGCCGGCGATGATGCTGGCCCACGGCGGGATGCCCTCGCTGTGGCTGGTCGCCGTGGTGCTGGTCGGCGGGTCGCTCGCGGCCGGCGCGGCGAGCGTCATCAACTGCTACATCGACCGCGACATCGACCAGCTCATGCGGCGTACCAAGCGCCGCCCGCTGCCCGCGCACACGGTGTCGCCGCGCAACGCGCTGATCTTCGGCCTGGTGCTGGCGGCCGTGTCGGTGGCGCTGATGGCGGCGGCGACGAACTGGCTGGCGACGGTGCTGACGCTGGCCGCGATCGCCTACTACGACCTGGTCTACACGCTGTGGCTGAAGCGGACCACGGCCGCCAACACGTTCTGGGGCGGCATCTGCGGTGCCGCGCCGGTGCTGATCGGCTGGGCCGCTGTCACCGGCACGCTGGCGCCGGCCGCGTGGGGCCTGTTCGCTGTGGTCTTCTTCTGGCAGATGCCGCACTTCTACGCGCTGGCCATCAAGTACAAGGCCGACTACGCCCGCGCCGGGGTGCCGATGCTGCCGGTGGTGGCCTCGGTCCGGCGGGTGAACGCGGAGATCATCGGCTTCTCCTGGCTGACTGTGCTCTCCTCGCTGGCGGTGTGGCCGCTCGGGATGAGCCCGATCTACGGGGTGACCGCGCTCGTGGTCGGCGGGATCTTCCTCGTCGAGGCGCACAAGCTGTGCCGGCGCGCGACGCGCGGCGAGGCGGTCAAGCCGATGCGTCTGTTCCACTGGTCCACCACGTACCTCACGATCCTCTTCGCGGCGGTCGCGCTCGACGCGCTGCTCTGACCCGCCCGTCCGGCGGTTTATCAGAAATTTTTTTCGCTCTTCCCCGGACGTGTTCAACCCGGACAGATTGTGACGATCCCGCCCGTCCGCTTCGCCCAGATATAAGCGACATGTGCGGGCGAATTACCTGTGGTTCTTCTTAAACCGATGGGTAATTGGCATCACATTCAGTTCATGGTTCTCGCACATCCGGGTGGAACTCTGCTTAGGCTTCGCGTCATGGCAGATGGTTCCGATACGACGCTGACGGCTGACAAGACCGCCGAGCAGGCCCCCAACGGCCTGGTCGCGGGCATCAAGTCGTTCGCCGCCGGACACGGCGGCGCGAAGGCGGTCATCGAGTACGTCGGCAAGCGCGGCGCACGGATCGTCCTCGTGGGTTCCGACGGGGTATGGGCGGACCAGTTCGCCGACGGCACGGACGTCGCGCGGCAGGCCTGCGCCAAGGCCGGGGTCGACGTCGAGAACGCCTGGGAGCGTGAACTGATGGACCAGATGCGTCCGAGCAACGACCTGTGGCGGTCGATGGCCCGGCGCACGATGGCCCGTTGACATATACCGAATGACCAACCACCACCAGTCGGCCCGGGGGAGACCCCGGGTCGCTTTCGTCACCTGCGCCGAACTGCCCGACCTCGACCCGGACGACCGGCTCGCGCTCGGCCCGCTCGCCGCCCGCGGCGTCACCGCCGAGATCGCCGTCTGGGACGACCCGGCAGTCGACTGGTCCGGGTACGACCTGGTCGTGCTCCGCTCCCCGTGGGACTACGCCCTGCGGCGGGACGAGTTCGTGGCCTGGGCGCGTACCGTGCCGGCCCTGGTCAACCCGGCCGACGTGGTCGCCTGGAACACCGACAAGCGCTACCTGTCCGAGCTGGCCGCAGCCGGAGTGCCCACCGTGCCGACCGAGTGGGTCGAGCCCGGGCGGGAGTGGACGCCACCGGCGGGCGGTGAGTACGTGATCAAGCCGGCGGTCAGCGCCGGCAGCCAGGACACCGGCCGCTACGACCTGACCGACCCGGAGCATCGCGAGCTGGCGCCGGCCCACGTGCGGCGGCTCTCCGACGCCGGGCGGGTGACGATGGTCCAGCCGTACCTCGACGCGGTGGACACCGCCGGGGAGACCGCGCTGCTGTTCCTGGCCGGGCCCGGCGGCCTGGCGTTCAGCCACGCGATCCGCAAGGGTCCGATGCTGACCGGGCCGGACCTGGGCGAGGCCGCGCTCTACAAGGAGGAGCGGATCGACGCCCGCGTCGCCACGGCGGAGCAGCGCGCGGTGGCCGAGAAGGTGCTCGCGGTGGTGCCCGGCGGCCCGGACCGCCTGCTCTACGCCCGCGTCGACCTGATCCCCGGCCCGGACGGCGCGCCCGTGCTGGTCGAGCTGGAGCTGACCGAGCCGAGCCTGTTCGTCGGGTACGCCGACGGTGCCCCGGACCGGCTCGCCGACGCGGTGCTCACCCACCTGGCCCGCCACTGACCCGGATGGGCCGGGGGAGCCCGGCTGGCTAAGCGCCGGCCGGTGCGAGCCGGGCCAGGTGGGCGTCGATCTCGGCGCCTGCGTCCGCCGGGTCCAGTCCGGTGGTCAGGACCCGTACCGTGACGCCGTCCAGCAGCGTCGCCAGCGCGGCGGCCTCGGCCCGCGCGTCCACGTGCCCGGCGATGCCGCCGGTGGCCCGGCCGAGCGTGAGCAGCCGCTCGACGTTGGCCCGCATCTGCGCCTCGCTCTCCGCCAGGATCGCCGCGACCTGCTCGTCGACGAGCGCCTCGGCGGTGAGGACCAGCCAGACGCGGGCCTCGAAGGCGCGTTCGGCGTCCAGCGGGACGAGTTGCCGTACCGCCTGTCGGATCACCTCCGGAGTGACCGGGTCGGCAGGGATCGTCCGGGCCCGCGCCACCACGCGCCCGGCCAGGTGGTCCATGGCCGCCCGGACCATCAGTTCCCGGGTCGGCAGGTAGTGCTGCGCGGTCGCCAGCGGCATGCCGGCCTCGGCGGCGACGGCGCGCACCGTCATCCCGGCCGACCCCGCGCGCGCCAGTACGACGCACGCCGCCGCGCCGAGATGACGCCGCCGCTCCTCGTGGTCCACAACTTTGGGCACGAGGTGATCATAGATGGTCGGTCATTTGACCGATATAGGTCGGCAGCCTAACGTTGCCCGGCATGACCGCACCCCTCACCGACCCCGCACGCGACACCCGCCGGTTCAGCTACCTCGACATGGCGCTCGTGCTCGCCGTCGGTGTCGGCCTGGCCAACTCGGCGGTCGCGGACCTGCTGGCCCGGGGATCGGAGCGGCTGGGCATGCCGGAGACGGCGGCGTCCACCATCGCCTGGGCCCTGATCAACGGCACCCAGCTCGCCGTCGGCCTTGCGGTGGTGCGCCACCGCTTCGGCGAGATCGCCAGGCCGCTGCTGCTCGTCCGTCCCGCGCGCCGCCAGGTGGGCGGCGCGGTCGGCTGGGGCCTGGCCAAGGCCGCGCTCACCCTCGTGCTCGTGGTGGCGCTGCCCGCGGCGCTCGTCGAGGGTGGCGGCGGTGAGGGCGGCTACCCCGCCGGAAGCCTGCTCGCGCAGTTCGCCTTCGCGTTCGCCTTCGGCGCCGTCGTCTCCCCGCTCTACGAGGAGATCCTCTACCGGGGTGTCTTCTACCAGGGGCTGGCCGCGCGGCTGCCCGCGGTGGCCGCCGTGGTGCTGTCGGCGGCCTTCTTCGCCGTCGTGCACCTGCCCCGGGTGTTCAACACCGTCAGCGCGCTCTTCGCCGGGCTGCTGTTCGCCTGGCTGCTGCACCGGCACCGCAACCTCTGGGTGCCGATCCTCGCCCACGCCGTCAGCAACGGGACGCTCGTCGCGCTGGCGTTCGCCGCCGAGGCGTCCGCCTGACCGCCGGAGACGGCGACAGGGCGCTCAGTCGCGGTCGCTGTGGTTACGTGCCCAGCGGCCACCGATCGGCGGCGTGTCCAGCCGCAGCGCGGCCTCGGTGCCGGCCAGGTCGTTGTCCTCGAACGCGCACGAGACACAGCTGCCCGCCTCGGTGACCCAGATGCCGTACGCCTGGGTGTCGGCGTCCCGGTGCCAGATCCGGTTGCCGCGCACGGTGGCCGAGTCGAACGGCGCGGCGATCGTGATGCCGCCGCACGCCGGTGGCGAGTCCGGCAGTTCGTACGCCGTGCCGGGCCCCGGCGTGGCGGCGCTCCAGCCGGTGGAGCCGTCCGGGCGCACCTCGGCCAGGGAGAGCCGGTCGGCGCTGTTGTCGGACACCACCGCGTCGCGGGAGCCGACCCGCACCACCTTGCCCCGGTGTCCGCCGGCCGGCCAGCCGGCGTTGCCGTCGGTGACCTCGCGCGGGCCGTACCGCACCGCCTCGCCGGAGCCGGAGCAGGCCGGGGCGGAGCGGCGGCCGTTGTCCCGGATCCGGTTCCCGACGATCGACGTGTCCAGCATCGGCCGGTCGATCCGGATGCCGTCCAGCGCGTTCTCCCGGATGTCGTTGTCCTGGATCACCACGTCGGCCGCCGCGCCCCGGTAGCCGTGGCCCAGGTCGTGCTCGTGGTAGCCGAAACCGCCGTTGCGGCTGATCCGGTTGGCCTGGACCGCGTACGGGCCAGGGGTGTTGCCCATGCTGATGCCGTCGCCGACGTTGTAGTCGATCACGCAGCCGGTGACCAGGCCGCCGCGCCCGGCCACGCCGGCGGTGCCGTTGCCCGACACGTCGAAGCCGGCCTCCAGGTTGTTGGTCATGGTGCAGGCGGAGACGATCAGCCCGTCCGCGCCCCAGTCGGAGATGCCGAACCGGTTGGCCTGGCTGTGGCAGCTGACGATCCGGATGCCGCGCGGCGGGGTCCAGTAGTCCTTCTGCAACTCCAGGAAGATGCCGTTGGTGCCGTTGCCGACGGTGGTGCAGTTGGCGATGGTGAGGCGCTCCACGTCGCCCCAGCCGCCGATGCCGACGCCGATCCCCGCGCCGCCCATCTGGTCGCCGTTGTCCAGCCGGCCGCATCCCACCACGACCACGCCGTCGATCAGGCTGTCCTGGAGGAAGTCACAGCCCAGACCGGTCGCCCCGGTGTGGTGGATGTAGAGGTTGCGGAACACGCCGCGCACCACGTACTGCAGGCCCAGCCCCTTGGCCAGGTAGTCGTAGGACGTCTGGGCCACGCCGGAGCCGTCGATCTCGAAGTCGGCGAACGAGCAGTCGGCGATGTGCCGGTCCCGGTCCGCGCCGTGCTGCACGGTGGTCCAGAAGGCGAGCGGGACCGGTTCGCTGCGGTTGCCCTCGTTGCTGAGCAGGAAGCGGGTCGCCGCCGGTCCGGCGCCGATCAGCGAGACGCCGCTGCGCCAGACGGTGCCGGCGTCGCGGATCGAGTAGAGGCCGGGCGGGCAGTAGATCACCCGGGCCCGGCCGTCGGCGTCGTACCCGGCGCCGAGGCGGTCCACCAGCGCCGCCAGGGCGGGCTGGTCGTTGGTGACCCCGTCGCCGGTGAGGCCGTACTCGCGGGCGTCGCACCACAGCGGCGCGCCGGCCACCGGGGTCAGCCGTTGCGGGGTGGTGGTGGCGAGGCTCTTGCGCGACACGGGAGCTCCCCTCGGGCGGACGGGCGGTGGCCCGTGCCGCTTTCCCGCTCCCGCCGCGCGGTAACGCGCGCGCTCAGGCGGCGGCGCCCACCCGTTGCGCGGCGGGCGCGGCCGGGGCCTCCGGGGTGGCCGGGAGCCGTTCCCGGGTCGCGAAGAGCACGCCCAGCGTGGCCAGCAGCACCAGGCAGGAGCCGAGCATGTGTGCGCCGACCAGCACGGCGGGCAGGTGGGTGAAGTACTGGACGAAGCCGATCACACCCTGGCCCAGCTCGACCGCGAGCAGCACCGCGGCGGCCCGCGCGGCGCGCGCCGCGCCGACCGCCCGGAACGCGAAGTACAGCGCCACCGACAGGCCGATCAGCAGGAAGACGCCGTCGGCGTGCACCTGGGAGATCGCCGCCGGGTCCAGGCCGTTGCGGGCCGCGCCGTGGTCGCCGGCGTGCGGTCCGCTGCCTGTCACCCACGTGCCGACCACCAGCACCGACGCGCTCACCGCCGTGGTGATCCAGGCGAGGGTACGCAGCGGCGCCGGCACGGTCGGGGACACCGGCCCGTCCGGGTCCTTGATGCGCCGCCAGAGCGCGTACGCGGCCGCGATCACCACCATCGAGGCGAGGAAGTGCAGCCCGACCACCCACGGGTTGAGGTCGGTGAGCACCGTGATGCCACCGAGGACCGCCTGGGCGGGGATGCCGAACAGCACGCCCACGGCCAGCGGCAGTGTCCCGCGGCGGCGCGGACGGTGCGCCAGCACGGCCAGCACCACGGCGAGCGCGATGATCCCGACCGCGAAGGTGAGCAGCCGGTTGCCGAACTCGATCACCCCGTGCACGCCCATCTCGGCGGTGGTGGTGTAGGAGTCGTCGGTGCACCTGGGCCAGGTGGGGCAGCCGAGGCCGGAGGCGGTGAGCCGGACGGCCCCGCCGGTGACCACGATCGCGACGTTCGCGATGATCGAGGCGAGCGCGAGGCGGCGCAGCAGCGTGGCGGAGACCGGAAACCGGACGGATCGCTTCACGAAGCGAATCCTACGCACCGTAGTTGATCCCGATCGGGTGACTCCGGCACCCCGGTGGTCGGAATCACCGGACCCCGGGTTTGCGGGCCCCCAGCGAATTACGTAACGTTGGCGTTGTGAAAAACGCGGCGGCGCTCTCCCGAACGCCGGTGACCGGTCCGGTCGCCGGTGGTTCGCGCGCACGTCGCGGCGTACCGCCCGGCGAGCGGGAGGCCGCACCGGCCGACCTGTCGACCCGCGACCGGGTCACCCAGCTGCTGCTGGAGCGCGGTCCGACCACCGCCGCGCAGCTCGGCTCGGCGCTCGGCCTGAGCCCGGCCGCGATCCGCCGGCACCTCGACGCGATGCTCGCCGACGGTGACGTGATCGCCCGCGACCAGACCGTCCGCGGCAGCCGCGGGCGCGGCCGTCCGGCCAAGGTCTTCGCGCTCACCGAGGCGGGCCGCGGCCGCTGCGGCACCCACCACTACGACAACATGGCCACCGCCGCGCTGCGGTGGATCGCCCGCACCGGCGGCACCGAGGCGGTCGCGGCGTTCGCGGCCGAGCAGGTCTCCGCGCTGGAGGCCCGCTGCCGGTCGGCCATGGAGGACGCCGGAGACGCCCCGCTCGCGCGGGCGGAGGCGCTCGCCGGCGCGCTGACCGCCGAGGGTTACGCTGCCAACGCGTCCACGATCGCCTCCGGCGGCCAGCTCTGCCAGCACCACTGCCCGGTGGCGCACGTGGCCGCCGAGTTCCCTCAGCTGTGCGAGGCCGAGACCGAAGTGATCTCCCGTCTGGTCGGCACTCACGTACAGCGCCTGGCCACCATCGCGCACGGCGACGGCGTGTGCACCACGCACATTCCCGCCCAGTCCGGTTCCACCGTCACCACTGTGAGGACAGATAGATGACCGAGCAGATCGTCCAGCCCCTGACCCAGGAGGAGCAGCTCGCGGCCCTCGGCCGGTACGAGTACGGCTGGGCCGACCCCGACGTCGCCGGGGCGTCCGCCCAGCGCGGCCTCAGCGAGGCGGTGGTGCGGGACATCTCGGCCAAGAAGAACGAGCCGGCCTGGATGCTCGACCTGCGGCTCAAGGGTCTGCGGCTGTTCGGCCGCAAGCCGATGCCGAACTGGGGCGCCGACCTCACCGGGATCGACTTCGACAACATCAAGTACTTCGTGCGGTCCACCGAGAAGCAGGCCACCTCCTGGGAGGACCTGCCCGAGGACATCAAGAACACCTACGACAAGCTCGGCATCCCGGAGGCGGAGAAGCAGCGCCTGGTCGCCGGTGTCGCGGCGCAGTACGAGTCCGAGGTGGTCTACCACCAGATCCGTGAGGACCTGGAGGAGCAGGGTGTCGTCTTCCTGGACACGGACACCGCGCTCAAGGAGCACGAGGACCTGTTCAAGGAATACTTCGGCACGGTCATCCCGGTCGGCGACAACAAGTTCGCCGCGCTGAACACCTCCGTCTGGTCCGGTGGCTCGTTCATCTACGTGCCGAAGGGCGTGCACGTGGACATCCCGCTGCAGGCCTACTTCCGGATCAACACGGAGAACATGGGCCAGTTCGAGCGGACGCTGATCATCGTCGACGAGGGCGCGTACGTGCACTACGTCGAGGGTTGCACCGCGCCCATCTACTCCTCCGACTCGCTGCACAGCGCCGTCGTGGAGATCATCGTCAAGAAGAACGCCCGGTGCCGGTACACGACCATCCAGAACTGGTCGAACAACGTCTACAACCTGGTCACCAAGCGCGCCGTGTGCCACGAGGGCGCGACCATGGAGTGGGTCGACGGCAACATCGGCTCCAAGGTCACCATGAAGTACCCGGCGGTCTACATGACCGGCGAGCACGCCAAGGGCGAGGTGCTCTCGGTGGCCATGGCCGGCGAGGGCCAGCACCAGGACGCCGGCGCCAAGATGGTGCACGCCGCGCCGCACACCTCCTCGACCATCGTGTCGAAGTCGATCGCCCGGGGCGGCGGCCGCACCTCGTACCGCGGTCTGGTGCAGGTGCTGGAGGGCTCGACCAGCAGCAGGAGCACGGTCAAGTGCGACGCGCTCCTGGTCGACACGATCTCCCGCTCCGACACCTACCCGTACGTCGACATCCGCGAGGACGACGTGTCGATGGGGCACGAGGCGACCGTCTCCAAGGTCAGCGAGGACCAGCTCTTCTACCTGATGAGCCGGGGCCTGAGCGAGGACGAGGCGATGGCGATGATCGTGCGCGGCTTCATCGAGCCGATCGCCAAGGAACTCCCGATGGAGTACGCGCTGGAGCTCAACCGCCTGATCGAGCTCCAGATGGAAGGCGCGGTCGGCTGACGCCGGCCGCCCCGCCCTCCGCCTCACTGACACCGTCGTCGTAGAAACAGACCAAGGAAGAGATGACTACCCAGGCTTCCGCGCCGCCCACGACCAAGTCGCAGGCGCTCCGCTCGTACGACGTCGCCGACTTCCCGGCCCTGACCGGCCTGGAGGAGGAGTGGCGCTTCACCCCGCTCAAGCGCCTGCGCGGCCTGACCGGGTCGGCGCAGGGTGCGACCGGCACGGTCCGGCACGAGTACGGTGACCTGCCCGCGGGCGTCACCGTCGACCGGATCGGCCGGGACGACCCGCGGGTGGGCAGCGTGCTCACCCCGTTCGACCGGGTCAGCGCGCTCGCGTACGGCGGGGCCGACGGCGCGCTGCTGGTGCGCGTCGACCGCGACGCGGTGGTGGAGCGGCCGGTGCGCCTGCGGGTGGTCGGCGAGAACGCCGAGGCGCTCGCCTTCGGTCACACGTTCGTCGAGGTGGACCGGTTCGCCGAGGCGACAGTGGTGATCGAGCACGTCGGCTCGGCCACGCTTGCCGACAACGTCGAGGTGACTGTGGGCGACGGGGCGAAGCTGACCCTGGTCACCGTCGCCGACTGGGCCGACGACGCGGTGCAGGCGCAGCACCTCAAGGTGCGGCTGGGCCGCGACGCCCGGATCGTGCACGTGCAGGTCAGCCTCGGCGGCGACCTGGTCCGGCAGTACACGTCGGTGGAGTACACCCAGCGCGGCGGCGAGGCCGAGCTGTACGGCGTCTACTTCGCCGACTCCGGCCAGCACCTGGAGCACCGGCAGCTGGTCGACCACACCGTGCCGGACTGCCGCAGCAACGTCGGCTACCGGGGCGCGCTGCAGGGCGACGACGCGCACACGGTCTGGGTCGGCGACGTGCTGATCCGCGCCGAGGCGACCGGCACCGACACGTACGAGATCAACCGGAACCTGCTGCTCACCGACGGCGCGCGGGCCGACTCCGTACCCAACCTGGAGATCGAGACCGGCGAGATCGCCGGCGCCGGGCACGCCAGCGCGACCGGCCGGTTCGACGACGAGCAGCTGTTCTACCTGATGGCCCGGGGCATCCCGGAGGCCGAGGCGCGGCGCCTGGTGGTGCGCGGCTTCTTCGCCGAGCTGATCAACAAGATCCCGGTCGAGGACCTGCGCGAGCGCCTGGGCGACGCCATCGAGGCCCGGCTGACGAAGGCCGGCGCCTGATGCTCAAGATCTGCTCCACCGAGGACGTGCCGAAGGGCACCGCGATCAACGCCGACGTGGACGGCGTGCAGGTCGCGATCGTGCACGGCGAGGACGACGTGTTCTACGCGGTGCACGACGAGTGCTCACACGCCGCCGTGGCGCTGTCCGAGGGCGAGGTCGAGGGCTGCACGCTGGAATGCTGGCTGCACGGATCCCGTTTCGACCTGCGTACCGGTGAGCCCACCGGGCTGCCCGCGACCGAACCCGTACCCGTCTATCCCGTCGAAGTCCGCGACGGCGACATCTACCTTTCCGTGGACGGCGACGGCCGTCCGCTGCCGAGCAATGGAGTGACCCGCTGATGAGCACCCTGGAGATCCGCGACCTGAAGGTGTCGGTCAAGCTGCCCGAGGGTGAGCTCAAGCCGATCCTGCACGGTGTCGACCTGACCGTGCGCTCCGGCGAGACGCACGCCATCATGGGCCCGAACGGCTCCGGCAAGTCCACGCTGGCGTACTCGATCGCCGGTCACCCGAAGTACGAGATCACCGGCGGCGAGGTGACCCTCGACGGCGAGGACGTGCTGTCCATGTCCGTCGACGAGCGGGCCCGCGCCGGCCTCTTCCTGGCCATGCAGTACCCGGTCGAGGTCCCCGGCGTGTCCGTGGCCAACTTCCTGCGTACCGCCAAGACCGCCATCGACGGCGAGGCGCCGAAGCTGCGCACCTGGGCCGGCGAGCTGCGCGGCGCCATGGAGAAGCTCCAGATGGACCCGGCGTTCGCCCAGCGCAACGTCAACGAGGGCTTCTCCGGCGGCGAGAAGAAGCGGCACGAGATCGTGCAGCTGGAGCTGATCAAGCCGAAGATCGCGATCCTCGACGAGACCGACTCCGGCCTGGACGTGGACGCGCTGCGCGTGGTCAGCGAGGGCGTGAACCGGGTGCGCGACACCGGTGACACCGGTCTGCTGCTGATCACCCACTACACCCGCATCCTGCGCTACATCAAGCCGGACTTCGTGCACGTCTTCGTGGCCGGCCGGATCGTCGAGCAGGGCGGCCGGGAGCTGGCCGACAAGCTCGAGGAAGAGGGCTACGAGCGGTACGTCGCCGGGGCCGGCGCGGCGCGGGCCTGAGACTCGACATGACCTCGATGGCCATCCCGGCGGGCATGCCGCAGTACGACGACGTGCCCCGCTTCGACGTGGCGAAGGTGCGGGCCGATTTCCCGATCCTCGACCGGGAGGTCAACGGTCACCCGCTCGTCTACCTGGACAGCGCGAACACCTCCCACAAGCCGCGGCAGGTGCTCGACGTGCTCGCCGAGCACTACGCGCTGCACAACGCCAACGTGTCGCGCTCGGTGCACACGCTGGGCACCGAGGCGACCGAGGCGTACGAGGGCGCGCGGGCGAAGATCGCCGCGTTCATCAACGCGCCGAGCGTGGACGAGGTGGTGTTCACCAAGAACTCCACCGAGGCGATCAACCTCGTGGCGTACGCGTTCTCCAACGCGTCGCTGCGCGCGGACGGCGACCCGCGGTTCCGGTTGGGCCCCGGCGACGAGATCGTGATCTCCGAGATGGAGCACCACTCGAACATCGTCCCGTGGCAGCTGCTGGCGGAGCGCACCGGCGCGACGCTGCGCTGGTTCCCGGTCACCGACCAGGGCCGGCTCGACGAGTCCGGCCTGGACGACCTGGTCACCGAGCGGACGAAGATCGTCTCGCTGGTGCACATGTCGAACATCCTCGGCACCGTCAACGCCACCGCGCGGATCACCGCGCGGGTCCGCGAGGTCGGCGCGCTGCTGCTGCTCGACTGCTCGCAGTCGGTGCCGCACCTGCCGATGGACGTGGTCGACTACGACGCCGACTTCATCGTCTTCACCGGGCACAAGATGTGCGGTCCGACCGGCATCGGCGTGCTCTGGGGCCGGGGCGAGCTGCTCGCCGCGATGCCCCCGGTGATGGGTGGCGGCTCGATGATCGAGACGGTGACGATGGCGGGCTCGACGTTCGCCGCGCCGCCGGCCCGGTTCGAGGCGGGCACCCCGCCGATCGCCGAGGCGGTGGCGCTCGGCGCGGCGGTGGACTACCTCACCGCGATCGGCATGCCGGCCGTCCAGTGGCACGAGAAGGAGCTGACGGCGTACGCGCTCGACGCCCTCGCCACCGTGCCCGGCCTGCGGATCTTCGGGCCGACCGTGCCGGTGGGCCGGGGCGGGACGATCTCGTTCGCGCTCGGTGACGTGCACCCGCACGACGTCGGGCAGGTGCTCGACTCGCTCGGCGTGCAGGTGCGGGTGGGCCACCACTGCGCCAAGCCGGTGTGCACCCGCTTCGGGGTGCCGGCCATGACGCGGGCGTCGTTCTACCTCTACACCACCACTGCGGAGATCGACGCCCTGGTGGCGGGTCTGGAGCGGGTGCGGAAGGTGTTCGACTGATGCAACTTGAATCTCTCTACCAAGAGATCATTTTGGACCACTACAAGCACCCGCACGGCCGTGGCCTGCGGGACGCGACGGACCCGGCCGTCCGGGTCGGCGAGGCGCACCACGTCAACCCGACCTGCGGCGACGAGATCACCGTGCGGGTGGCGACCGACGGCAGCGTGTTCACCGACATCTCGTACGACGGGATGGGCTGCTCGATCAGCCAGGCGTCGGCGAGCATCCTGCACGAGCTGCTGCGCGGCAAGGCCGCGAGCGACGCCGCTGTGGTGCACGAGGCGTTCGTGGAGTTGATGTCCGGGCGGGGCCAGGTCACGCCGGACGAGGACGTGCTCGGAGACGGGGTGGCGTTCGCGGGTGTCGCGCGCTACCCGGCCCGGGTGAAGTGCGCGCTGTTGTCGTGGATGGCGTTCAAGGACGCCGCGGCACGCGCCGGGGTGGGCGTGAGCCCGGAGGTGAAGGCATGAGCGAGCGGCAGCGAGCGAATCATCGAAGCAGCGCGAAGGTGTCTCATGCCGGCGCCGAGCGAAGCGAGGGGGCGGCATGAGCGACGAGAACATGACCTCGGAGACCGGCGCGGTGGCGACCGACGGCACCGTCGCCGGTGGCGCGGCCGTCAATGGGGCTGTCGCCGGCGGCACTGCCGCGGGTGCGGCGGCGCCGGCCGGCGGCAAGGCCGCGATCGGTGACATCGAGGAGGCGATGAAGGACGTCGTCGACCCCGAGCTGGGCATCAACGTGGTCGACCTCGGCCTGGTGTACGGCGTCCACGTCGACGACGAGAACGTCGCCACCCTGGACATGACGCTGACCTCGGCGGCCTGCCCGCTGACCGACGTGATCGAGGACCAGGCGCGGCAGGCGCTGACCACCGGGCCCGGCGGCGGCCTGGTGAACGACATCCGGATCAACTGGGTGTGGCTGCCGCCGTGGGGCCCCGACAAGATCACCGACGAGGGGCGCGACCAGCTCCGCTCGCTCGGCTTCAACGTCTGACCGTTCTCCCGGTCACCGCCACGGGCGCGGCACCCCCTGCCAAGGGGATGCCGCGCCCGTCGTGTCTGCGGGCTTGATCGACACCGTTACGCCGAAGTGGTGTGGTCGGAGTCGCTTTGATGCCGCTACATCGGCGTAGTGGTGTCGATCAAGGTGGGCTGTCGGCACTGCCATCGGCGGCGGGACCGGGACCGGCGAGATCTTGGTACGAGATCGCCCCTTGGGCGGCCGTTTCCTTCCGTGACCTCCTCGCTTCCCTCATGCCGGGAGCCGGCTCCCTCGTTGTGGGAAACTGTCCGCCTGTTCGGCTTGATCGACACCACTTCGCCGAAGTGGTGTGGTCGGAGTCGCTTTGATGCCGCTACATCGGCGTAGTGGTGTCGATCAAGGTGGGCTGACGGCACTGCCGTCGGCAGCGGGGCCGGGACCGGCGAGATCTTGGTACGAGATCGCCCCCGAGGAGGCAGATTCGTACCAAGATCTCCAGCCCAGCCCAGCCCAGCCCAGCCCAGCCGCGGGGTGCGCGTGCGGGCGCGCGGGAAAAGCGGTCGCGGGGTGGGGGAGTGGGGCGCAGGATGAGCGGGTGATCGAGGCGTACCCGAAGCAGGTATCTGTCCGTGCGGCCACTGCCGCGCGTCGACAGCGCACCCTGCCCTCGGCCGCCTCGACCCATCACCCCTCGTCGTGACCGGGGCGTTCCTGGCCGGCCTGGTCGCCGGCTACGGCGTCGCCATTCCGGTCGGCGCGATCGCGATCCTCATTCTCGGACTCAGCGCACGTACCTCGTTCCGGGTCGGTGCGGCTGCGGCGCTCGGCGTGGCCACCGCCGACGGGCTCTACGCTGCCGTGGCGGCGCTCGGCGGGGCCGCGGTGGCGAGCCGGCTCGCGCCGGTCGCGGGTCCGTTGCGGCTGGTCGCCGCGGGGGTGCTGCTGGCCCTCGCCTGCCTCACCGCCCGACGCGCGCTGCGCCCACCGGCCACAACGCACCCGCCGAGCCCGTCGGGCACGACGCAGGAGCCGAGTGCGCGGGGAGGCATGGACACGCCGGTTCGGGCGTTCGCCGCGGTTCTCGCGCTGACCCTGCTCAACCCGGCCACTGTGGTCTACTTCGTGGCGCTCGTCCTCGGCCGTGGCGACGTGCTCGGCTCCGGCCCGCCGGCCGCTGCCGCCTTCACCCTCGGGGTGTTCGTCGCCTCGGCGAGCTGGCAGGTGCTGATCGCCGGGGGCGGCTCGCTGATCGGCCGGGCCCTCACCGGCCCTCGGGGGCGGCGGGTCACCGCGCTGCTGTCCAGCGTCATCATCGCGGCCCTCGCGGTCGCTACTCTGTTCGGCGTCTGACCGAAGGGGACGGCCCGGCATGTCGGGCCGTTTACCGGGCCGTTCATGATCCGTTACCGGGGGATCGGCCGAACCGGCAGCCCGGAGCGGCGGAAAGATCCAATCCCGGTCCGGTGCCCGACCACAGGTGTCCCGGATCACCGTCCAGGTAGAACCACATCGTCTTTGCGGGTGATGTTCGAGCTCGCGAGTGGTCCTAGGGTCACGGAACAATCCGTGGACCGTTCACGTACGTCCGGTCATCCCCGCCGGTCGTGCGCCAGTCCACACCCGACCGACCAGGGAGAAGACTTGAGGATCACCCTCGGGCGCCCGCCGCGCGACCGGCAACCCGCCGGACCGCCTCGGCGTGGACGGACCGCTGCCCTCCTCGTCGCCGCGCTGGCCGCGGCGACGCTTCCCGTTCTCGCGGCGCCCGCGCCCGCCTCCGCCGCTCCCGGCGTCCACGGACCGTGGCAGAAGGTGGACGGCACGCCGGCCGCTACGAAGGCGGGCCGCAAGGCCGCGATCAAGGCCAAGCGGCTGGCCGCGTACAAGCTGGACCGCGGCACCATGCAGGGCCTGCTGGACAAGGCGCCGGCCGAGAAGCGCGTGGCGGTGGCCCGGGTGGCGAAGCAGGTGGTGGCGCTGCCCGCTCCGGACGGCACGTTCCAGCGTTTCGAACTGGTCGACTCGCCGGTCATGGAGGCCGGCCTGGCCGCGAAGCACCCGGAGATCACCACGTACGCCGGCAAGGGCCTGGACGACCCGGCGGCGACCATCCGCGCGGACCTCACCCCGCTCGGGTTCCACGCCTCGGTCCGGTCGGCCAAGGGCAACTGGTATATCGACCCGTACTACCAGCGCGACCAGAGCCTGTACGCGAGCTACTTCGCCCGCGACCTGGAGCACCCGGAGGGCGAGTTCGTCGAGCGTGCGGACGTCACGCAGGAGGCGCACGCGCTGGCCGAGGAGATCGCCGAGGCAGACGTCCCGGCCGGGCCGCTGGTGAAGCTGCGCACCTACCGGGTGGCGCTGGTGACCGACCCGTCGTACGCCACCTACTTCGGCGCGGAGAACGTCACCGCCGCGAAGGTGACGCTGATGAACCGGGTCACCCAGATCTACGAGGACGAGACCGCGATCCGGCTCGTCCTGATCGACGACACCGACAAGACCAACCTGAACACGCCGGCCCTGGCCACCGAGCCGAACGGCCCGTGCGGCGCGGCGGCCTGCTTCACGCCGGCTCAGCTCACCTCCTGCGGCGGCGGCACGCTCAGCCGGAACCGGATCGTGCTCGGCCAGCTCGTCGGCGCGAGCAACTACGACGTGGGCCACATCGGCCTGGGCGTCAACGGCGGCGGCGTGGCCAGCCTCGGTGTGATCGGCGGCAACGGCAAGGCGCAGGGCTGCACCGGCCTGCCGACGCCGGTCGGCGACTTCTACGCGGTCGACTACGTCTCGCACGAGATGGGTCACCAGTTCGCCGGCAACCACACCTTCAACGGCACGCAGTACAACTGCTCGGGCGGCAACCGCAGCGCGGCCAACTCGTACGAGCCGGGCAGCGGTTCGTCGATCATGGCGTACGCGGGCATCTGCCAGCAGGACAACCTCCAGCCGCACAGCGACCCGTACTGGTCGCACCGCAGCTACACCGAGATCACCAACTACGTCACCTCGAACCGCCCGGCGATCAACGAGGTGCAGAACGTCTCGCTGTACGGGTTCGACGCCGACGGTGACTCGTTCACCGTCAGCTACGCGGGCGCCGACTCGGCGCCGATCGTGCGAGGCGTCAACTACACCACCGCCGGCATCAAGGCCGCGATCGAGGGCATCGCCGGCTGGCCGGCCGGCGCGACCGTCACCGTGGCCGCGTCCGGTGGCAGCGGCACGCTCAACGACAACGGCTTCCAGGTGACCTTCGGCGGCACGCTGGCGACCACGAACGTGGCGTCGCTGGAGCTGACGAACGCCGCCGGTGCCTCCGGGTTCGTCGGTGAGACGGCGAAGGGCGGCGCCATCGACAACGGCGGCTGGCTGGTCGAGGAGACCACCAACCACGCCCCGGTGGTCACCGTGCCGGACACCGTCACCATCCCGGTGCGTACGCCGTTCGCGCTGACCGGCAGCGTCACCGACGCCGACGGCGACACCGTGACGTACCTGTGGGAGCAGAACGACAGGGGCGCCACGACCGGCACCGCGCTGACGAACAACACGAAGGTCAACGGTCCGCTGTTCCGGGTGTTCGGCGAGGCGGCGATCGTGTCGCCGACCGACACGCTGAAGTACTACTCGCCGGGTCTGAACGCGGTCACCACCGACTCGACCCGGGTGTTCCCGGACCTGCGGCAGATCCTGGCCGGCAACACCAACGCCGCCACCGGCACCTGCCCGGCGCCCCCGGCACCACCGGCCACCGGTGGCGCCTCGAACGTGCCGGCCGAGCTGGTCGACTGCTACTCCGAGTTCCTGCCCACCCGCGACTGGGTCGGCATCGCGGGCGACCGGACCCTGCACTTCAAGCTCACCGCCCGGGACGGGCGGCTGGGTGGCGGCGGCATCGGCAGCGCCGACGTCGCCGTGGTGCTGGCGCCGGACGCGGGTCCGTTCCTGGTGACCTCGCAGGGCGCCGCCGCCGTACTCGACGGCGGCTCGACCCAGACCGTGACGTGGGACGTGGCCGGCACCGACGTGGCGCCGGTGAACGCCGCGCAGGTGAAGATCTCGCTGTCCGCCGACGGCGGGCTGACCTTCCCGTACGTGCTGGCCGAGCAGACCGCGAACACCGGCACCGCGACGGTGACGCTGCCGAACGTGGCGACCGGGAAGGCCCGGATCAAGATCGAGGCGGTCGGCAACGTCTTCTTCGACGTCAACGACGCCGACTTCACCATCCGGTCCGCGCCGGCCGTCACCAGCACCGCCCCGGACGGCGGCGTGCGCGTCCAGTACAGCGACGCGCTCTCGCCCGCTGTCACGGTGACCGCCACCGACGGTGACACCGCGGGCGCGGACCTGACCGCTGCCGCCACCGGGCTGCCCGCCGGCCTGTCCCTGGCCGTCACGAGCACCTCGGCGACGGACGCCCGCCCGGGTACGCGTACCTGGACGGTCGCCGGCACCACCACGGCGGCCCCGGGTGAGTACCCGGTCACCGTGACCGTGTCCGACGGCTCCGGGCTGGCCGGCAGCACCTCGTTCACCGTCACCGTCGCCGCCGAGGACGCGGCGGTCAGATGGGCCGGTGACACGCTCGTCAACACCGCGACAGGCGGCGCGTCCGGCCAGGCCCTGCTGCGGGCCGTGGTCCGGGACGGCTCGGTGCTGCCCGGCGCCACGGACACCACAGCCGGTGACATCCGTACCGCCACCGTCACCTTCACCAAGGACGGCGTGACGCTGTGCACCGGTGTGCTCGGCCTGCTCGGCACGGCCACCACCACCGCGTCCGCGGCGTGCACGGCCACCCTGCCGAAGGGCACGCACACCGTCACCGCGACCGTCGGCGGCAACTACACGGGCAGCACCACCGCCCAGGTGACTGTCGCCGTCTCCGACGGCGGGTTCCTCACCGGCGGCGGCGAGTTCACCGCCACCCGCTCGGCGGGGACCTACCCGGCCGACGTGAACTCCACGGTCGAGGTGGAGCTGAACGCGAAGCCGGGCAAGGCGAACAAGCCCGCCACGGGCAAGGCCGAGGTCGAGTTCCGCTCCGGCGGGAAGTCGTACACGATCAGGGCCGACACCGTCGACGCGCTCGGCGTCACCTCGGCGGGCAAGGTCGCCCAGGTGCGCTACCAGGCCGCCCTGTACGACAACAAGGGCAAGCTGGTGGCCTCCGGCCTGACCCTGGCTGCGACGGTGACCGACCGGGGCGCCCCCGGAAGGAACGACACCGTCGGGCTCACGCTGTGGAAGGGCGGCGCCCTGCTGTTCTCGTCCGACTGGACGGGCGGCGCGACCGCCGAGGTCAAGCTGAAGGGCGGCAACCTCACCGTCCACTGATCCACGGGTAGGCGCGGGAGGGCACCGGTCACGGTGTCCTCCCGCGTTGCGTTTCCCGGCCCGTCGATGGCGTACCGTCGGGCCATGAGCAGCCGACCCGCCGCCGGGGGCGGCCGGTGGGTCGAGGTCGACCCCGGCCGCGTCGCCCGCTGGGTCGAGGGTTTCACCGACCGGCACGGCCCGCCGGCGACGACCGTCCAGGAGTACGGGCTCCTGCTCGCCGCCCCGGACGGCGCCACCGCTGAACTGCACACCCCGCCCGGCGCGAGCGCGTCGGCGGACGTACCCGGATTCGTCGCCTCCGCCGCGGCGGCCCGACGGCTCGGTCTGCTGCTGGCCCGCAAGGGCGCCGTGGCGGTCGGTGTCGCCGACGGCACCGACCTGGTGGTCTCCAAGGTGGACACCCGGTACGTGCAGGGGCGTACCGCGGCGGGCGGCTGGTCCCAGCAGCGGTTCGCCAGGCGGCGCGACAACCAGGCGAAGGCCGCCCTGGGCGACGCGGCCGAGCTGGCCGTACGCCTGCTGTTGCCGGAGGCGGGCACGCTGGCGGCGCTGGTGTGCGGCGGCGACCGGCGCACGGTGGACACCGTGCTGGCCGACCGGCGGCTGGCCCCGCTCGCGGCGCTGCGCGCGCCGCGACTGCTCGACGTGCCGGAACCCCGGCACGCGGTGCTGGTGGCCGCAGTCGCCGCCGCCCGTGCGGTCCACATCCTGGTCCGCTGAACAGGAAAGATCACCTCAAGACGGCGCAATCCCGCTCCTCCATGGTGCATCGAATCGGCTCGATGCATAAGGTCGTGTCACGAAGCGGCGGGTCTCCGGGCGACCCGCAGGGCCCGCTTCGCCTCCGCCATCACGCGCCGACATCGTTGGGAGAGAACAACTTCATGAGCGGATATCAGGACGGCCGGCTGCGGGCCCGGTGGCGCCGTGCGACGAGGCTCCTCGTCGCGGCGGCGGCGATGAGCGCCGGAAGCCTCGTGCTCACCGCCGCGCTCACGGCCGGTACGGCGAACGCGAGCCCGGTGCAGCGCGCCGCGCTCGCCGCGCCCACCGTCAGCAGCGTCACCGCGGGCGGCGCGCACACGTGCGCGATCAGCACCGACGGGGGACTGTGGTGCTGGGGCTCGAACTACGGCGGCCAGCTCGGCGACGGGACCACCACGAACCGTGGCACCCCGGCCCGGGTCGGCACCGCCACCTGGACGAACGCCGACGCCGGCACCGGGCACACCTGCGCGGTCCGCACCGACGGGACGCTGTGGTGCTGGGGCTCGAACTTCCGGGGCCAGCTCGGCGACGGGAGCACCACCAGCCGCAGCACCCCGGTGCAGGTCGGCACCGCGACCACCTGGGCCCGGGTCGACGCCGGCCCCCAGCACACCTGCGCGATACGCACCGACGGCACGCTCTGGTGCTGGGGCTTCAACCGGACCACGCAGCTCGGCGTCGGCGCCTCGCCGTACGTCGCGAACGCCCCGCTGCAGGTCGGCACGGCCACCGACTGGGTGAGCGTCTCGACCGGCTACGGGCACACCTGCGGGATCCGGACCGGCGGCACGCTCTGGTGCTGGGGGTCCAGCTCGGACGGCCAGCTCGGGCTCGGCAACCTGGCGCCCCAGACCGCGCCCGCGCAGGTCGGCACCGCGACCGGGTGGACCGGCGTCGCGGCCGGGTACGCGCACACCTGTGGGGTCCGCTCCGGCGCGCTGTGGTGCTGGGGGGAGAACGGGTACGGGCAGCTCGGCGTGAGCGGCACGTACCGGACCGCGCCGGTGCAGATCGGCACCGCCACCACGTGGAACCGGATCGCCGCCAGCAGCGACACGTCCTGCGCGTCGCGTACCGACGGCAGCCTGTGGTGCTGGGGCAAGAACTCGGCCGGGCAGGTGGGCGACGGCAGCACCACCCACCGGTCCGCGCCCGTCCAGGCCGGTACGGCCACCACCTGGACCGGCGGCCTCGCGGTCACCGACCACGGCTGCGGCATCCGTACCGACGGCGGTCTGTGGTGCTGGGGTGACAACAGCGGTGGTCAGCTGGGCGACGGCACCACAGTCAACCGGTCCACGGCGGGTCAGGTGACCCTGCCGGCCTGACCGGCCCCCCGGACACGACATCGGCCCCGCACCGCCGGTCTGGCGGCGGTGCGGGGCCGATACGCCGGGCTGCTACTGGCCCGAACCGAAGGTGTCGCAGGACTTCGGGTCACCGGTGGTGAAGCCCTTGGTGAACCACTGCTTGCGCTGCTCCGAGCTGCCGTGGGTGAACTCGTCCGGGTTCACCGGCCGGCCGGACCGCTGCTGGATCGCGTCGTCGCCGATCTTCTCGGCGGTGTCGATGGCCTGCGAGATGTCCTGCTCGGTGATGCTGGTGAAGATCTTCTGGCCCTTGTCGTCGGCCGTGCCGGTGGCGTTCTTCGCCCACGCCCCGGCGTAGCAGTCGGCCTGCAGCTCCAGCTTCACCGAGAGCGCGTTCGCGCTCTGCGGGTCGCGCTGCTGCTGGCGGCGCATCTGCGCCTCGGTGCCGAGCAGGTCCTGCACGTGGTGGCCGTACTCGTGGGCCAGCACGTACGGCTGGGCGAACTCGCCCTCGGCGCCGAGCTGGTCGGCGAGCAGCTTGTAGAAGGTGAGGTCGATGTAGACCAGGTCGTCGGCCGGGCAGTAGAACGGGCCCACGCCCGAGTCGGCAGCGCCGCAGGCGGTGCTCACGTTCTGGCTGAAGAACACCGTCTTCGACGGCCGGTACTGCTCGCCGAACGCCTCCGGCATCGCGGTACGCCAGTACGCCTGGATCGAGTTGACGTAGAGCGCGTTGCGACAGTCGAGCTGCTTCAGCGCGTCCTGCGCCGAGCACTTCTGCTCCAGCGAGGTGTTGTCGCCCTGCTCGTCACCGCCGCCGTTGGTGGCGGCGTTGAGGCCGAAGCCGCCGCCCACCAGGGCGACCAGTACGGCGATGATGATGCCCACGATCCCGCCCCGGCCGCCGCCGATCGGGATCGGAATGCCCATCCCGCCGCCTCCGCCGGACCCTCGCCGGTCGTCCACCTGGCTGGTGTCGACCCGCGCGTTCTCGTTCAGCTCCATGTTGACCCCGATCACCGATGTGTCCGTATGTGATGGTTGCGGTACCGGACCGGGTCCGGACGGCGGTCTCCGTACCCGATGATCTTGCACGGTAATCCGGCGGAGAGGGCCCGCGGGGCCCGGTACACTTGCCCCCGTGCTGCGCTGCGAAGGCTGAACCGCCCCGCGCCGACGGGAAATCACCACCCGCCGGCGCTTTCGCGTGCCCTGAGTCAGCCCTTCCGGACCCGAGAGCGAGTACTCCGAGATGATCACTGCCACCGGCCTGGAACTGCGTGCCGGTTCCCGGATCCTGCTGTCCGACACCACCCTGCGGGTGCAGCCGGGCGACCGGATCGGCCTGGTCGGCCGTAACGGCGCCGGCAAGACCACCACGCTCAAGGTGCTCGCCGGGGAGGGGCAGCCGTACGGCGGGCAGATCGATCGGCGCAGCGCCATCGGCTATCTGCCGCAGGATCCGCGTACCGGTGACCTGGACGTCACGGGCCGGGACCGGGTGCTCTCCGCCCGCGGCCTGGACGTGCTCATGGCGCAGATGAAGGAGCTGGAGAACAAGCTCGCCGAGGGCGCCGACGACGAGCGGCTGGTCCGCCGCTACGGCGCGCTGGAGGACCAGTTCGCCTCGCTCGGCGGCTACGCGGCCGAGGCCGAGGCGGCCCGCATCTGCGCCAACCTCGGCCTGCCCGACCGGGCCCTGGCGCAGACCATCGGCACGCTGTCCGGCGGTCAGCGCCGCCGCATCGAGCTGGCCCGGATCCTGTTCCGCGACGCGGGCGAGAACGGCGGCGGCATCCTGCTGCTCGACGAGCCCACGAACCACCTCGACGCCGACTCGATCACCTGGCTGCGCGGCTTCCTCGCCAACCACAAGGGCGGCCTGATCGTGATCTCCCACGACGCCTCGCTGCTGGAGGCCGTCGTCAACAAGGTCTGGTTCCTGGACGCCACCCGGTCCGTGGTCGACACGTACAACCTGGGCTGGAAGGCGTACCTGGAGGCGCGCGAGACCGACGAGCGGCGCCGCCGCCGGGAGCGCGCAAACGCCGAGAAGAAGGCCGGCGCCCTGATGGCGCAGGCGGACAAGATGCGGGCCAAGGCCACCAAGACCGTCGCCGCGCAGAACATGGCCCGGCGCGCCGAGCGCCTGCTCTCCGGCCTGGACGAGGTCCGCGTCGCGGACAAGGTCGCGAAGGTGCGCTTCCCGAGCCCCGCGCCGTGCGGCAAGACGCCGCTGACCGCGACCGGCCTGTCCAAGTCGTACGGGTCGCTGGAGATCTTCACCGACGTGAACGTCGCGGTCGACCGGGGTTCCCGGGTGGCCATCCTCGGCCTCAACGGCGCCGGCAAGACCACGCTGCTGCGGATGCTCGGCGGGCTGCTGGAGCCGGACACCGGCGAGGTACGCCCCGGGCACGGGCTGCGGCTCGGCTACTACGCCCAGGAGCACGAGACGCTCGACGTGGACCGGACGATCCTGGAGCACATGCGCAGCGCCGCGTCCGACCAGACCGACACCGACCTGCGCAAGATCCTCGGCGCGTTCCTGTTCTCCGGCGAGGACGTGGACAAGCCGGCCGGGGTGCTCTCCGGCGGCGAGAAGACCCGGCTGGCGCTGGCCACGCTGGTCTGCTCCGGCGCCAACGTGCTGCTGCTGGACGAGCCGACGAACAACCTCGACCCGGTCAGCCGCGAGCAGGTGCTCGACGCGATCGCCCGCTACCCGGGCGCGATCGTGCTGGTGACGCACGACCCGGGCGCGGTCACCGCGCTCAAGCCGGACCGCGCCATCCTGCTGCCCGACGGCGACGAGGACGCCTGGTCCGACGACCTCCTGGAGCTGGTGGAGCTCGCCTGACCCCGCCCGCCCCCGGGCACTCTGCTGGTCGATCATGAAGTTGGCGGCACTTTTGGAGATCCACATCGCCGTCAACTTCATGATCGACGGGGTGGGGTCTGTGGGGTCTGTGGGGTCGACGGGCTCGTCCGGCGGGCCGGTACGGATCAGGCGGCCGGAAGGATCACTCTATCGGGAAGCTGACATTGCGTAGCGTGTCGGTTGGCGAATAGTTGATATCTGGCGCATGATCGTCCGAGGCGGTCTAATAGGTGGGACCGTATCCGAACCGCACAGTCTGGGACGTGAGGAATCAGCATGGCAGCCACCGGCACAGCCACCAGCACTGAGAAGGGTCGCCGGATCGTCGGGGCCGAGCGTCAGACGCTCGCCAAAGACCTGGTAAAGCGGTACACCGGCGGAGAGAGCATCCGTGCTCTGGCGGCCTCGACCGGCCGTTCCTACGGGTTCATCCACCGGGTGCTCACCGAGTCCGGGGTGCAGCTGCGGCAGCGCGGCGGCGCCCGGCGCCGGAAGAAGGCGTGACCCGCCCCCCAGCGTCGTCCATCAGCGCGTTCCGGGGCGTCCGGTGACCGCCGAGACGACCGGAGTGCGCTTCGACTGCGACGGGCCGGTCGCGACGGTGACGTTGTGCCGGCCCGACGTACTCAACGC
The DNA here is from genome assembly GCF_055362685.1 of Micromonospora sp. SYSU B005. Lineage (NCBI taxonomy): Bacteria > Bacillati > Actinomycetota > Actinomycetes > Micromonosporales > Micromonosporaceae > Micromonospora > Micromonospora sp. SYSU B005. Next base: position 139,364 of record NZ_JAXCFU010000011.1, on the reverse strand, counting down.
CCAGACCCCGGCGATGTGGCGCGCCATGAGCGACTTCTCCCGGGACCTGCCCGGCGACGTGCGCGTCGTCGTCGTACGCGGGGAGGGGCGCGCCTTCTCCGCGGGCCTGGACCTGGCGGTCGCCGGTGCGACCGGGCCGGGCTCCTTCGCCGAGCTGGCCGCGATGCCGGAGGCGGAGTGCGCCGACCGGATCGCCGAGTACCAGGGCGGCTTCACCTGGCTGCACCGGCCGGACGTGGTGTCCATCGCCGCGGTGCAGGGCCACGCCATCGGCGCCGGCTTCCAGCTCGCGCTGGCCTGTGACATGCGGGTGCTCGCCGCCGACGCGAAGCTCTCGATGGCCGAGGTGACCCTCGGCCTGGTTCCCGACCTGGCCGGCACGCGCCGCCTCGTCGAGCTGGTCGGCTACTCCCGGGCGCTGGAGATCTGCGCCACCGGCCGGCGGATGGACGCCGCCGAGGCGGACCGGATCGGCCTGGCCACGCTCGTGGTGCCGAACGACGAGCTGGACGGCGCCGTGCGTGATCTCTCCGCCGGGCTGCTCGCCAACAACCGGGACGCGATCATCGAGATCAAGGCGCTGCTCGCGGGCGCGGTCGACCGTTCGCACGCCGAGCAGCAGCGCGCCGAGCGGGAGGCGCAGACCCGGCGGATCCGGGACCTGGCCGGGCGGGGCGAATAGCCGGTACGGCGATTTCGTAAGGACCGTTCGGGAAGATCTGGGTTACTCGCGAGGTTGTCACAGGCGTCGGGAGAATGGACTCCGACGGTTCATGCTGCCCCGACGACCCGGAGGTGACGAGTGTCCCACCCGATGGCCGGCGGCGGCATGGGCGGCTGGAGCATGCTCCGGTCGCTGCGCAACCGCGACGAGGTCTCCGCCCACGAGCTCAAGCGCGGCACCGCCCGGCGGATCGTCGCGTTCGCCCGGCCCTACCGGCGCGACATCGTCGTCTTCCTGATCACCGTGATCGTCGCCGCGGTGATCGGCGTGGCCACGCCGCTGCTCGCCGGCGACGTCATCGACGCGATCGCCGGCGGCGGAGCGGACGCCCGCTCGACTGTCGTCCGGCTCGCCCTGATCATCGCCGCGCTCGCCGTGGCCGACGCGGTCTTCTCCCTGATCCAGCGCTGGTATTCGGCCCGCATCGGCGAGGGCATCATCCTCGACCTGCGCACCCGGGTCTACGACCACGTCCAGCGGATGCCGCTGCAGTTCTTCACCCGCACCCAGACCGGCGCGCTCGTGAGCCGGCTCAACAACGACGTGCTCGGCGCCCAGCGGGCGTTCACCTCGACGCTGTCCGGGGTGGTCAGCAACGTCATCCAGCTCGTGCTCACCGCGGCTGCGATGCTTGTGCTGTCCTGGCAGATCACCGTGCTGGCGCTGGTGCTGCTGCCGATCTTCATCATCCCGGCCCGCCGGGTGGGCCGGCGCCTGGCCGAGATCACCCGCGAGTCGTACAACCTCGACGCCAAGATGAACGCGACGATGACCGAGCGGTTCGGCGTCGCCGGCGCGCTGCTGGTCAAGCTGTTCGGCGCGCCGGAGGTGGAGGCCGACCGGTTCGCCCGCCGGGCCGAGCGGGTGCGTGACATCGGCATCCAGTCCGCCATGTACTCGCGGACGTTCTTCGTGGCGATGCTGCTCGTCGCGTCGCTGGCCCAGGCGCTGACGTACGGCGTCGGCGGCTGGCTGGCGGTCACCGGTGCGGTCAGCGCCGGCACCGTGGTCAAGCTGGCGCTGCTGCTGACCCGTCTCTACGGCCCGCTGACCGCGCTGTCCAACGTGCGGGTCGACGTGATGAGCGCGCTCGTCTCCTTCGACCGGGTCTTCGAGGTGCTCGACCTGCGCCCGACCATCGCCGAGAAGCCCGACGCGGTGCCGGTGCCGCGCGGCAACGGCCGGGTCGAGTTCCGCGACGTGCGCTTCCGCTACCCGAGCGCCGCCGAGGTGTCCCTCGCCTCCCTGGAGGAGGTCTCGACCCTCGACCGGACGGTGAACGAGCCGGTGCTCAGGGGCGTCTCGTTCGCCGTCGAGCCGGGTCAGATGGTGGCCCTGGTCGGTCCGTCCGGCGCCGGCAAGTCGACGCTGTCCATGCTGATCTCCCGGATCTACGACGTCAGCGACGGCCAGGTGCTCGTCGGTGGCGTCGACGTACGGGACGCCACGCTCGCCTCGCTCCGCGACGAGATCGGCGTGGTCACCCAGGACTCGCACCTGTTCCACGAGACGATCCGGGAGAACCTGCGCTACGCCAAGCCCGACGCCACCGACGACGAGATCTGGGCGGCGCTGGCCGGCGCGCAGGTCGCCGACCTGGTCCGGGCGCTCCCGGACGGGCTCGACACGACTGTCGGCGAGCGGGGCTACCGCTTCTCCGGCGGCGAGAAGCAGCGCATCGCCATCGCCCGGCTCCTGCTCAAGGCCCCGTCGATCGTGATCCTCGACGAGGCCACCGCCCACCTGGACTCGGAGAGCGAGGCGGCGGTGCAGCGGGCGCTGTCGGTGGCGCTGACCGGGCGTACCGCGCTGGTCATCGCGCACCGGCTCTCCACGGTGCGCGACGCCGACCAGATCCTGGTGCTCGACGAGGGCCGGATCGTGGAGCGCGGCCGGCACGACGAGCTGGTGGCGGTCGGCGGCCTGTACGCCGAGCTGTACCGCACCCAGTTCGCGGTCACCGACTCGCCCGCGCCCCACGCCGAGGCCGAGCAGCCCGAGCCGGTGGTGACCACGGTGCCGATGGGCACCTACGTCGCCCACGAGGCCATGCCCCCGGCCGCCGCCAACTAGCGACCCGACGAGGCCACACGACCGACCGGCCAGCCGACTGACCGACGGGCCGACTGACCGGCCGGGCCACCGACGGCCCGCCGGCACCGGACGACCGAGGCCTAACCTGCGGCGACCGCGGCGCGCAGCTCGGCGAACGCGGCGCCGAGCGTCTCCGGGGTGAAGTGGGCGTTCAGGCCGCTCGGGTTGGGCAGCACCCAGAGCCGGGCCGCCGCGAGCGGCTCCGGCTGCGGCCCGAAACCGGCCTTCGGCCGGGCGAACCCGATCCGGTACGCGGTCACCCCGACCACCGCCACCCAGCGCGGCCGGTAGTGCTCGACCTTCGCGGTGAGCGTGGCCGCGCCGTCGACCAGTTCGCCGGCGGTCAGCTCGTCGGCACGGGCGCTGGCCCGGGCCACCATGTTTGTGATGCCGAGGCCCAGCGCCGGAAGCGTGTCCTGTTCGCTGGGGTGCAGCAGGCGCGGCGTGAAGCCGCCGCGGTGCAGGGCGGGCCAGAACCGGTTGCCCGGCCGGGCGAAGTGCCAGCCGGTGGCCGCCGACCACAGGCCCGGGTTGATGCCGACGAACAGCACGTCCAGGCCGGGCGCGATCACGTCGGGCAGCAGCCGGTCGGCCGCCGCGGCGAGCTGCTCGCGGCTGGGCCGGGGATGGCGGCGGGCGGGCGTGCCCGGTCCTGGCGCGGCCTCGGGCCGCCCACCGCCCGGCCGCCGTCGATCGCTCACCGGCCCACCGTCCCGAGTGACCGGCCCGCCGCGGGCGCGGCAACCCGCACCCGGCTCAGCGGAGCCGCCGCCGCGGGAAGCACCGGTGCCGGCGCGGGAAGCCCGGCCACCGTCACAGCCCGCGCAGCGCGCCGCCGTCGACCGGAACGGTGATCCCGGTGACGTACCCGGCGGCGGGGGAGAGCAGGAACGCGGCCACCCTGCCGAACTCCGCCGGGTCGCCGATGCGTCCGAGCGGGATCGCCGCCTCGGCCTGCGCGCGGGCCCGCTCGGGGTCGCCGGAACCGGCAAGCAGCTCCCGGTTGCGGTCGGTCATGATCCGTCCAGGCAACAGGCTGACCACGCGTACGCCGCGCGGGCCGAACTCGTCCGCCATGTCCTTCGCGACGCCGGCCAGCCCCGGCCGCAGCCCGTTGGAGATGCCGAGGCCGGGCAGCGGTCCGCGTACCGAGGTGGACAGCACCAGCCCGATCGCGCCGCCGTCGGTGAGTGCCCCGGCCACCGTGCGGGCGAGCCGGACGCTGCCCAGGAAGACCGTCTCGAACGACTCGCGCCACTGCTCGTCGGTGACGGTGGCGGCGGTGCCGGGCGGTGGGCCGCCGACCGAGATCAGCGCGCCGTCGAGGCGGCCGAAGTGTTCGCGGGCGGCGGCGACGAGCCGCTCCGGGGTGGCGGGGTCGGCGAGGTCGGCGGTCAGCCCGATCGCCCGCTGCGGGTCACCGAGCGCCTCGACCGCGGCGGCCACCCGGTCCGGGGTACGCGCGGAGATGACCACCCGGGCGCCGTCGGCGACGAGGTGTTCGGCGGTGGCGAAGCCGAGGCCGCCGGAGGCGCCGGTGAGCACGTACACCCGGTCGGCGAGTCCGAGATCCATGCACCGATCCTGCCGTACCGGCGGGTGCCTGTCAGCGCGGGGCGGGCCGCACCAGGCGTACCCGGCCGGCGACCTGAACCGCGACGGCGCCGCCGGTCCGGGCGAGGGCCGGCAGCCGGCGTGGCCGGGGCGGGCGGCGGCCGTCGTAGCGGCTCCCGGCCTCGCGCGCGGCCAGCTCCTCCGCGCCCAGCGGCGGCAGCGCGTTCCGGCCGCGCAGGTCGCGGGCGAGGTCCCAGCCGTCGCGCAGCGACCCGTTCGTGGGGCGGCCGTCGGCCCACGTGGTGAACGCGGCCGGCCAGTCCGGCCCGAGGCCGGCGGCGAGCAGCGGCCAGTGCCGGGCCACGTCCCCGGCCCGCTTGCGCAGCAGCGCCCGGCGGGCCGCCTCGACCGGGGCCGGGGCGAAGCCGCGCGGCAGCGGTCCACCGGCGACGAGCGCGGCGACCAGTTCGGCCTGCCGGGCCGCCAGGTCGCCGCTCACGTGACCACCGGGTGGCCGGACGCGGCGGCCAGCGCGTCCAGCTCGCCGCGCAGCTCGGCGGCGGGCGGGTAGTGCCCGTCGCGTTCCAGCAGCAGCGCGGGCGGGCGGCGCCTGGTACACAGCTCGCGGACCAGGTCCAGCACGGCCTCGGGCACCGGATCGGTGTGCGTGTCGTGGTAGAAGCCGCCGTGCTCGGCGCCGCCCGCGACGTGCACGTAGGCGATGCGTTCCAACGGCAGCCGGTCCAGCAGCGCGGCCGGGTCGCCGCCCCGGTTGCGGGCGTTGGCGTGCACGTTCGCCACGTCGAGCAGCAGCAGCGCGCCGGTGGCGTCGAGGATCTCGGTGAGGAAGTCCGCCTCGTCCAGCTCGTCGTCCGGCCAGTCGAACAGCGCCGCGATCGGTTCCAGGGCCAGCGGCACCGGCAGCTCCGCCTGCGTCCGCCGCACGTTCGCCACCACCGCGGCGACCGCCTCGCGGCTGCGCGGCAGCGGCAGCAGGTGACCGGCCTCCAGGCCGCCGGCCCGCACGAACGCGATGTGCTCGCTCACCAGCGGCGCGTCCAGGGCCGTGGCCACCCCGGCCAGGTGCGCCACCCGGGCCCGGTCGACAGGCTCCGCGCCGCCGAGGGACAGCCGCACCCCGTGGGGTACGACGTCGACGCCGCGTCCGCGCAGCTCGGCGAGCCCGTCCGGGAGCGGCCCGGCCGGGGCGACCGCCTCCGCGACCACCTCGACGAAGCGCAGCCCCGGCAGCCCGGCGACGAAACCGGCGATCTCGGGGCGCCAGCCGATGCCGACGCCGGACGGGCCACTCATCCGCCGCACCCGCCTCCGCCGCAGCCACCGCCCCCGCCGCACGAGCTGCCGCCCCCGCAGGAGCTGCCGCCGGCGGTCGCCCCGCCGCCGCACGAGGTGCCGGAGCTGGCGCCGCCCGCGTTGCCCATGGCCTGCCGCTGGATCTCGGCCTGCTCCGCGAAGCCCGGATCCATGGTCCAGAGCGTGGCGGTACCGAACAGCGCCACGCCCAGCGCCACGTCCGTCGCGCCGTACGTGGAGTACGCCGGCCCGGCGGCCGGCCGCAGCCAGGCGTGCCGGCGGCGCATGTCGTTCAGCGCGGCGGTGGCCGCCCGGGTGCGCCAGGGCACGCGGTTGAGCAGCACGAACGCGAGGCCGAGCGGGAACAGGCTGAGCAGCAGCCAGCCGGTGGGCCGGTCGTTCAGCAGCCCGGAGACCACGCGCACGATGCCGATGACCAGCAGGGCTCCGACCAGCAGGGCGCCGCGCCGCAGCGTCCGGCGCCGCTCCTGGTCCAGGGCGAGACCTCGGCGTACCAGGCCGTCGCGCAGCTCGTCGAGCGCACGCCGCACCCACTCGTCGGCGGCCAGGTCCCGGGTCCGCAGGCCGCGGCTCGCCGCGTGGTGGACCGCCTGGTCCAGCGGAGTGGCACCGGCCGGCAGCGGACCGCCGGTGGTGAGCCGCCGGTCCGGCCGGACGCCGACCGCGCCGGCGTGGCGCAGCCCGCCGAGCGCGGCCCAGACGGCGAGCTGGTCACCACCGTTGAGGTAGGCGACCTGCTGCGGACCCAGGTCGCCGTACGCGGTCACCGGCGTGCCCGCCAGCATGCGCCGCCGGTACACGATCGCACCGATGACCAGGACGACGGCGAGCAGGAGGTACCAGCGCAGGAATACGGGGCCGGGGATGCCCCAGGTGTCGGAGGGGGTCATCGTCTGCTCCTGTCGCGAGGAGGGGTCGCGGCTCATTGTGGAGCAGGCGCGCCAGAGTCGATCTCCTGGAGGGGCGTAGTTACCGGACCGAGACCGGCGCCGGTTCAGTGCCGGCGGACGGCCTCCTCGACCAGGTCGAGCACCCGGGCCAGGTCGCCGGCCGGACGGCCCATCGCCAGGTGCAGCACCAGCCCGTCGTAGGCCAGCTCCAGGAACTGGGCGAGCACGTCGATCGGCACGTCGTCGCGGAGGACGCCGGCTTCGCGCTGGCGCAGCAGGCGCTCCCGGGTGGCCGCGGCGATGGCCTCGGACCGTTCCGCCCAGCGCTTGGCGAAGGCGGGGTCGGTGCGCAGCCGGCGGGAGACCTCCAGCTGGCTGCCGAGCCAGCCGGTGGTGTCCGGCGAGACGGCCCGGGCCAGCAGGTCGCGCATGACCTGCACGAGGCCGTTGCGGGCCACCGTCTCCACCATCGCGGCGGCGTCGTCCTCGGCCACGGCGAGGAAGAGGGAGTCCTTGTCCCGGAAGTGGTGGAAGATCGCGCCCCGGGACAGGCCGGTGGCCTCCTCCAGTCGCCGTACGGTGGCGCCCTCGTAGCCGTGCCGGGCGAAACACGCCCGCGCCGCCGCGAGGATCTCCTGTCGGCGCGCGTCGAGCTGGTCCTGACTTACTCTGGGCACGAACGGATCGTCGCAGGTGGAACCGGCCGATGCAAACCGTACGTACGGCTTGAGAAGCGCCGACACTTGATCATCTGGTGCCGCCCGATGGTTACGATCGGCGGGTGACCGCCCTTCCCGCGCGCCCGCTCACCGTCGCCGCCGTCCAGGCCCAGCCCGTCCCCGGCGACGTCCCCGGCAACGCCCGCACCGCCGCCCGCCTCGTCGGCCGGGCCGAGGGCGCCCGCGTCGTGGTGCTGCCCGAGCTGTTCCTGCCGGCGTACCACCCGCCGACGCTCGGCGCCGACCCGGAGGGCACGGACGTGGCAGCCGACGCCGACTGCCGGGTGAGCGACGCCCGGCTGGACCCGCTGCGCTCCGCCGCCGCCGACGCGGGCGCCGCAGTGGTGATCGGCGCCGCCGTCCGCCACCCCGACCGGCGGCGCACCATCTCCTCGCTCGTCGTGGACCCGGCCGGCACGGTCACCGCCGCGTACGACAAGCAACAGCTCTGGAGCGGCGAGCGGGAGCTGTTCGACGCCGGCCGCCGGGGCGCGACGCTCGAGGTCGACACGTGGCGGCTGGGACTGGGCGTCTGCTACGACGGCTGCTTCCCGGAGCACGCGCGGGCCGCCGCCCGCGACGGCGCGCACGGCTACCTCTGCCCGAGCGGCTACCTGGCCGGCTCGGCACACCGCCGCGACCTCTACTACGCGGCCCGGGCGCTGGACAACACCATGTACGTGGTGTTCGCCAACGCCGTCGGCGGCGCCGATCCGTGGCGCTTCAACGGCGGCGCGGCGGTGTACGACCCGGAGGGCCGGCCGCTGGCCCGGGGTGCCGACACCGGCGAGGACGTGCTGGTGGCCACGCTGGACCCGGACGCGCTGGCCGCCACCCGCGCGGCGCACACCATGCTGCTGGACCGCCCGCTCGACGCCGGGGCGGCTCGCGCCGTCCTCGTGGCCTGATCGCCGTGGCGGGGCCCTCGGCCCTGTCGGTGCTCCGGCCCGTCCCGTAGGGTGCCCAGGTGCCGTTGCTCCTGCTCGATCTGGACAACACTCTGCTGGACCGCGACGGGCCGTTCCGCGCCTGGGGAGAACGCTTCCTGGACGGCATCGGCGCGCCGCCGGCCGACCTCGACTGGTTGGTGTCCGTGGACGCGGACGGGCTGACCAACAGGTGGGACGTGGCGGATGCGATCCGCGACCGGTACGCGCTGCGCATCCCCTCGATCGACCTGGTCGACGAGCTGCACGACGGCGTGGTGGCCCACATGCGGCTGGACCCGCTGGTGGCCTGCGCGCTGAGGATCGCCGCCGACGCGGGCTGGGTGCCGGTGGTGGTCACCAACGGCGCGTCCCGTCAACAGGACGCCAAGATCCGCAAGACCGGCCTGGACCGGTACGTCGCCGACTGGGTGATCTCCGAGGAGGCGGGCGTCAGCAAACCGAACCCGAGGATCTTCGCGCTCGCCGCCCAGCGGGCCCGGATGCCGCTGCGCGGCGCGTGGGTGGTGGGCGACAGCCCGGAGGCGGACATCGGCGGCGCGACGGCTGTGGGCCTGCCCAGCGTCTGGCTGCACCGGGGACGCCGCTGGTCCGATCCGAGGTTCGCGCCCACCCGGATCGAGGACGGTCTGATCGCGGCCGTCGCGGCCGTCCTGGCCGGCTGACGGCGCTCGGCGGCGCGGGCCGGCGGCGGCACAGCGGCGCGGGCCGGCCGGCGGCGCGGCGGCACGATGGCGCACCGCGCGGAAAATCCGTTGACCCGCCGCGGGCGGGACACGAGCATGGTGCCGCGCGAGTGCGCAGCCGGGTGTGCCCGGTCGAGGAGAGGGGGTCGGTCATGGCCGTTTTCGCAGGGTCGTACCACCTGCCTCCGCCAGCCTCGATCGAAGGACAGATCCACCCGTGCGCGATCACGACATCCCGGCGCCGCAGCGCCGTGGCCGCGGCAAGAGCCGCTTCGACGACGACGAACCCGACTTCCTGAAGCGTGGTCGGCGTACCCCGCCGGCCCTCACCGACCCGGACGCCGAGCCCGAGGCGGAGGACGCTTGGTCCTCCTGGGACCAGGCCGTCCACGGCCCCGAGCCGCATCCGGAGTGGCTGGTCACCGAACTGGCCGCCCGGGACACCGAGCTCGGGGTGCTCAAGACCGGCAAGGAGGCGGACGTCCACCTGGTCCGCCGTGCCGTGCCGGGTACCGACCGCGCCTGCCTGCTCGCGGTCAAGCGCTACCGCGACGCCCAGCACCGGCTGTTCCACCGCGACGCCGGTTACCTGGAGGGCCGCCGGGTACGCCGGTCCCGTGAGATGCGGGCGATGACCGGCCGTACCGCGTTCGGCCGGCAGATGATCGCCGGCCAGTGGGCGGCGGCCGAGTTCGCCGCGTTGTCCCAGCTCTGGGAGATCGGGGCCGCCTCCGGGCGGATCGCCGTGCCCTACCCGGTGCAGCTGCTCGGCACCGAGCTGATGCTGGAGTTCGTCGGCGACGCCGAGGCGGGGGAGGCCGCGCCGCGGCTGGCCCAGGTCCGGCCCGACGACGACGAGCTGCGCGACCTGTGGGACCAGCTCGTGGAGGCGTTGACGGTGCTCGCCCGGGCCGGCTACGCACACGGCGACCTGTCCCCGTACAACCTGCTGGTGCACGCGGGCCGGCTGGTGATGATCGACCTGCCCCAGGTGGTCGACGTGGTGGCGAACCCGCAGGGGGCCGACTTCCTGGCCCGCGACGTGCGGGTGGTGGCCGCCTGGTTCACCGCCCGCGGGATGCCCGCGACGGTGACCGACCCGGCGGCGCTGACCGAGGCGCTGCTGCGGGAGGCGGGCGTCCGCTGACCGGCCGGCGTCCCGGGCGGGAGACCGCCCGGGACGCCGGTCCGGGTCACTGGAGGTAGCGCTCGACCTCCGGCACCGGGCGTTCGCCCTGGGCGTCCGGGTCGCCGTGTGCCTGGCGGGCGGCCCGGCGACGGCGCAGCAGGTCCCAGCACTGGTCCAGGGACTCCTCCAGCGCGCGCAGCCGCTCCCGCGCCTCGTCGTCGGTGCCGGCCTCGTGCTGCTGCGCGTCGGCACGCAGCCGGTGCTCCTCGTCGACGAGTTCCGAGATCCGGCTCAGGATGGTCTTGTCGTCCATGCCCGAAGCTTGGCACAGCGGACGGGCCCGCGCCCGCGTTCTGCCGCCGTCCGTCAGAGGTGAGCGTTGCTCGCTCTCCGCAACGACCACTGTGTACGCGAGTGACGCATATCCCACGGGCTCCATTCTCGACAAAGAGATTGTTGTTACGTGAAATATCCTCCGACCTGCCTTTTGATCTGCGGCTCAGGATGGCATGCTCGCGAGCAACGTCACGGGTCGATACGGAGTCGCGACCCTGAGTCAACCGAGGGAGCGTTCAGGTGCCCGAACCGACGGACACACCGAGGCCCACCGGCCGACCCCGAACCGTGCCGCTGCGGCAGATCCTGCCGGCGGTGCTCCGCGACCCCGCCCGGGCACTCATCGACATCGGCAACCGTACCGAAGGTGAACTGGTCCGGCTCAACCTCGGCTCGTTCCGCCCCTACCTGGTCACCCACCCCAAGCACGTGCAGCACGTCCTGCGTGACCGGGCGGACAACTACGAACGGGCCGGTGACGGGCTGTTCTGGCGCCCGGTCAAGCGCCTGTTCGGCGAGGGGATCCTCGGCGAGGGGCAGATCTGGTCGGCCAGCCGCCGGATGCTCCAGCCGATGTTCACCGCCAAGCGGGTCGAGGCGCTGGTCGACGGGATGGCCGACGCGATACGCGACGCGGTCGACGAGCTGGACGAGCCGGCCCGCGCCGGGCAGCCGGTCGACATCGGCGTGGAGCAGGCGCGCATCGTCAGCCGGGCGATCATGAAGGTGCTGTTCGCCGACCGGATCTCGGTGCCGGACGCGATGCGCGTGATCGAGGCGCAGGACCGGATCGCCACCGCCGTCATCCCCCGGATCATCGTGCCGTTCGCGCCGCTGTCCCTGCCGATGCCCGGCGACCGCACGTTCGCCCGTGCCGTCCGCATCGTCGACGACGTGCTGGTGCCGATCGTCCGCGAGACGCGGGAGTCCGCCGACCAGGGCGACGACGTCATCTCGACGCTCTGGCAGGCCCGCACCGACGACGGGCGGCAGCTCGACGAGCGGCAGGTCCGCAACGACACAGTGGCGATGTTCGCCGCCACCACGGAGACCACCATCAACGTGCTGACCTGGGCCTGGCCGCACCTGGACCAGCACCCCGAGGTGGCCGAGCGGCTCTACGCCGAGATCGACGAGGTGGTCGGCGGCGAGCCGGTACGCCGCGAGCACCTGAGCCGGCTCACGTACACCCGGATGGTGCTCGACGAGCTGCTGCGGCTCTATCCGATCGGGTGGATCATCCCGCGCCGCGCGGTCGCCGGGGACGTCATCGACGGCGTGCCGATCGAGCCCGGCGCCACGATGGCGGTCAGCCCGCTGATCACCCAGCGGATGCGGCAGTTCTGGGACCGCCCGGACGAGTTCGACCCGGAACGGTTCCGCCCCGAGCGCGTCCGCGCCCGCCACCGGTACGCCCACTTCCCGTTCGGCGGCGGGCCGCACCAGTGCCTCGGGATGTACCTGTTCTACCTGGAGGCCCAGCTCATCCTCGCCACCATGCTCAGCCGCTACCGCTTCCGGCTGCACCGCCCCGGCGTACCCGGACTGCGGCTGGCCGCGGCGCTGCGGCCACGCGAACGCGTCGAGCTGACGCTCGTCGCCGCCGGGCGGACGGAGCCGGCATGACCGACGGGCCGACACCCGATCCGCTGGCGGTCGCCGCCGAGCAGGGCCGGGTCTGCGCGCTCGCCGCGCAGGGCCAGCGCGGCCTGCGCAGGGCCGCCGCCGCGCACCCCGAGCTGTTCCCCGGCGACCCGTTCGACGCGACACTGTTCAGCAGCATCGCGCAGGCGATGGCGTTCAGCGCCCCCTGGCACACCGCCGCCGAACTCGCGGTGACCAACCGCGCGGTGCTGTGGGGCTTCGCCGTCGACTGGCTGGTCGACCACCAGGCCACCAGCCGGGCCGAGGTCGACCGGATCACCGCCGTCTGCCTGGACGTGCTCGACGGCGGCGAGTCCGCCGACCCGCTGGGCCGGTTCCTCGCCGAGCTGCGCGACGACGTCGCCGCCGCACCCGCCTATCCGGCGCTGCGCGGCCTCTGGCGCGACACGATGGCCCGCACGCTCGACGCGATGGCCCGCGAGTGGGACTGGCGGCACACCGGCCGTCCCACGCTCGCCGAATACCTCGCCAACGCCGACAACCTCGCCGCCACCGTGGTGAACGTGGCGCACTGGATCCACACCGGATCGGTGTCCGACGCCGCCACGCTGGCCCGGCTGGTCGAGGTCGGCGACGAGGTCCAGCGGGCCCTGCGCCTGGTCAACGACCTCGGCACCCACCGCCGCGACGCCGAGTCCGGCGACCTCAACGCGCTGCTGCTCGTGGACGATCCGGCCGAGGTCGAGCGGCTCTTCGCCGAGCAGGTCGACCACTGCCGCGTCCTGCTGGCGAAGCTGGCCGGCGAGGTGCCGCGGGAGGCCGGCTTCCTGTCCCGGCAGCTCGGCTTCACCACCGGCTTCTACCGGAACACCGACTTCTGGGGCGTGCGGTGACGCTCACCGCCGGACCGGTGCCCGCCACCCGGTCCGGGACCACGCACGACCTGATCACCGCGCTCGGCGGTGAACCGGAGGGGCAGACGTCACCGTCGGTCTACGAGACCGGACGGCTGGTCGCGCTCGCGCCCTGGCTCGACGGCCACGACCGGCGCGTGGCCTGGCTGCTGGACCGGCAGCGCCCGGACGGCGGCTGGGGCGGCCCCGGCGGGTACGCGCTGGTGCCGACGCTCAGCGCGGTCGAGGCCCTGCTCGCAGTGCTGCACCGCGACGGGCCGTCCGACGAGCCCGCCGACGCCGCGCGCCGGGGACTGACGTACCTGACCGGCGCGCTGCGCGACGGCACCCCGCCGGACCTGCCGGCCACCGACCTGATCGTGCCGGCGCTGCTCACCGCCGTGGACCGGCACCTCGACGGCCCGGCCGGGCCGCCACCCGGGCTGGCCGAGTGGGCCGGCCGGCCCCGCCTGCCGCTGCCGGCCGGTCTCGACCCGGCCCGCCTGACCCGGGTACGCGGACTGCTCGCCACCGGACGGCCGGTGCCGGAGAAGCTGGCGCACGCGCTGGAGGTGGCGGGGGAGCTGGCGTACCGGGCGCCCGGCGTGCGCCCTTCGGCCAGCGGCGCGGTCGGCGCCTCACCGGCCGCCACCGCAGCCTGGCTGGGCGGCCCGGAACCCGGCCCCGCGCTGGACTACCTGAACGCTGTGTCCCGGCCCGGCCCGGTTCCCTGCGCGAGCCCGATCACCGTGTTCGAGCGGGCCTGGGTGCTCGGCATCCTGGTCCGGGCCGGCGTGCCGGTCGGCACGCCCGAGCCGGTGCTGACCGAGCTGCGCGCCGCGGTCGGACCGTCCGGCGCGGCCACCGCGCCCGGCCTGCCCGCCGACGCCGACACCACGGCGGTCACGCTCTACGCGCTGGCCCGGCTCGGCCGCGCGCCCGGTGTCGCGGCGCTGGACGGGTTCGACACCGGAGCGCACTTCTGCACCTGGCCGGGGGAGGACGGCGCCTCGCTGACCACCAACGCGCACGTGCTCGACGCGCTCGGCGAGCATCCGAGCGCACCCGGCGTCACCGGAGCCCGGCGCCGGGTCACCGAGTGGCTGCTGGAACGGCAGGAGCCGGACGGGCGGTGGGAGGACCGCTGGCACGCCTCGCCGTACTACGCCACGTACGCGGTGCTGCTGGCGCTGGCCGACCACGCGCCGGACGGCGCGGCGCGTACCGCCGTCGAGCGCGGGGTGGCCTGGCTGCTGGACACGCAGCGCCCGGACGGCTCCTGGGGACGGTGGGACGGCACCGCCGAGGAGACCGCGTACGGGGTGCTCGCCCTGGCCGACGCGGGCCGGCCCGGTGACCCCCGGATCACGTCGGCGCTGGCGCGGGGGCGTCGTCGACTGTCCGAGCTGGACGGATGCGACGGTGAACCGGCACTATGGCACGACAAGGACCTCTACCGCCCGACGCGGATCGTGCGCGCCGCGGTGCTGGCGGCCTCCGGCCGTGCCGGGGCGACCCGGACCGGGGCCGCACCTACCATGATCAGGATCGCTTGAATGAGGTTCACGACGGCTGCTAGCGTGCGCCGGAGTCGATCGGATTTCGGACCGACCGAAGACCGGGCCAGGACGGTGTGATGGGTTCCCGCAGTACGAATCTCCGTACGAAGATCATCGCGCTGCTGGCGTCGCTGACCGCGCTCTGGGCGTTCGCCGCGTGGGTGACCGTACGGGACGGATTCAACCTGCTCGGCGTGCAGACGCTCAACGCGCGCGTCTTCGAGCCGAGCGACCCGCTGCTGCAGGAGTTGCAGGCCGAACGCCGGCTGTCGCTGCGCTACCTCGGTGAGTCCGACCCGAGCCGGCTGCAGGAGCTGGAGGCTCAGCGCGCGCGTACCGACGAGACCGCCGGCGCGCTGTGGCGCTCGGTGCGGGACTGGCGCACCGAGATCCCGGCCAGCGAGGAGCTGATGCAGCGGCTCGACGAGCTGAAGACCGAACTGGACCAGCTCGGCCAGATCCGCGCCGACGTCAGCCGCAAGACCATCGACCGGACCACCACGCTCATCGCGTACGACGAGGCGGTCGACGGGATCTTCGCGGTCTTCGACGCCCTCGGCGGCCTCGACGACGACGAGATCGCCAAGGACACCGCCGCGCTGATCGACCTCAACCGGTCCCGGGAACTGCTGTCCCAACAGGACGCGCTGCTCACCGGCGCGATCGCGGCCAACCGGATCACCGTCGGCGAGCAGACCGCGTTCGCCCGCCTGGTCGGCGCGCAGTGGTTCCTCGCCGACCGCACCGCCCGCGAACTCGCCCCCGGCGACCGTGCCCGCTTCGAGCGGATGGTCGAGGGCGAGGCGTTCCAGCAGCTCCGCACGCTCCAGGACCAGGTGCTCGCGGCCAAGGGCGCCGAGGTGCGCCCGCCGGTGACCGCCGCGGCGTGGCAGGCCACCGCCGAGAAGGCGATGGCCGACCTGCGCGAGGTGATCCTCGCCGGCGGTGAGGACATCGTGTCCCGGGCGATGCCGGTCGCGATCGGCGTCATCGTACGGCTGGTGCTCGCCGCCGGCCTCGGCCTGATCGCCGTCATCGCCTCCGTGGTCGTCTCGATCACCACGGCCCGGGCGCTCGTCCGCCAGCTCGAACGGCTCCGCGAGGCCGCCTTCAAGCTGGCCCACGAACGCCTGCCGAGCGTGGTGGACCGGCTGGGCCGCGGCGAGGAGGTGGACGTCGCCCGCGAGGCGCCACCCCTGCAGTTCGGCGACGACGAGATCGGCCAGGTGGGCAAGGCGTTCAACGTCGTGCAGGAGACCGCCGTCCGCACCGCCGTCGAGCAGGCCGAGCTGCGCCGCAGCGTCCGCGACGTGTTCCTGAGCCTGGCCCGGCGCACCCAGGCGCTCGTGCACCGGCAGCTGACGCTGCTGGACGCGATGGAACGGCGCGAGCACGACGCCGAGGAGCTGGAGGACCTGTTCCGGGTCGACCACCTGGCCACCCGGATGCGGCGTAACGCGGAGAACCTGATCGTGCTCTCCGGCTCGACGCCGGGCCGGGCCTGGCGGCGTAACGTCCCCATGGTCGACGTGGTGCGCGGCGCGGTCGCCGAGGTCGAGGACTACACCCGGGTCACCGTGCGTCCGCTCGGCGAGGTGTCGCTCACCGGCCGTGCCGTCGGTGACGTGATCCACCTGCTGGCCGAGCTGATCGAGAACGGACTCTCGTTCTCCCCGCCGCAGACCACAGTGGAGGTACGCGGTCAGCTGGTGGCGAACGGCTTCGCCATCGAGATCGAGGACCGCGGTCTCGGCATGAGCGCCGACGAGCTGGCCGCCGCCAACGCGCGCATCGTGGACCGGTCCGAGCTGAACCTCGCCGATGCCGCCCGGCTCGGCCTGTTCGTGGTCAGCCGGCTCACCGAGCGGCACGGCGTCAAGGTGCAGCTCAAGGAATCCGCGTACGGCGGGACCACGGCGGTGGTGCTCATCCCGCGTGAACTGATCACCGCCGACGGTGCCGACGGGGCCGACGCCCTTCCCGCACCCGGGACGGCCCTGCCCGCGGCACCCGCGCCGGACCCGGTGCGGAGCACGCCGGCCGGCGACGGACCGGCGACCCCGTCCGGCCCGGACGGCGCCGCCGAACCGGACCAGCCGGCCGAGCCCGCCCCGCAGGTGCCGGAGCCGGTGACGCGGGCGCCCCGGCTGACCCCGTCCGGGCTGCCCGCGCGCACCCGCAAGCGGCAGCCCGCGGTGGCGGGGCCCACCACGGAGCTGGCAGTGGTGGAGCGGCGGCCGGCCGCCACGACGGACGCGGCAGAGGCGTCGCCGGCGACGGAGCCGGAGACCGAGGCGGAGACGGCGCCGGTCACCGACGCGGGACTGCCGGTCCGGGTACGCCAGGCCAGCCTCGTGCCGGAGCTGCGGCACGACCAGAACGCGGCGGACGACGACGCCGCCGACGACGACACGGCGCGTGCACCGGAGCAGGTGCGCCGGATGATGAGCTCCTACCAGAGCGGCACCCGCCGCGGCCGTACCGATGCCGCGCGCCTGCTCGGCGGAGCGCAGGGAGCCGGCGGTGGGCCGGCCGACGCGGACGAGCAGGTTACCTGACCGGGACGTCGACGCGACGGAAACCGGAAGCTGACGGCACACCAGCCGGGAAGATGAGGACGACGAGTGGCGCAGAAGACGGCTTCGAGCGCGGATCTGACGTGGCTGCTGGATGACCTGGTCGGCCGGGTCAAGCAGGCGGAGCACGCCGTGGCGCTCTCCACCGACGGACTGTTGATGGCCTCGTCCCGCGGATTGAGCCGGGACGACGGCGAGCACCTGGCGGCCATGGCGGCGGGCATCCAGAGCCTGGCACGCGGCGCGGGCAAGCGATTCGGTGGCGGACAGGTACAGCAGACCATCATCGAGATGCAGTCCTCCTTCCTGTTCGTCACCGCGGCCGGGCGCAACGCCTGCCTGGCGGTGCTGGCCTCGGAGGACGCGGACGTCGGCCTGATCGCGTACGAGATGGCCATGCTCGTCACCCGGGTCGGCCGGTTCGTCGCGTCACCGACCCGGGAACAGCCCCTCGGCGAGAACGCGGCACTATGACCGGCCGGGGGGACTCCGCGGAGCAGGAGTGGGTGGACGACCACGCCGGCCCGGTGGTGCGCCCGTACGCGGTGACCGGAGGCCGGGCCCGCCCGGTCACCGGCACGTTCGACCTGATCTCGCTGGTCACCTCGACCCGCACCGATGTCGGGTCGGAGTCCGGGCTGGGCCCGGAGCACGTGGCGATCGTCGGCCTCTGCCAGCGGATCCTCTCCGTGGCCGAGATCGCCGCCCATCTCGACCTGCCGGTGGGCACGGTCCGGGTCCTCCTCGGAGACCTGGCCGCCCGCAGCCTGGTACAGGTACGCGAGCCGCGCGCGACCACCGCCGGCCTTCCCGACGAGCACGTTTTCGAGGCGGTAATCAATGGACTACGGGCGCTCTGAGCGGCCGGCGGGCGCCGCGCCGCTGCCCACCGCGATCAAGATCCTGATCGCGGGCGGGTTCGGCGTCGGCAAGACCACAATGGTCGGCGCGGTCAGCGAGACCCGGCCGCTGCGCACCGAGGAGGTGCTGACCGAGACCGGGATCGGCATCGACGACCTGTCCGGCATCGAGGAGAAGTCGACCACCACGGTGGCGATGGACTTCGGCCGCATCACCATCAGCGACGACCTGGTGCTCTACCTGTTCGGCACGCCCGGGCAGGACCGGTTCTGGTTCGTCTGGGACGAGCTGGCGCTCGGCGCGCTCGGCGCGGTGGTGCTCGCCGACACCCGCCGGCTGGCCGACTGCTTCCCGTCGATCGACTACTTCGAGGGGCGCGGTACGCCCTTCGTGGTGGCGGTGAACTGCTTCGAGGGCGCCAAGACGTTCCGTCTCGACGAGGTGCAGGCCGCGCTCGACCTGGACCCGGGCGTACCGGTGGTGCTGTGCGACGCACGCAAGCGGGAGTCGGCCAAGGAGGTGCTGATCACGCTGCTGGAGCACGCCATGAAGCTGCGGGAGGCGCGCCGCCGCGCCGCCGAGGACTGAACTGTCACACATCGACGGGGGAGTGGCGATGACCGAGGTGACGGTCCGGGCGATGAACCCGGACGAGTTCGACAGATGGCAGGACGAGCTGGCCGCCGGGTACGCGCGGGAGCACGTCACGGCCGGCAACTGGACGCCCGAGGAGGCGCTCGACCGGGCCCGGGAGGCCACCGCCGGCTTCCTGCCGCAGGGCATGGCCACGCCCGGCATGCTGTTCCTGGTCGGCGAGCTGGCCGACGGCTCACCGGTCGGCTGGCTGTGGATCGGCCTGACCCACCCGCGCGGTCTCGCCGACTGCGCATTCCTCTACGACATCGAGGTGGCCGCCGGGCACCGGGGCCGGGGCCTCGGGCGGGCGCTGCTCGCGGCCGGGGAGCGGGCGGCCCGGGAGCACGGCGCCCGGGCGCTGGAGCTGAACGTCTTCGGCGCCAACGAGACGGCACGCAAGCTGTACGAGAGGTCCGGCTACCGGGTCGTCACCCAGCAGATGCGCAAGGATCTGCCCGCCTAGGAGCGGTCAGAGGCGGGTGGCGGTCCGGATCAGGGCGGCGAGTGGCCGGGACCGGCTGTGCGGCGGCCACGCGATCACCGTGGTCACCGCCGGGGCGTCCGGCACCGGCACGGCGGCCAGGTCGGCGAGCAGCAGCGACCGGACCGACTCCGGCAGCACCACCGCGGTGCGGCCGAGCGCGATGAGCTGGAACAACTGGGCGTGGTCCCGGACCTCGGGGCCCGGACCGTCCGGGTACGACCCGTCGGCCCGGGGCCAGCGCGGCATCGGCAGGCCGGGCAGCGTCTCCACCTCGGCCATCAGCAGGTGCGGCCGCCGAGCCAGCGGATGTCCGGCCGGCAGGACCGCCACCTGCTGCTCGGTGACCAGTTCCTCGGTGTCCAGCCCCGTGGTCGAGTCGAACGGCAGGTGCAGCAGCGCCACGTCGGCCCGCCCGTCGCGCAGCAGCCGTTCCTGCTCGCCGATGCCGCACAGCAGCACCTCGACGGGGACCGCGTCCGGCTCGGCCGCGTACGCGTCGAGCAGTTTCGGCAGCAGCTCGCTCGATGCACCCGCCTTCGTCGCCAGCACCAGCCCGGGGCCGCCGTTCGCGGCCTCACCGGCGCGGCGGGTACGGCGGCCGGCGGCGTCCACGGCGTCCAGGGCGGCCCGGCCCTCCCGTAGCAGCACCGCACCTGCGGCGGTGAGCGCGACGCGGCGGCTGTCCCGTTCCAGCAGCGTCACGCCGAGGCGCCGTTCGAGCTGGCGGATCGCCCGCGACAGCGGCGGCTGCGCGATGCCGAGGCGGCGCGCGGCGCGGCCGAAGTGCAGTTCCTCGGCGACCGCGACGAAGTAGCGAAGCTCCCGCGTCTCCATCCCGCCACCGTACCGCCGGATCGATACCCGTCGGGTATCGCTCGCTACCGAGGTGGTGTTGGAGGCCCGAACGCCGCGCGGACAGGATCGAGACCATGAGCGAACGGACGACCGCGCTGGTGACCGGCGCGAACAAGGGAATCGGGTACGAGATCGCGGCCGGCCTGGGCGCGCTGGGCTGGCGGGTGGGCGTCGGCGCCCGGGACGAGCAGCGGCTCGCCGAGGCGGTGGCGAAGCTGCGGGCGGGCGGCGTGGACGCGTTCGGCGTACCGCTGGACGTCACCGACGACGCGAGCGTGACCGCCGCCGCCCGGCTGCTGGAGACGGAGGCCGGCGGGCTGGACGTGCTCGTCAACAACGCGGGCGTGACAGGCGGCGTGCCCCAGCACCCGGGGGACGTGGACCTCGCGACCATCCGGACCGCGGTCGAGGTGAACGTGATCGGCGTGGTCCGGGTGACCGAGGCGATGCTGCCGTTGCTGCGCCGCTCGGCCTCGCCCCGGATCGTCAACATGTCCAGTGGCGTCGGCTCGCTGACTCGGCAGAGCGCCTCGGAGGGCGAACATCAGACCGGGCCGCTGTCGGTGGCGTACTCGCCGTCGAAGAGCATGCTCAACGCGGTGACGATCCAGTACGCGCGGGCGCTCGCCGGCACGGGCATTCTGATCAACGCCGCCTGCCCGGGTTTCACCGCGACCGACCTCAACGGCTTCCGGGGCGTGCGGACTCCGCAACAGGGCGCGGCGATCGGAATCCGGCTGGCGACGCTGCCGGACGACGGGCCGACCGGCGGCTACTTCGAGGACGCGGGCGTGATCCCGTGGTGACTCCGGTCAGTGAGCGGCGACGGCGCTCGGCCGGACCTGTGCTCTTCTAGACGTGACTGAGCGTGACGCTCACGGCGGGACATATTGCTGTCGAGCGGTATACCTCAGAGTCATAACTATGACTCTGAGGTATACCGTCTCAGGTGACGTCACTTCCCCGGACGACACGCCCGGACATGCGGTGGTCCGTCAGAGCGCGGTGCGGACTCGCGCGGGCCGGCTGGCGAGGGTGGCCCGTCAGCACCACATGACCGGATTGCCGGTCGCCACCGACGCCGCGCACAGCCGGCGCAGCGGCTCCACGATGTAGGCGAAGTCGCCGCCCGACCGGCTCCGGGTCCGTACCGCGAGCCGTTCGGGCGGCGGCTCGCCGTGCTCGCCCACCGGCCGCATCGCCACCACCGTCCGCGTCCCGCCGGCGGTCAACTCCACCCGGTCGCCGGGCAGCGGCCGCTGGCCGAACCGCACGGCCCGGAACAGCGTCACCGGCGGGTCGGCGCGGTCGAGGACGAAGAAACCGTCCGGATCGACGCCCGCCTGAAAGGCCGGGCCGAACATGAACAACCCGCGGTAGGCCTCGACGTACTGCATCACGACCGCGCCGGTCGCCTCGTCGATCAGCTCCACCTCGTCGGTGACCCGGTCGGCGCGTGCGAACGCGTCCAGTTCGGCGAGCGCGACCGCTGCCCGGTCGGCGGGCAGCGAGCCGCCGTTGAGGTCCGGCAACGCGGCGGCGAGCGTCGGGAAACGGTGCTCGCCGGCCGCGCGCAACGCCTGCTGGAACAGGCGTACGCCGGTCCAGTTGGACACGCACTCGCTGACCATCTCCATGTGCCGGTGCGGGCAGGCGTCTCCGGTCATCCACGCGTAGAAGGCGTTGTCGGCGGCCCCGTCGTACCCGCCGGCCTGCACCAGCGCGAGCCAGCCGTCCTCGTCGTAGCCGACCGGCCCGACCGGGCACGGCGTGGCGAGGCCGTCCTGCCAGCACCGGCAGTACACGAACGCGTCGAGTCCCACGCCGGCACGCTACCGGCGCCCGCCCGGCGCCGCGTGCCGGTTTCCGGCCGCTCAGGTGGCGCGCGCTGATCTGCGGCTCAGGTGACGGCGAGCAGCACTGCGTCTCCGCGCGCCGCCGCGTCGCGGTAGAAGTCGCGCAGTGCGGCGAAGTTCGGCAGCAGGTAGCTGTCGAACTCGTCGTCGCCGTCGTCCCAGATGTGCGGGTAGATCTCGGCCTCCGACATGGCCTCCGGGTCGAAGCGGGCCCGCAGCGTCGCGTCGTCCACCGCGTCGAGCCCGGCGGCCACGGCGCGCACGGCGTCCGGCATGAGCAGCCGGGCCGGGCCCATGCCGAGATCCGGCCCGATCGGGTCGCCGCCGACGATCGCCGGTCCGGCGTCGCCCCGGATCTCGTACGTGGTGCCGTTCAGCAGGTAGTGCAGGCCGTGCCACGCCTTGTCGAGGTCGAGCTCGTCCGGGCCACCCTGGAACACGGTGCCGACCTTCTCCGGGTCGGCGAGGACCGCCGCCAGCTCCTCGGCGGGCAGCCGGCGTGCGTTGAAGATCATGCCCATGGGGTTGCCTCTCGGGGGTGCCGGTGGGAATCGGCGGCAGCGTAGCGTGCGCGTGTGACAGCCATGGCACCATCGGCGCATGGCCACTGACACCCGGCACCTCAGCGTCCACATCGACCGCACGGTCGCGGATGTCTACGCCTTCGCCGCCGACCCGGCGAACCTGACCCGCTGGGCACCAGGTCTCGGCGGCTCGGTCGTGCTCGTCGACGGCCACTGGTACGTGGACACGCCCGAAGGGCGGGCGCGGCTGACCTTCGCACCGGCCAACGAGTACGGCGTGCTCGACCACGAGGTGCGGACGCCGTCGGGCGAGACGGTGTACGTGCCGTTGCGCGCCATCGCCGACGGCGACGCCACCGAGGTGGTGTTCAGCCTGCGGCGGATGCCCGGCATGAGCGACGCGGACTTCGACCGGGACACCGCGCTCGTGGAGGCGGACCTGGCCCGGCTCAAGGCCGTACTGGAGAGCGCCGCCGGCTGACCGGCGCGCGTGGTCACTCCGGCGCGCATGTTCGCTGAAATGGGAATTGCGGCCGGGCTCGGCCGGAGATCGTGAGCGGGAGGGAATTCGGCGCACCTGTGCGCCGGCGTTCGAATCCGGCAGGCGCAATCCGGCTCACGCAATCCGGCGCACGCAATTCGGTGATTCAGTCGCCGATCGCGTCCCGCATTCGTTCCCTCGTCCAGTATTCGGACGGGTCGGTGGCGCCCGGGCTCGGATTGTGCGTCGCGACCACCGGGCCGGGCGGCGCCGGTCGCGCCCCGCCGCCGTCGCGCGCCGCGAGGACCACGACGGCCGCGGTGACGGCGAGCGCCGCGACGGCGGCCGCGCCGAGCAGCACACGATGTGACATGTCGCCTCCTCCGGGGCCGGGTGCCGGTCTGACTGGCGCCGGTCCGCCTGGTGCGCCGGGCGGCACACCAGGCGGACCGTCGTTCACCAGGTGTCGTTCGCGTACGTGTTGTAGAGCGTCCCCACCACCGCGGCGGAGAAGTACGGCGAGCCGTTCGTGTTCGAGCCGCTCGAGTAGCTCATCACCCCGTGCACGTCACCACGTCTGGTGGTGTTGTCGTAGCTGTAGTACCACGGGCCGCCGCTCGAACCGCCCCCGAAGCCGCAGTTCATCTCGATCCGATTGCTGCCCGCGTCCCTCGACGTGCCCGAGCAGACCCACTGGATCTCGCCGCTGTCCTTGTTGCTCGGGTAGCCGAAGATGTCGTAGTGGTACTCGCGGCCACCGCCGGTGAGCAGCCCGTTGGCCCCGACCGCGTCCACGATCGACCGGCTGCCGTAGACGAGCGCGACCGCCACGTCGTACTGCCGCTCACGAGTGCTGATCCAGCCGCTCGGCACCGCCAGCGTGGACCAGTCCCAGGTGCCGTACGGCTGCGCGCCGTTGCGGTACGACGGCACGAACATCCAGTTCGCGGTGTGCCAGTCCCGGCCCGGCCCGTCGTGCACGCAGTGCGCGGCGGTGAACACCATGTTGCGCGCCGGGCTGTTCACCACGCTCGCCGAGCAGTAGTGGCCCAGGCCGTCGGTCGAGCTGGTGTAGAAGATCTTCCCCACCGTGATCGATTCGTTGAGCTGGGTGCCGAAGCCGCTGCCGTCCTTCGGCGCCACCGCCTCCGCGAAGCGCCGCACCCGCTCCGCCGCAGGGCTCCGGGTGACCGGGCCCGCGCCCTTCTCCACCTCGTCGGCGGGAGTGGCCGCCGCCATGCGCTCGGCCGTCCAGTACGCCCGGGCCTGCCCGGCCGACGACCCCGCCTTGCGCTCGATCGAGGTGACCGCGGCCGGAGCGGCGGTGCCGGACGTGGTGCCGGTGGCGGCCTGAGCCGGAGCGCCGGCGAGGATCGTCGGCAGGATCAGGATCGGCAACGCCAGAAGTCTCATCGACGTTTTCGTGAATTCCTTCCCAGTCTTTCGATTTCCGTATCGAAAACTGGAGCGCCCCCGTGGTTCATCGCGATAGCGGAAACGTATCGACGGGCTTCGGGGCGTGTCAACGAATCATGGACGTCGATTCTGTGCAGTGTCGGATGTGCGATCGGCCCGCGGGAATTCCATCGAGTCGCAATTTGCAGGGTGGATGAGGTGCACGAATAGGGCCGCTCCCCGCCGGAGCGGGAAGCGGCCCTGTGTCAGCCGTACGGGATCAGCTGGCGATCATGCGGCGCAGCACGTACTGCAGGATGCCGCCGTGGCGGTAGTAGTCCGCCTCACCCGGGGTGTCGATGCGGACCACGGCGTCGAACTCCACGCCGGTGTCGGTGGTGACCTTCACCGTGCGCGGGGTGTCGCCGTCGTTGAGCGCGGTGACGCCGCTGATCGAGAACGTCTCCGTGCCGGTCAGGCCCAGCGACTCGGCGGTCTCGCCGCCCGGGAACTGCAGCGGCAGCACGCCCATGCCGATCAGGTTCGAGCGGTGGATCCGCTCGTACGACTCGGCGATGACCGCCTTCACGCCCAGCAGCATCGTGCCCTTCGCCGCCCAGTCACGCGACGAGCCGGAGCCGTACTCCTTGCCGGCCAGGATGACCAGCGGGACGCCCGCCTCCTGGTACGCCATCGAGGCGTCGTAGATCGAGGTCTGCTCGCCGGTCAGGTGGTTGACCGTGAAGCCGCCCTCGACACCCGGGACGAGCTGGTTGCGCAGCCGGATGTTGGCGAACGTGCCCCGGATCATCACCTCGTGGTTGCCCCGGCGGGAGCCGTACGAGTTGAACTCGTGCCGGGCCACGCCGTGCTCGGCCAGGTACTTGCCGGCGGGGGAGTCCGCCTTGATCGAACCGGCCGGGGAGATGTGGTCGGTGGTCACCGAGTCGCCCAGCTTGGCCAGCACCCGCGCGTCGGCGATGTCCTGCACCGGGGCCGGCTCCTGCTGCATGCCCTCGAAGTACGGGGGCTTGCGCACGTAGGTCGACTCGCCGTCCCAGGAGAACGTGTCACCGGTCGGGGTCGGCAGCGACTGCCAGCGCTCGTCACCGGCGAACACGTCGGCGTACGCGGCGCTGAAGCCGGTCGCGCCGATCGCGGAGGCGATGACGTCCTGGATCTCGGCGCTGTTCGGCCAGATCTCCCGCAGGAACACCGGGTTGCCCTGGGCGTCCTCACCGATCGGCTCGTTGGCCAGGTCGATGTCCATGGTGCCGGCGAGCGCGTACGCGACCACCAGCGGCGGGGACGCCAGGTAGTTCATCTTGACGTCCGGGTTGATCCGGCCCTCGAAGTTGCGGTTGCCGGACAGCACCGACACGACTGCGAGGTCACCCTCGTTGACGGCGGCGGAGACCTCCTCCGGCAGCGGGCCGGAGTTGCCGATGCAGGTGGTGCAGCCGTAGCCGACCAGGTTGAAGCCGAGCTTCTCCAGGTACGGGGTGAGGCCGGCGCGGTCGTAGTAGTCCATGACGACCTTCGAGCCCGGCGCCAGGGTGGTCTTCACCCACGGCTTGCGGGCCAGGCCCTTGTCCACCGCGTTGCGGGCCAGCAGCGCGGCACCGATCATGACCTGCGGGTTCGAGGTGTTGGTGCAGGAGGTGATCGCGGCGATCACCACGGCGCCGTGGTCCAGCTCGTACTCGACGCCGTCGGCGCCGGTCACGCGTACCGGATTGCTGGCCCGGCCGCCCGCGCCCACCGCGGCGGTCTCCAGGTCGCGCGGCGCGTCCGCCGGGTCGTTCACGCCGTTGGCGGGGGAGTCGCTGGCCGGGAACGACTCGGCCGACGCCTCGTCGGCCGGGCCGTCGGTGCCGAACGGCTTCTCCTGCTGCGGCACGCCCGGCTTGCGGCCCGGGTCGCCACCGGTCTCGTCGGCGGCCACGTAGTCGCTGAGCGCGGCGCGGAACAGCGTCTTGGCGCTACCGAGCGGCACCCGGTCCTGCGGGCGCTTCGGGCCGGCCAGCGACGGCTCGATGGTGCTGAGGTCCAGCTCCAGGCGCTCGGAGTACTCCGGCTCGCGCTCCGGGTCGTGCCAGAGGCCCTGCTCCTTGGCGTACGCCTCGACCAGCGCGACCTGAGCCGCGTCGCGGCCGGTCAGCTCCAGGTAGCGGACGGTCTCGGCGTCGATCGGGAAGATCGCCACGGTCGAGCCGTACTCCGGCGACATGTTGCCGATGGTGGCGCGGTTGGCAAGCGGCACCGCGCTCACGCCCGGGCCGTAGAACTCGACGAACTTGCCGACCACGCCGTGCTTGCGCAGCATCTCGGTGATGGTCAGCACCAGGTCGGTGGCGGTGGTGCCGGCCGGCATCTCACCGGAGAGCTTGAAGCCGACCACGCGGGGGATCAGCATGCTGACCGGCTGGCCGAGCATCGCGGCCTCGGCCTCGATGCCGCCGACGCCCCAGCCCAGCACGCCCAGGCCGTTGACCATGGTGGTGTGCGAGTCGGTGCCGACGACCGTGTCCGGGTACGCCTGGCCGTTGCGCTCCATGATCGTGCGGGCCAGGTACTCGATGTTGACCTGGTGCACGATGCCGGTGCCCGGCGGGACGACCTTGAACTCGTTGAACGCGGTCTGGCCCCAGCGCAGGAACTGGTAGCGCTCCTTGTTGCGCTCGTACTCCAGCTCGACGTTGCGCTCGAAGGCGTCCGCGCGGCCGAACAGGTCGGCGATGACCGAGTGGTCGATGACCAGCTCGGCCGGAGCGAGGGGGTTGACCTTGCTGGCGTCGCCGCCCAGGTCACGGACCGCCTCGCGCATGGTGGCCAGGTCGACCACGCAGGGCACGCCGGTGAAGTCCTGCATCAGCACCCGGGCCGGGGTGAACTGGATCTCCACGCTCGGGTCGGCGGTGGCGTCCCACGCGCCGAGCTGCTGGATGTGGTCGGCGGTGATGTTCGCGCCGTCCTCGGTCCGCAGCAGGTTCTCCAGCAGGATCTTCAAGCTGTAGGGCAGTCGTTCGTGGCCCTCCACCTTGTCGATCCTGAAAATCTCGTAGCTCGCGTCTCCGACGCGTAGCTGGGTCTTCGCACCGAAGGTGTCGAGGCTCGCCACGTCGTACTCCTTCACACCAGCGACCGTGAGTAGTCCTGAGCAGTTTGTCGCACCGACCGGGGCGCTGCCGTGCTTAGGCAACACTTACCTGCGTCGGTCTCAACAAAACCGTACGTCCGTCTTGCTATTCGTGCAACCTCGTGCCACGCTGCGGGACGAGGAGGTGCCACCATGATCCATCACGTCCTGCTCGCCTGCCCCCGCGGCTCCGAGGACGCGTCCCGCTCCTTCTACACCGGCCTGCTCGGCCTCACCGAGAAGCCCAAACCCCCGGCCCTCGCCGCCCGCGGTGGTTGCTGGTTCACCGGGTACGACACCGAGCTGCACCTGGGCGTCGAGGACGACTTCCGCCCCGCCCGCAAGGCGCACCCCGCGTTGCTGCGCCCCGACCTGGACGAGCTGGCCGCCCGCCTGGACGCCGCCGGACACACCGTGACCTGGGGCGACGACGAGATTCCCGGCATGCGGCGGTTCCACACGTACGACCCGCACGGCAACCGGCTGGAGTTCCTGGCCCCCGCGGGGTGACCGGGCGCGGGTAGGGTCGGCAGGTGGTCGACGTACAGCACTGGCTCGCCGCCCTCCCGCCGGGCCTCATCTGCCTGCTCGTGGGCGTGGTGATCGGCGTGGAGAGCATGGGCATCCCGCTGCCCGGCGAGATCGTGCTGGTCAGCGCCGCACTGCTCGCCGCCACCGGCGCCGTCGGGCCCGAGTGGGTGGCCGCCGCCGCGGCCACCGGCGCCATCCTCGGCGACTCCATCGGGTACGCCGTGGGCCGGCGCGGAGGTCGCCCACTGCTGGAACGGCTCGGCCGGCGCTTCCCGAAACACCTCGGTCCGGCACACCTGGCCCGCGCCGAGCTGAGCTTCGCCCGGCACGGCGTCTGGGCGGTGTTCTTCGGACGGTTCGTCGCGCTGCTGCGCATCCTCGCCGGGCCGCTCGCCGGGGCGCTGCGCGTGCCGTACCGCCGGTTCCTGGTCGCCAACGCCGCAGGCGGGCTGGTGTGGGCGTTCGGCACCACCTACCTGTTGTTCTACGTGGGGCAGGCCGCGGAGCACTGGCTCAAGGACATCTCCTGGGCCGGGCTGGTGCTGGCCGTGCTGGCCGGCGTGGTGAGCACCGCGTGGCTGCGCCGCCGCGCCAAGCGCCTGCACGTGCCCGAGCCTTCCGACCAGCCCACTCCGGTCCCCGCCGCCGACCGCTGACCCCTTACTCCCCACCTCACCCGAGGCGGACGACCCAGTCCAGCGCTTCCAGGACATCACCGGACAGGGCCGCACCGCCGCACCGCGCTCTCCCTAGCGCCGCTCCGCCTTCGCGCCGCCCCGCCCCGCCCCGCCCCGCCCCGCCCCGCCCCGCCCCTCGCGCCGGCCCGCCCTCGTCCGGCGATCAAGGAGTTTGTGTCCTGTGAGGGCTCCCGCAGTGACACAAACTCCTTGATCGCCGACGCGGATTGAGGCGGGCGGGCGGGTGGGGTGGGACGGGTCGGACGGGAGAGGGCCGGTCGGCGGGGCGCGGCGGACCGAAGTGGGCCGGGGCGGGCAGGGCAGTTCGGGTCGGACAGCGATGGGCAGGCGACCGGCGTGGACGGGCGACCGGCGGTGGGCGCGCGACCGGCGGCGGGCGGGCGACCGGCGGCGGGGCAGGGACAGGGCGCGGTGGACCACTGGGCCGGGTGACTGGGGTGAAACGGGATGCGCGCGATGCCGCGTGCCCACCCTGCCCCGTCGATCATGAAGTTGGCGGTGGTTGATGCCCGATTTGTCGCCGCTAACTTCATGATCGACTCGCTGGGCGCGGTGGGCGCGGTGGGGTTGGTGCTGTGATGCTTCTGGGTGCGCTGCTCGCGGTCACCCCTTGGGTTGGTCGAGATCTTGGTAGGAAACGGCCCTCATGGGGGCCGTTTCCTACCAAGATCTTTGTGCGTTCCGGCTTGTAGGACGGCGATCCTGGGAAGTGGGCGGCGGGCGGGTGTTGACCGGGTGCTGGATCCTGGTGCGGACCGGCGCCGGCGTCAGGGGGCGGTGATCAGGGCGATCAAGGTGTCGCGGGCGGTACGGACTGCGGCCCGGGACTCGTCGGTGTGGTCCAGCGCGTCGAATCCGTGCTGCCCGTTCGGCACGTCCACCACGCACAGCGGGATGCCACGCCGCCGCGCGACCACAGTGAACGCCTCGATGGTGGGGGCGACCTCGGGCCGTTCCCGCCCCGCCCGGGTCAGTACGAGCGTCGGCCGCGCCGCGCCCTCCGCATGCGCGTCGTCGACGTTCGCGTCGTCGGGGGAGGCGGTGCCGGACGGAGTGGCGGCGTCCGGGTCTGTGGGCAGGTCGAGGGCGTCGATCGGGCGGAAGCGCGGGTCCACCGGCGGCCATCCGGGCAGCGGCGCCAGCAGCGGATACGTCGCCGCCACGCCGCGCAGCCAGGCGGGCGGGTCGCGGAGCCAGTCGCCGATCAGCAGGCCGGCGCCGGAGAAGAACCAGAGGCCGAGCCGGTCGGCGTCGACGCGTGGGTCGGCGCGGAGCAGTTCGGCGGCGGCGGCCACCCGGGCGGCGACCGTGTACAGGTCGTCCGGGCTCGCCACGGTGAGCCGGGGGATCGCGGCCAGGACGCCCGCCTCGGCGAGCAGTGCGCCGTAGCCCCGGTAGAGCGGCCAGTCCCGCGCGTCGGGGGCCTCGGGCGGTCCCGGTACGCCGTGCACGACGACGACCGCGGGATGCCGGCCGTCGCCGGCGGGTACGTGCAGGTCGACGTCACCGTGCCGTTCCACGGCGGCGGGTGGGGGATCGAGGACGAACGGGCTCTCCCAGAAAACGGTTCCCATCATGGCGATGGTAGGAGAATCCGCCGCCCTCGACTGTCCGGTCAGGACGACGACGAGGCCTTGGCGTGCCGTTCGCGTAGCCGGTCCCGGATCTCCTCCGGGGTGTACGCCCGGCGCCGCCGTTCGGCCCGCGCCACCACCACGCCGGTCGCCGCGACGCCGGCGAGACCCGCGAGACCGAGTACCTTCCACCACCGCATCCGTTGCCGCATCCGCATAGGGTAGTCCTCCATGAGCATCAGCCTGGACGAGGCCGTGGAGCTGACCCGTACCGGCGATCTGTGGGTGTTCCGCGGACGCAGCGTGCCCGACCGGGCCATCCAGCTCACCACGAACAGCCCGGTGAACCACGTGGGCATGGCGGTGGTGCTCGACGACATGCCGCCGCTGATGTGGCACGCCGAGCTGGGCCGTTCGCTGCCGGACATGTGGACCGGCACGCATCAGCGTGGCGTGCAGCTGCACGACCTGCGGGACGCGGTCTGCGTCTGGGCCAACCGGTACGGCCAGCGGGGTTGGCTGCGCCAGCTCGAACCGCCGGCGGACACCGCGATGGAGGAGGCGGTGCTGCGTACCGTGGCGCGCCTGGACGGGACGCCGTTCCCGTCCACCGCGCAGCTCGCCTGGCGGTGGGCGCGGGGCCGGCTGCCGCACCCGCGCCGCCTGAGCCTCGGCGGCCTCCGGGGCGGGGCCGGCGACCGGAACCAGCTCGGCATCCTGAGCAGGATCATCGACCGGGGCGAGACCGGCCGCCAGGGCAGGGCCGGCGAGACCGGCGGCCGAGGTGAGACCGGCGGCCGGGGTGAGACCGGCGACACCACCAGGGAGAACGCGGCGGCGCTGGAGACGGCGTACTGCGCCGAGGTGGTCGCGGTGACCTACGAGGCGATGGGTCTGCTGCCCGCCGGGCGGCGGCCCAACTGGTACGACCCGGGGCGGTTCTGGAGCGGCGACGACCTGGCGCTGCGCGGCGGCGCGCACCTCGGCGCCGAGATCGAGGTGCGGATCCCGCCGCGCTGAGGAAGGTTTGCCGCGAGGGCGCGCCGGTAATGAGGAGCGTCGTGACGGCTTCCACCGACCTCGACACGCTCACCGACTTCTTCGACCGGTACGGCGTGGCGCTGACCACCGCCGACGTGCCGGCCATCGCCGGCTGCTACGCGCTGCCCGGGCTGGTGGTCGCCGACACCTACAGCTTCTCGTTCACCTCGCCGGCGGCCGTGGCGCTCAGTTTCGTCGGCGCCGCGCCTGACTACCAGGAGCGGGAACTCGTCGCGGCGAACGCGCAGATCGAGGACGTGCAGCAGATCTCGGCGCTGCTCACCGAGGTGGCGGTGCGCTGGGAGTTCCTGGACAGTCAGGGAGGCGCGGTCCCCGGCGAGCGCTACCGCTATCTGCTGCGCACCACCGAGGACGGGCCGGTGATCTGCACCGTCATCCGTACCGCCTGATCGTGGTGGTGGCCGGCCGCCGCACCGACCGACGTCAGCGGTGGTGGGCGCCGGCCCAGCGGTCGGCCTCGGGGGCCGGGTGCAGGCCGGGCTCGTGCAGGCCCTCCTCGGTGACCTGGCCGATCCGGCGGTACGTCTCCGGGCGGCTGGTGCGCAGGATCGCGCCCCAGATCAGGCCGACCACGCCCGCCGCCACCGGGATCGCCGGGAGCAGCCACTTCAGGTAGCTCGCCGTGTCGGGGGCGAGCAGCGCGTCGAAGTTGAACAGCAGCACCAGCAGCACGGCGGTGAGCAGGATCGTGCCGAGCGCCGGGGCGATCGCCCGCTGCCACGCGCTCTCCGGGCCGGGACGGCCGCGGAAGAAGCCCACCACGGAGGCCGAGGTGAGCGTCATCAGCAGCACGACGCCGACAGCGGCGGCGCCGGACAGCCAGGTGAACAGGTCGATGACCGGGTCGCGGCCGGTCATCGCGAACGCCAGGAACACCACCACGGCGAGGACGCTCTGCACCAGCGAGCCCGCGACCGGCGCGCCGCTGCGGCTGGAGGTGACGCCGAGGAAGCCCGGCAGGACCCGCTCCCGGCCCAGCGCGAACAGGTAACGCGCCACGCCGTTGTGGAACGACAGCAGGGCGGCCAGCACGCTGGTGATGAACAGGACGTTGGCGATGTCGGCGACGACGACACCGGTGTACTGCTCGAGCGCGCCGAAGATGATGCCCGGCCCCGCCTCGGCACTCGCCGCCGGAGCGTTCTCCGGGCCGGTGAGCACGGTGAGCGCCCAGGCCGAGAAGGCGTAGAACAGGCCGGTGAACGCCACCGCGATGTAGGTGGCCCGGGCCACCGTGCGACGCGGGTCCTTGACCTCCTCGCTGTAGATGGCGCCGCTCTCGAAGCCGGTGAAGGAGGCGATGGTGAACGCGAGCACCGCACCGAAGCCGGCGCCGAACAGGTGCCCGGGGCTGATGCCGGCGGCGGTGACGGTGCCGCCGTCCGGGTTGGCGAAGGCGACCAGGTCGAAGATCAGCACGACCACGCACTCGAGGACGAGCAGCACGGCGAGGACGGTGGCGTTGAGGTCGATGCGCAACACGCCGAGCGCGCCGATGAACACCCAGGCCAGCAGCGCCCAGACCCACCAGTCGAGGCTGATGCCGGTCTTGGCGTCCATGAAGTCGCCCAGGATCGCGCCGAGCAGGCCGTACAGACCGATCTGGATCGCGTTGTACGCCGCGAGCGCGACCGCCGAGCCGGCCACCCCGCCGGCCCGGCCGAGGCCGTTGGCTATGTACGCGTAGAACGCGCCCGCGTTGGCGACGTAGCGGCTCATCGCGGCGTAGCCGGTGGCGAAGACGGCCAGTACGGCGGCCAGGAGCACGTATCCGAGCGCGGCGCCGATGTTGCCGCTGACCGCGTACATGGTGGTGACACCGCCGCCGAGAACGGTCAGCGGGGCGGACGCGGCGACGGTGAAGAAGACGAGGTGAGCGGTGCCGAGACGACCGCGGCGCAGCCCACCGTCGGAGAAGAACGGATCGGAGGACAAGGCTTCTCCAGGGGAGGGGGTGAAGGGATTGATGTGTCTACTTCGGAACAACCTGAAGCAGGGTATTGGTGATCACGTATCGTGACAACCCCGCTTCGATATCGATTGGGGTGCGCCTGAACGGCCGGAATTGAGCTGTGCGTGGTCATGCCGTACCGTCCCGTGTCGACGATCACGGCCACCGTTCGAGGATGGACCATGACCTACCCCGGGGCGCAGGCCACTTACCGGCTTGCGGATGCGCTGTTCCTTATCGGACACGACGAGTTCACCGGCAAGCCGCACGTCGCTGTCGACCGGCTGGAGTGCGGGCTGGCCGGCGCCGCGCTCGCCGAGCTGATGTTCGAGGGCCGGATCGCCCTCGACGGAGGGGGGATCGCCGCCGTCGATCCGCGGCTGTGGCAGGAGCCGCTCACCGATCTGCTGATCACCGAGATCCTGCGCCGCGAGGGGGCGCACCCGGCCCGGCTGTGGATCCGCTACCTGCGGACCCAGCTCAACATCAACGAGCGGGTGGGCACCCGGCTGGTCACCGCCGGCGTGCTCCGCCGTGAGCAGGGAAAACTGATCGGCCGGACGGTGCGCTGGCCGGCCATCGACCCGAACCAGGCGGCCTCGCCGCGGGTGCGGCTGACCGCGATGCTGATGCACTCGTCCCCGGCCGAGCTGGACCCGGGCACGCTGCTGCTGGCGACGCTCGCCGAGGCGGTCGGTCTGGCCGCGCACATCTTCGACCCGCAGGTGGCCACGCGGATGCGCGACTGCCGCCGGTTCCTGCCGGCTCAGCTCGAGGGGTTGCTCGCCGCCGTCGTGGGCGCGCTCGACGTCACCACCACGACGGTACGGCGATGACGTCCCGCCCCGGGCCGAGCCGGGGCGGGACGGTACCGGTCAGGCCGGGTCGCGCCACATCGGGTAGAGGCTGGGGCCCTCCGGCAGGTCCAGCGTGACCGGACGGCGCCGGAATCCGAGCCGCTCGTAGAGCGCGGCGTTGCGCGGCGAACTGGCCTCCAGGTACGCCGCCGTGCCGGCCTGATCCAGCTCGGCCAGTCTGTGACGCAGCAGCGCCGAGCCGACGCCCTTGCCGTGATGGTCCGGGTGCACCCCGACGAAGGGCAGGTACCAGTGCGGCTCTGCGGGGTGCCGGGCGCTCATCATCTCGTCGAGCGTGCCGAACCGCTTCATGGCCTCCGGGCCGATCGCGGTCTCCATCCCGTCGAACTCGCCGCCGTCCTCGGCGTCGTGCCCCTCGCCGGTGGGCAGCCAGAGCGTGACGCCCAGCCCGTCACCGGCGACGTACACCTCACCGGTGCGCAGTGCCAGCGCGACGAACGGTCCGAAGAAGGCGCGATGGACCCGCGCGCGGTGGTCGTCGTCGGGGAAGACCCAGCCGCTCACCGGATCCCGCATGAACGCCTCGGCGAGGATCGCGGTCACGACGGCGGCGTCCGCCGCGGACGCCCGCCGGATACTGTCCTGCCACTCAGTCACTGGCCAACCGTCCTACCGGCTCGACGAGCCATTGTGGTCATTGATCGGCGTGCAAGGTATCAGGTGCGAACGCCGTGCGGCAGACCCCGATCTCCGGCGCTCGCCGCGACCCGTCCCGGGTGGCTACGCTGGCCCGGACCCCGACAGGAGGACCATGTCCCGCACGCGCCGTCCCGGCCCGCAGCCCGGGGCCGCCATGACCTCGTCCCCCTGGATCCTCGTCGCCGCCGGCGTGGTCGTCATGCTGGTCCTGCTGGTGGTGGCGCTCGGTTCGGTGCGGGGCCGCAGCACGTTCCCGGCGGCCGGTCCGCCGGACCCGCCGATGTCGCTGCCGGGCATGCCGCTGACCCCCACGGCGGCCGGTGCCACCGGCCCGTCGCCGGTCTCCGCCACCGCTGCGGTGGTGCCGGGCCTGTCGCCGCGGTCCACCGTGGTGCCCGCCCGTCCGACTCCGGCCGCGCCGACTCCCAGCCCTCGGGGCGTGGCCCGGCCGGTGCTGCCTCCGACGCCTCCTGCGCCTCCTGCGCCGCCGTCGGCGGTGACCGGCCGGTACAGCGTGCCGAGCGTCTTCGACGGCGGCTTCATCGGTGAGGTGCTGCTGGTCAACACCGCGCGTACGCCGCAGGGCTGGACGGTGCGCGCGGTGTTCCCGGGTGGCCGGCTGGTCACCGCCTGGGTCGAGGGTGCCGAGCAGGGCGTGTTCCGCTTCGACGACGGCGTCTTCACCTACCGCAGCGGGTTCGACCTGGCCCCCGGGCAGTCCCTGCCGGTGCGGTTCCACATCGAGCGGGCCGGTACCCGGCCGGTGAGCTGCACCGTCGACCGCTCGCCCTGCACCGAGCGGTAGTTCCGGCGCCCCGGACCGGGGCCGGCGTCCACGTCTCTTCTTGCAAGCTGTCTGCTTTGTTGCGGCAGTGTTTGCAAGGTATTGCAGAATGTTTCGGCAAGGGCTAGCGTGCGGGCGAATCAGCGACCAGAGAAAGGCCGTCGATGAAACCCCCGCCGATATCCCCCAAGGCGCTGCTCGCCCTGGTCACCTCCCTCGTACTCACTCTCGTCGGCGTGCCGGTGGCGCTCCACCAGCTCGGCGCCGACGCCACCGGCCCGGCCGCCACCCCCGACGTCCTGGCCGCCGGCAACGCTCCGCAGTGGAACCGTGAGCCGTCCGCCGACGCGCTGCTCAAGGCCGGCACCGGCACCGCGAAGGCGGAGCAGTTCTACTTCGTCCTGCCGGACCGGTTCGCCAACGGCGACAAGCGCAACGACACCGGCGGCCTCACCGGCGGCCGGCTCACCACCGGCCTCGACCCGGCCGACAAGGGCTTCTACCACGGCGGCGACCTCAAGGGCCTGATCGACCGGATGGACTACATCCAGGGGCTCGGCACCACCGCCATCTGGCTCGCGCCGATCTTCAAGAACCGGCCCGTGCAGGGCACCGGCGCGGACGTCTCGGCCGGCTACCACGGCTACTGGATCACCGACTTCACCCAGGTCGACCCGCACTTCGGCACCAACGCCGAGCTGAAGAAGCTGGTCGACCTGGCCCATCGCCGGGGCATCAAGGTCTACCTCGACATCATCGTCAACCACACCGCCGACGTCATCAGGTACGCCGAGGACAAGTACGGCTACGTGGACAAGAAGACCGCGCCCTACCGCGACGCGCAGGGGCGCCCCTTCGAGGACCGCAACTACGCCGACGGCACCCGGAAGTTCCCGGCGGTGAACTCGACGTCGTTCCCGTACACCCCGGTGTTCGCCACCCCCGCCGACGCGAAGGTCAAGGTACCGGCGTGGCTGAACGACCCGACCATGTACCACAACCGCGGTGACTCCACCTTCGCCGGGGAGAACAGCGAGTACGGCGACTTCTTCGGCCTCGACGACCTGTGGACCGAGCGTCCCGAGGTGGTCCGCGGCATGACCGACATCTACGCCCAGTGGATCGGCAAGGCCGGCGTGGACGGGTTCCGCCTCGACACGGTCAAGCACGCCAACCTCGACTTCTGGCCGCAGTTCGCGCGCGGCATCGACGCCGCCGCCGCGAAGGCCGGCAAGAAGGACTTCTTCATGTTCGGCGAGGTCTACAGCGCCGAGCAGGAGATCCAGTCCACCTACGTGCGGCAGGGCGGACTGCCCGCCACGCTCGACTTCTCGTTCCAGGAGGCGGCACGCGGGTACGCCGCCGCCGACGGCTCGGCCAAGTCGCTCGCCGACGTGTACGCCAAGGACGACCTGTACTCCGCGCGGGACACGAACGCCAACCGGCTCACCACGTTCCTGGGCAACCACGACATGGGCCGCATCGGCTCGTTCGTCGCCGCCGCCGGCGGTGACGACGCCACCCAGCTGAACCGCAGCCGGCTCGCCCACCAGCTCATGTTCCTCACCCGCGGCCAGCCGGTCGTCTACTCCGGCGACGAGCAGGGCTTCACCGGACCGGGCGGCGACAAGGACGCCCGGCAGGACATGTTCGCCTCGCGGACCGCCGACTACCTCGACGACGACCTGATCGGCACCACCCGCACCCACGCCGCCGACCAGTACGACACCCGCCACCCGCTCTACCGGACCATCGCCGAGCTGGGCGACCTGCGGACGGCGCACCCGGCACTGCGCGACGGCGTGCAGGTGACCCGGTACGCGGCCGACGGGCCGGGCGTCTTCGCGTTCTCCCGCGTCCTGCCCGCCGACCGGATCGAGTACGTGGCGGCGGTGAACAACGCCGCGACGCCGCAGACTGTCACGGTAGACACCTGGTCGGCCGGCGCCCGCTTCACCGGCGTGTACGGCGGCGCCGCGGGCGCGACGGCCGGCGCGGACGGCAAGCTGAGCGTCACCGTGCCGGCCATGTCGGCGCTGGTGCTGAAGGCCGACCGGGCGATCCCGCAGGCCGGGGCCCCGACGATCACGATCACCGAGCCGGGCGACGACCCGGTCCCGGGCACGGCCGCCGTCACCGCCCAGGTGACCGGAGACCCGCTCGCCACCGTCACGTTCGCCGCCCGGGTCGCGGGCGGCAAGTGGACGCTGCTCGGCACCGCGAACCGCGCGCCGTACACCGTGCACCACGACCTGACCGGCCTGCCCGGCGGCACCCGCGTGGAGTACAAGGCGGTGGTCCGCGACGGCAAGGGCCGCACCGCCACCGCCCGTGCCACCGGCACCGTCGGCACCCCCGCCCAGGGCGCGTCGCGGGACTGGGCGATCGTGCACTACCAGCGCCCGGCCGGCGGGTACGACGACTGGCGGCTCTACGCCTGGGGCGACATCGACCCGGCGTACGTGACGCAGTGGCCCGCCGGGCAGCCGTTCGCCGGTGAAGACTCGTACGGCCGGTTCGCCTGGGTCAAGCTCAAGCCCGGTGCGAAGACCGTCGGTTTCCTCGTGATCGACGGCGACGGCAACAAGGACGTGGCCAACGACCGCACCATCGACGTGACTGCGACCGGCGAGGTCTGGGTCAAACAGGGCGACCCGGCGGTCTACCCGACGCGGCAGGCCGCCACCGGCGAACCCGACCCGCCCGTCGCGCAGGACACCGCGCTGATCCACTGGCGCAAGGCCGACGGGAACTACGACGGCTGGGGCCTGCACCTGTGGGACGGCGCGGCCACCCCGACCGACTGGGCCGCTCCGCTCAAGCCGGAGAAGATCGACGCGTACGGCGCGGTGTTCCGGGTGCCCCTCGCCGCCGGGGCGACCGGGCTGAGCTACATCATCCACCGAGGCGACGAGAAGGATCAGCCCGAGGACCAGCGGCTCGACTTCGCCGGCGCCGGACGCGAGGTGTGGCTCCTGGCCGGCGTCAAGGGACGGCTGCTGCCCACCACGACGTCCGGCGCCGCCAAGGACCTCGACCTGACCAAGCAGAAGGCGCAGTGGATCGACAGGTCCACAGTCGCCTGGGCGACCGGGCCGACCGACGGCAGGCGGTATGCGCTGGCAGTCGCCCCGGCCGGCGGGATCGGCCTCGCCGACGGCGAGCTGACCGGCACGTACACCACCATCGGCCTGCGAGCCCAGCGCAACGGGCTGACCGAGGCGCAACGGCAGGCGTACCCCCATCTCTGGGCCTCGCGCGCCTTCTCGCTGGACCGCGCCGACCTGGCCCGGGTGCCGGCGGCGCTGCGCGGCCAGGTCGTGGTGACCGAGCGGGACGCGGAGGGCGCGCTTCTCGCCGCCACCGGCGTGCAGATCCCCGGCGTGCTCGACGACGTCTACGCGGCGGCGACCGGCGCGAAGCTCGGCCCGACGTTCGCCGGCCGGGTCCCCACCCTGGCGGTGTGGGCGCCGACCGCGCGGACCGTGTCGCTGGAGCTGTTCGACTCGCCCACGGCCCAGCCGTCCACAGTGGCGATGCGCCGCGACGACCGCACCGGCGTCTGGTCGGTCCGCGGCACGAAGGCGTGGAACGGCCGCTACTACCGCTACCGGGTGCAGGCGTGGCAGCCGGCCACGCAGAAGATGGTCACCGCGTCGGTGACCGACCCGTACTCGGTGGCGCTCGCCCCGAACTCCACGCACAGCCAGATCGTCGACCTGACCGACCCGGCGCTCGCGCCGGCCGGCTGGGCGAGCCTGCGCAAGCCGGCCCCGGTGCCGGCGTCGAAGGTCCAGATCTCCGAGCTGTCGGTACGGGACTTCTCCATCGCCGACACCACCGTTCCCGCCGACCGGCGGGGCACGTACCTGGCGTTCACCGACCCGGACAGCGCCGGCATGAAGCACCTGCGCAAGCTCGGCGACGCCGGGGTCAACCACCTGCACCTGCTGCCGGCCTTCGACTTCGCCACCATCCCGGAGAAGCGGGCCGACCAGGCCCGGCCGGACTGCGACCTGGCCGCGCTGCCGCCGGACTCCGACGAGCAGCAGAAGTGCGTCGCGGCGGTCGCCGGCACCGACGGCTACAACTGGGGGTACGACCCGCTGCACTACACGGTGCCCGAGGGCGGGTACGCCACCGACCCGAACGGCGCGAAGCGCACCACCGAGTTCCGCCAGATGGTCGCCGGAGTGAACAAGGCCGGCCTGCGGGTGGTCATGGACGTGGTCTACAACCACACCTCGGCCGCCGGCGCCGACCCGAAGTCGGTGCTCGACCAGGTGGTGCCGGGCTACTACCACCGGCTGCTGGAGGACGGGACCGTCGCCAACTCCACCTGCTGCGCCAACACCGCGCCGGAGCACGCGATGATGGGCAAGCTCGTGGTGGACTCGCTGGTCACCTGGGCCAAGGCGTACAAGGTCGACGGTTTCCGGTTCGACCTGATGGGCCACCACCCGAAGGCGAACATCCTGGCCGTACGGGCCGCGCTGGACAAGCTCACGCTCGCCCGCGACGGCGTGGACGGTCGCAAGATCCTGCTGTACGGCGAGGGCTGGAACTTCGGCGAGGTCGCCGACGACGCCCGGTTCACGCAGGCCACCCAGGCCAACATGGCCGGCACCGGCGTCGGCACGTTCAACGACCGGCTCCGCGACGCGGTGCGCGGCGGCGGCCCGTTCGACGCCAACCCGCGCGTGCAGGGCTTCGCCTCCGGCCTCTACACCGACCCCAACGGCGACGACGTGAACGGCTCGGCCGCCGAGCAGCGGGCCCGGCTGCTGCACCAGCACGACCTGATCAAGGTGGGGCTGACCGGGAACCTGCGCGGCTACCGGTTCACCGACTCCACCGGCAAGCGGGTCACCGGGGCGCAGGTCGACTACAACGGCGCCCCGGCCGGGTACACCGCCGCGCCGGGCGAGGCGGTCACCTACGTCGACGCGCACGACAACGAGATCCTGTACGACGCGCTGGCGTACAAGCTGCCGCAGGGGACCTCGGCGCAGGACCGGGCCCGGATGCAGGTGCTGGCACTGGCGACCACCGCGCTCGGGCAGGGCGCCGGGTTCGTGACCACCGGCTCGGAGCGGCTGCGCTCGAAGTCGCTGGACCGCAACTCGTACAACTCCGGTGACTGGTTCAACCAGATCCGATGGAACTGCGCCCAGGGCAACGGGTTCGGTGCCGGCCTGCCGCCGGAGGCCGACAACAAGGACAAGTGGTCGTACGCGAAGCCGCTGCTCGCCGATCCGTCGCTGGTGCCGGACTGCGCGGCGATCGACCTGGCCGACGCCCGGTACGCGGAGCTGCTGCGCGTGCGCCGGTCCTCGCCGGTGTTCGGGCTCGACACCGCCGAGCAGGTGCAGAAGCGGGTGGCGTTCCCGCTGTCCGGAACGACGGAGACCCCGGGCGTGCTCACCATGACCCTCGACGCGCGAGGGCTGGACGGGAAGTGGAAGTCGGTGACAGTCGTCTTCAACGCCACGCCCGAGACGGCGAAGCAGACGGTCACCGGGCTGCGCGGCGCGAACGTGGCACTGCACCCGGTGCTGCGGAACTCGGCCGACCCGGCGCTGCGTACCGCGTCGTTCGACCGGGCCGCCGGCACGTTCACCGTGCCCGCGCGCAGCGTGGCGGTGTTCGTCCAGAGCTGACCGGTACGGCCGACCGGCCCCCTGCCACGTCACGTGGCAGGGGGCCGGTCGCGTACCGGCGGACCGTCAGGTCAGTTGAAGCAGTCCTCGACGGTGTTGGCGCAGTTGGTGGGGTCGTTGTTGCTGATGAGGGACTTGTCGTCGAGCTTGACGCGTCCTTCGTTGTTGAGGACGCCGCCGGCGACCCGGTGGAGCTTGCTGGAGTCGGTGGCGGTGTTCTTGGTGACGTGGGTCTTGGTCAGGGTGATCTTCGCCTTGTTGTTGAAGATGCCGCCGCCGTTGAGGGCGGTGTTGCCCTTGATGTCGGTGTCGCGGATGGTGAGGGTGGCGTTGTCGTCCTTGTCGTGGTCGCGGGCGAGGAAGCCGTCCTCGATCTTGATGAGCCACTCACCGTTGAAGATGCCGCCGCCGAAGCGGTTGGCGGTGTTGTCGACGATCTTGCTGTCGGCGATCGTGGCGCTGGCGTGCTCCTTGTTCTCCGGGTAGCCCCAGTGCTTGCCGCCGGTGACCACCACACCGCCGCCGTCGCCGTCGGCGTGGTTCTTGGCGACGTGGACCTTCTCCAGGAGCAGGTCCGTGTTCTCGGCGTAGACGCCGCCACCGTTCTCGCAGGCGGTGTTGCCCGTGATCGCGGTGAAGGACACCGTGACGGTGCCGCCGCTGCTGAACAGGCCGCCACCGTTCTTGCCGGCGCGGTTGTCCGACAGGCTCGACTTCACGCCGTCCTTGCCGTGGTCGGAACCGAAGATCTCGACCGTGCCGGCCTCGTGGTGCTTCTCCTTCTTGTCGTAGCCCTTCGGCGCGGCGGAGGCCGTCGGGCCGTGCCCGCCGGACAGGCCGCTGCCGTTGGCGATGCCGCCGCCGTTGCCGCCTGCGGTGTTGTCGTCGACGTGGGTTTCCTCGACCTTGAGGATGCCCTCGTTGAAGATGCCGCCGCCGTCGCCCTGGGCGTGGTTGTCGACGACCTTGCTCTCCTTGAGCCAGGTGCGGCCGTAGTTGGCGATGGCGCCGCCGTCGCCCTCGGCGTTGTTGTCGACCAGCTTGACGTTGTCCAGGTAGGCGCTGCCGCC
This sequence comes from Micromonospora sp. SYSU B005, assembly GCF_055362685.1. Lineage (NCBI taxonomy): Bacteria > Bacillati > Actinomycetota > Actinomycetes > Micromonosporales > Micromonosporaceae > Micromonospora > Micromonospora sp. SYSU B005. The sequence goes on along the minus strand of NZ_JAXCFU010000011.1, from coordinate 97,239 downwards.
ACGCTCGACGAGCAGCGCGCCACCGTCGCCCTCGACCCGCTTGTCGTCGTCCTTGCCGCCGTTCATGCCGCCGTCGGCGACGGGCGTGACAGCGGCGGCAGTGGTCGCCGCGGCCGGAGCCGCGACAGCCGGAGCGGCCGGGGCCGCGACCGCCGGGGCGGCGGCCGGAGCGGCGGCCGGCGGCTGGCCGCCACCGGGAGCCCCGCCACCGGGGTACTTGAACTCGTTGGCGTTGCCGCCGGAGACGGTGAGGTCCTTGAGGGTGAGGTCGCCGCCGTCGACGACGCGGAAGATGCGGAAGGTGTCTTCGGCGTCGCGCTTGATGGTGGAGTTGTTGCCCTTGATGGTGACGTCCTGCTTGATCTCGGGCAGGGCGGAGCCGAACTTGCGGTCCTTGACGCCGAGTTCGTAGGTGCAGTTCTCGGCGAGCTTGATGGTGCCGCCGTGGTCGCGGTTGGCCAGTTCGAGGGCGTCGATCAGGGCGTCGTCCTTGCAGGGGACCTCGCGGGTCTTGCCGTGGTCGTCCTTGCCGTCCTTGCCCCACTCGCCCTTGTCCGGGCCCCACTCGCCACGGTCGCGGCCTTCCTGGCCACGGTCCTTGCCGTCCTTGCCGTACCCGTCCTTGTCGTAGCCGTCGCGGCCGTAGTCGCCCTCGGCGCCCTTGTCGCCGTGGTCGTCGCTGAGCTGCTGCGTGGTCGACCACTTGACGTCGGCGAGCCGGTGCGGGCCGGTGGCCCCGGTGGTCGCATAGGCCACGCCGGCGAGGCTGACCGCTCCGGTCAGGCCCACAACTCCGGTGGCGAGCCACATCCGGCGACGCCGGAGCGGGGAGATGGTCTTGCTGGTGGCGTCATCGTTATTGCGAAGGTAGTTGGACATCGGAGCTCTCTGCCCTCTCCTTGTACCTGACAAGGTCGCTTCGCCCTGGCGAGGCGGCCTTCGCTACAAATCGGTTGTAGCTGCTGAAGATGACCGTATGAGAACCTTCTTCGCCTCGTGGTCATATACGAAAAAAACCCGCATAAGGGTGCGGGTGGGATGGGCGGGCGCAGTGCGGCCCGGACGCCCCGGCGGGGGACACCGCGGCCAGCCGGGCCGCTGGCGGGGTGGGAGGCCTCCTCGCGCCGCTGACGGCGCGAGGAGGGCTCCCCGGTTATGTGGTGGTTCGATCAGTTGAAGCAGTCCTCGACGGTGTTGGCGCAGTTGGTGGGGTCGTTGTTGCTGATGAGGGACTTGTCGTCGAGCTTGACGCGTCCTTCGTTGTTGAGGACGCCGCCGGCGACCCGGTGGAGCTTGCTGGAGTCGGTGGCGGTGTTCTTGGTGACGTGGGTCTTGGTCAGGGTGATCTTCGCCTTGTTGTTGAAGATGCCGCCGCCGTTGAGGGCGGTGTTGCCCTTGATGTCGGTGTCGCGGATGGTGAGGGTGGCGTTGTCGTCCTTGTCGTGGTCGCGGGCGAGGAAGCCGTCCTCGATCTTGATGAGCCACTCACCGTTGAAGATGCCGCCGCCGAACCGGCCGGCCGTGTTGTCCACGACGGCGCTGTCGGCGATCGTGGCGCTCCCCGCGAGGCCGTCCTTCTCGGCGCCGTTACCGGCCCAGTCCCGACCACCGGTCGTCACCACGCCGCCGCCGTCGCCGTCGGCGTGGTTGCCCGCCACGTGGACCTTCTCCAGGAGCAGGTCGGTGTTCTCGGCGTAGACGCCACCGCCGTTCTCGCAGGCGACGTTGCCGCCGATCGCGGTGAACGAGACGGTGACCCAGCCGCCGCTGCTGAACAGACCGCCACCGTTGTGACCGGCCCGGTTGTGGCTCAGCGTGCTCAGCGAGGCGTCCTTGCCCTCGTGCGCCCCGATGATCTCGACGGTGCCCGCGCGGTGCTTGCCGTGCTCGCCCTTGTCGCCCTTGCCGGGCTTCGCGGCCGAGGCCAGGTCGACCGGCCCGCCGTGATGCTCACCGCTGCCGTTGGCGATGCCGCCGCCGTTGCCGCCTGCGGTGTTGTCGTCGACGTGGGTTTCCTCGACCTTGAGGATGCCCTCGTTGAAGATGCCGCCGCCGTCGCCCTGGGCGTGGTTGTCGACGACCTTGCTCTCCTTGAGCCAGGTGCGGCCGTAGTTGGCGATGGCGCCGCCGTCACCTTCGGCGTTGTTGTCGACCAGCTTCACGTTGTCCAGGTGCGCGCTGCCGCCACGCTCCACCAGGAGCGCGCCGCCGTCACCCTCGAACCGCTTGTCGTCGTCCTTGCCGTCCGGCCCGGCCGCCTTCGGCACCGACGGCCCGGGGTACTTGAATTCGTTGGCGTTGCCGCCGGAGACGGTGAGGTCCTTGAGGGTGAGGTCGCCGCCGTCGACGACGCGGAAGATGCGGAAGGTGTCTTCGGCGTCGCGCTTGATGGTGGAGTTGTTGCCCTTGATGGTGACGTCCTGCTTGATCTCGGGCAGGGCGGAGCCGAACTTGCGGTCCTTGACGCCGAGTTCGTAGGTGCAGTTCTCGGCGAGCTTGATGGTGCCGCCGTGGTCGCGGTTGGCCAGTTCGAGGGCGTCGATCAGGGCGTCGTCCTTGCAGGGGACCTCGCGTGTCTTGCCGTGGTCGTCCTTGCCGTCCTTGCCCCACTCGCCCTTGTCCGGGCCCCACTCGCCACGGTCGCGGCCTTCCTGGCCACGGTCCTTGCCGTCCTTGCCGTCGTCGTGCGAGTCGTTGCCGGCGTTCTGCGGCGCGGCGGCGTGGTTGTCCGCCACCGGTTCGGTGCCGGACTTGTCGTCGCGGGCGGCGAGCCCGCCGAGCGCCGCCAGCCCGACGACGCCGGTCAGCCCGGCCACGCCGGTGGCGACCCAGAGCGCCCGCCGTTTGCTCGTCCCCGGCGGGGGCGCCATCGGAGCGCCGCCGTCGGGTGTCGTTACGTCGTTCGACATGAGAGCCCTTTCGGTTCTTCCCAAACGGGTCGCACCGCCCCAGGCCGGGCGACCAGCTACAAACCGGTTGTAGCCTCTGATCAGCACCGTATGAGAAGGTTCCTCGCGAGGAAGACTTATCCGAAAAAAGCCCGCATTCCTCCCACGAACGGCGGTCGGTGACCAACCACGTCAGGGGGACCGCAACGGCCCAGACGGCGGCGGGCCCCACCACCCGCCGTCGAGGCGCGGTGATGGGGCCCGAAGGAGTTCGCGGCCGCGGGGATCAGCCGGGCAGGCGGGGGCCCGCCTCACGCTGCTCGGCCAGCCAGGTCTCCACCTCGGCGGAGGCGCGCGGCAGCCCGGCCGACAGGTTCACCGGGCCGTCGGCGGTGACCAGGATGTCGTCCTCGATCCGCACCCCGATGCCCCGCAGCTCCTCCGGGACCAGCTCGTCCTCCGGCTGGAAGTAGAGCCCCGGCTCGACGGTGAGCACGTACCCCTCGCCGAGCGGCCCCTCGCGGTAGGTCTCCTTGCGCGCGTTGGCGCAGTCGTGCACGTCGATGCCGAGCATGTGGCTGGTGCCGTGCAGCGTCCACCGCCGGTAGACCGTGGAGGCCGGGTCCATCGCCTCGTCCACGCTCACCGGCAGCAGCCCGAGATCCTTCAGCGCCTCGGCCAGCACCCGCATCGAGGCCAGGTGCACGTCCCGGAACGCCACACCCGGCCGGCACATCTCGATGCCGGCCTGCTGCGCGGCGTACACCGCGTCGTAGACCTGACGCTGCAACGGCGTGAACCGGCCGTCGACCGGCAGCACCCGGGTCACGTCGGCGGTGTAGAGGTTGCGGTTCTCCACGCCCATGTCCATCAGCAGCAGCTCACCCGGACGGGTCGCGCCGTGGTTGTGCACCCAGTGCAGGATCGTGGCGTGCTCGCCGGCCCCGACGATCGAGCCGTAGCCGACGTCGTTGCCGTCGTGCCGGGCGCGCAGCGCGAAGACACCCTCCAGCAGCCGCTCGGAGACCCCGCGGTCGGCCGGCAGCGCCCGCGCCACGTCCTCGAAGCCGCGCACCGTGGCGTCGCACGCCTCCTGGAGCTGCGCGATCTCCCACTCGTCCTTGACCAGCTTCAGCTCGGCGATCGCGATCGCCAGCTCCCGGTCGCGGCCGGGCTGCCCGTCGGCGCGCGCGCCGTCGTACTGACGCACCGCCGCGTCCACCCGGGCGTCGAAACCGCGGAGCACCCGGGTACGCCCCGGAGCCAGGTCGGCCAGCGCCGCGTCCAGCTCGCTCAGGTCGGCCGTCGGCAGGCCCAGCTCGGTGGACTTCTCCCGCAGCGTCGGCCGGCGGCCCACCCACAGCTCACCGTGGCGGCTGCGGAAGAACTCGTCGGTCACCCGCGACGACCGGGGCCGCATGAACAGCGTGGCCTCGCCGCCCGGCCGCAGCACGAGGACGCTGTCCGGCTCCAGATCGCCGGTCAGGTACGCGAAGTCGCTGCCCGGCCGGAACCGGTGCTCGGTGTCGTTGGCGCGTACCTTCTCGTTGCCGGTGGGGATGACCAGCGTCTCGCCCGGGAAGGCCTCGGCCAGCGCGGCCCGCCGCTTGGCGTGGTTGGGCACCTCCGCGCGCGGGGTGACCGGCAGTTCGGTGTCCCGCCAGCCCTGCCGCATGAACGACAGGAACGCCTCCGGGAAGTCCGGGTCGTGCGACTCCGTGCCGTCCGCCGCCTTGCCCTGCCGGGTCCGCTCCTCGGCCATGATCCGCCCCTCCCTGAGCCTCGTCGCTGGTCCCGACGGTACCGCGCGCACGACAGCGGGAGGTGCCTGCGGTGCCGCGACGGCGGCTTCCGGCGCGTGGAAAGATGGCGGCCATGTGCGGACTCCTGGCCTTCTTCAGCGCGCGCGGCGACGCCGCCGCCCACCGCGACAACATCGCCGGCGCACTGGAGTGCCTGCACCACCGTGGCCCGGACGAGACAGGGGTCGAGGTGGTCGGCGACGCCTCCGGCCGGTACGCGGACGGCGTGTTCGCGCACAAGCGCCTGGCGATCATCGACGTGGCGCTGAGCCACGAGCCCCTGCCGTACGCGGGCGGGCGGTACCTGCTCACCTTCAACGGCGAGATCTACAACTACATCGAGCTGCGCGAGGAGCTGATCCGCGACTACGGCGCCCAGTTCGCCACGAACGGCGACGGCGAGGTGATCGTCGCCGGCTACCACTACTGGGGTGAGCAGGTGCTCACCAAGCTGCGCGGCATGTTCGCGTTCGTGATCTGGGACCGGCAGGAGCGGCGGGCCTTCGGCGCGCGGGACTACTTCGGCATCAAGCCGCTGCACTACCTCCAGACGCAGGACGGCCTCTACCTCGCCTCGGAGAAGAAGGCGCTGCTGCCGTTCGCGCACTCGGCGTACCAGGGCGACGCGGGCATCGACACGGCGAACCTGAGCCACTACCTGACGCTGCAGTACGTGCCCGAGCCGGGCACGCTGCACAAGGGGATCAGCCGGATCGGCTCGGGGGAGTACCTGACCTGGACCCCTGGTGGCCGGATCGAGGTGCGCCGCTGGTACCGGCCGGTGTTCCGGCCGGCCCCGGTCTCCGACGAGCAGCGGCTCTACCACGACATCCGGGAGACGCTGCGGGAGAGCGTCCGGATGCACATGCGCTCGGACGTGCCGGTCGGCTCGTTCCTGTCCAGCGGCATCGACTCCACCGCTGTGGTGGCGCTGGCCCGCGAGTTCAACCCGAACATCCTCACCTTCACCGTCGGCTACGACGTGCCCGGCTACTCCGAGATCGACGTGGCCCAGGACTCGGCCCGGCACCTCGACGTGACCACGATCCCGACCAAGATCGGGCCGCAGGACATGATCGACGCGCTGCCGAAGATCGTCTGGCACCTGGACGACCCGGTCGCCGACCCGGCGCTGGTGCCGCTGTACTTCGTGGCGAAGAAGGCCGCCGAGCACGTCACGGTGGTGCTCTCCGGTGAGGGCGCCGACGAGTTCTTCGGCGGCTACACGATCTACCGGGAGCCGCTGTCGCTCAACGCGGTGAACAGCCTGCCCGACGGCGTGCAGAAGGGTCTGCGCGCGGTGTCCAAGGCGATCCCGCAGGGCGTCAAGGGCAAGAGCTTCCTGGAGCGCGGCACCACCCCGATCGAGGAGCGCTACTACGGCAACGCCCGGATGTTCACCGAGGAGGAGAAGCAGCACCTGCTGCGCCGCTACGACCCCTCGGTGCGCTACACGGACGTGACCGCGCCGATCTACGCCGAGTGCACCGAGCTGGACGACGTCACCAAGATGCAGTACGTCGACCTCTACACCTGGCTGCGCGGCGACATCCTGGTCAAGGCCGACCGGATCTCGATGGCGCACTCGCTGGAGGTGCGGGTGCCGTTCCTGGACCGGGAGGTGTTCAACGTCGCCGCCGGCATCCCGGTCGACCTGAAGCTGCCGCCGCGCTCCGAGGCCACCAAGTACGCGATGCGCCAGGCGCTGCAGGGCGTCGTGCCGCCGGCCATCGTGAACCGCAAGAAGCTGGGCTTCCCGACCCCGACCCGGGTCTGGCTGCGCGGCGAGATGTACGAGTGGGCGCGGCACGTGCTGTCCACCTCGGGCGCGGGTGACCTGATCGACCTGTCGTACGCGATGCGCCTGCTGGAGGAGCACAAGCGGGAGGAGGCGGACCACTCCCGCAAGGTGTGGACCGTGCTGATCTTCTGCATCTGGCACGCCATCTTCGTGGCCAAGACGCTCGACCCGGGCATCCAGCGCAACCAGTCCGCGCTGCTCACCAAGCCGGTCGTCGGCAGCATGGTCCGCTGACGCGAGCGTGACGAGGAAGGGCCCCCGGGGTGTTCCCCCGGGGGCCCGGCCCGTTACGGGATCACCTGCCGGTGCAGGTGACAGTCGGCAGGGTGTTGGTGCCGGAGAAGTTCGCGGTGAAGCCGAACGTGGTGGTGCCCTCCGGCGGGACGCTGCCGTTGTAGGCGGCGTTGGAGACGCTCACCGACGCCCCGCTGCCGCTCAACGTGCCGTTCCACACCTGGTTGATGGTCTGGCCGCTGGGCCAGGTCCAGTTCGCGGTCCACCCGGAGTAGGTCCGGGTGCTGTGGTTCATGATCGTCACTTCGCCCTGGAAGCCGCCGCCCCAGGCGGTGACCACCTTGTACACCGCCATGCAGGAGCCGGCCGGCATGGTCGGGCTGGTCGTCACCGGCGGAGGTGAGGTCGGCGGCGCGGTGGTCGGGGGCGCGGTCGTCGGCGGCGCGGTGGTCGGCGGCGCGGTCGTCGGGGGGTTGCTGCCGCCCGAGCCGATTCCGGTCACCTCGCCGTTGCCGCCGTCGAACGTCACGTCCGAGCAGCCGAAGAAGTTCTCCTGGCTGTCCGAGCGGACCCAGCGCGAGTAGATGATGTGCCGGCCGCTCTTGTTCGACGGCAGGTTGCCGGTGAAGTAGTAGTGACCGTCGTTGGTGCCGACCGCGCCGCGTTGCGGCGGGTTGGTCACCTGCAGGAACGGCTGCTCCTCCAGGTCGCTCCAGGCCAGCGGCCGGTTCGGGCTCCAGCTGTCCTTGGTCACGTAGAAGTAGAACGTGCCCGGGTGGTGGGCCCAGTTGCTGTACCGGAACTCCATCGACCGGCCCGCCGTCAGGTGGGTGATCGGCCAGTCGTTGCGCGCCGCGTCGTACCCGCTGAAGTTGGGGTTGCCGCCGCTGCACAGCTTGCCGTCGGGGATGAACCCGACGGTCCGCCCGCCGGCGTCGGAGCGCAGCACGCTGAACCAGTTGTACAGCGAGTTCGCCCCGTTCGCGGCCACCGCCGACGAGCAGGCGGGGTTGTTCGGCCGGATCTCACCGGTTCCGGTGAGGCCGTCCTTCCAGCACAGGTAGGTGCGGGCGCCCGGCGTCATGGCCGCGCCGTGTGCGGCCGCCGGTCCGGAGTGGGTGGCCAGGGCGAACGCGCCCAGGGCCAGGGTGGCGGCCGCGGTGAGCAACGCGGCCGTACGGGATCGGTGCACGGGGATCTCCTGACTCGCGGAGCGTGGCCCGGTTCGGCCCGCCCCGCTGCGACGAGCGGATGCGACGATCGCGGTGCCCGCGCCCGGTCGGCGTGCGGCCGGGGCCGTCTGCGGGCGCGCACCGCTTGCGGTCCGTTGCCACGGACCGTGGATGCCCTCGCGTCGGATCGACCCGGCGGCCGGCGACGCGGCAGCCCCCCGCGTCGTTACCCGGCATCGCCATCCCACCACGTCCGCACGCCGCCCGCAATAGGCGGCGCTCGATGCCCGGGTCCCGGCGCGCGGTGGCACCGGCATGCGACAGGATCGGGGGGAGGACGACGAGGGGAGCCAGGATGGGGTACGCGGTGGTGCTCGGCGAGGCGCTGGTGGACCTGCTCGATGCCGAACACGACGGAGAACCCGTCTACCGGCAGGCGATCGGCGGCGGCCCGCTCAACGTGGCGGTGGCGGTCGCCCGGCTCGGCGGGGACGCGCGGTTCGTCGGGTCGCTCGGCGACGACGCGCTGGCCGGACGGATCCGCGCGTTCCTCACCGGCGCCGGGGTGGACGTGAGCGGGACGGTGACGGTGCCGGCGCCGACAGCGCTGGCAGTGGCCACGTTCGCCGGCGCGGAGCCGGACTTCCGCTTCTACGGCGAACCCCGCTCGTACGCGCTGCTCGGCCCGGACGACCTGGACGTGGCGCTGGTCGAGGGCGCGGACGTGCTCTACTGCGGCTCTATCGTGCTGCTCGACCCGCCGGTGCTGGCCGCCGCCCGGCGCGCCTGGTCGATCGCGGGCGCGCTGCGGGTGTTCGACCCGAACGTACGGCCCCGCCTGCTCACCGCCCCGGGCGCGCTGGACGGGCTGCGGGCGGTGGTCGCCGAGTTCGCCGCCGCCGCGCACCTGGTCAAGCTCAGCAGCGCCGACGCGCGGCTGCTCTACCCGGACGAGCCGGTCGAGGGCGTCGCCGCGTACCTGCGGGAACTGGGCGCGAGCACGGTCGTGGTCACGCTCGGCGCGGACGGCGCCCTGGTCGCCGCGGGCGACGACGTGGTGCGGGTACCCGCGCCGAAGGTGGACGCGGTGGACGCCACCGGCGCGGGCGACTCGGTGATGGGCGCGCTGGTGGCCGACCTGCTGGCCGCGGGTGAGCCGCTCGACCCGGCCGGGTGGCGGGAGCGGGTCGCGTTCGCGCTGCGGGTGGCGGCGGTGGTGTGCGAGTCACCGGGCGGCGCCACCGCCATGCCCACCCGCACCGCAGTCGCCACCCGCTTCCCATGACCCGTCCGCCCCGTGCTCAGGCGCGCGGCCGGGCCAGCGTCACGACGGCGGTCAGCGACAGGAACGCGGCGCCGGCCAGCACCACCGCCATGGGCAGCGCGCTGCCCTCGCCGCCGAGCCCGACCAGCGGCGCGGCGAGCGCGCCCACCACCGACTGGATGCCGCCCATCAGCGCGGCAGCGGTGCCCGCGTGCCGGGCGTGCGCGTCCAGCGCCAGCGCGGTGCTGTTCGGCATCACCATGCCGAGCGAGCCGACGAAGGCGAACAGCGCCACCGCCGTCACGACCAGGCTGCCCGCCAGCGCGCCGCTCAGCACGCCGATCGCGGTGACCAGGCCGACCACCAGCGTGGTGACCAGCAGCCGGCGCGGCGTGAACCGGTCGAGCAGCCGGGCGTTCGCCTGCCCGACCGCCACCAGGGCGAGCGCGTTGACGCCGAAGATCACGCTGAACACGGCCGCGGAGACGCCGAAGACGTCCTGGAACACGAACGACGACCCGGAGATGTACGCGAACAGTCCGGCGAACGCGAAGCCCTGCGTCAGCGCGTACCCGAGGTAGACCCGGTCGGCGAGCAGCGACCGCATGGTCCGGACGGTGGCCCCCAGGCCACCGGTGCTGCGGCGCTCGGGCGGCAGCGTCTCCGGCAGGCGCAGCGCGACGGCGACGGCGAGCACCGCCCCGATGACGGCGAGGGCCACGAAGACGGCCCGCCACGAGCCGAACCGTAGTACCAGGCTGCCCACGCCCGGTGCCGCCACCGGTGCCACGCCGAAGACCAGGGTGAGCCGGGAGAAGTACTTCGCGGCGTCCCGTCCCGAGTAGAGGTCGCGGACCACCGCGCGGGCGACCACCACGCCCATGCCGCCGGCGACGCCCTGGGCGAACCGCGCGGCTGCGAGCAGCGGGGCGTTCGGCGCCGCGGCGCACGCCAGCGCCAGCACGGTGTACGCGACCACGCCGACAAGCACCGGACGGCGGCGCCCCCAGCGGTCACTGAGTGGACCGGTGACGAGCTGTCCCAGGGCGAGACCGATCAGGCAGGTGGTCAGCGAGAGCTGGATGCCGGCCTGGTCGGCGCCGAGGTCGCGGGTCATGGCCGGGAACGCCGGCAGGTACATGTCCAGCGACAGCGGGCCGATCGCGGTGAGCGTGCCGAGCAGCACCAGCAGCGTCACGCCGCCGGTGGACGCGGTGGTGCGGTCGGCGGCCGGGCGCGCGGCGGTCGGCGCGGCGTTGCTCACGAGTGGGTACCCCCTGGATCCGGTGCGTCCGGGTACCTTACATCTGTAGTCAGAACTATTGCGATGTGAGGCGGGTGACTCCGTGGCGACGAACGAGCAGGTCGCGCGCGTCGGAGCGGTCGTGGGGGAGCTGCACCGCCTCCTGCGCCGCCGGACCGGGGCGCGGGTGGGACGCGACCCGCTGCCCGAGGCGCAGGTGGAGTTGCTGCTGCTGGTCCGGGAGACGCCCGGGATCAGCGGCAAGGAGGTGGCCCGGCGCCTCTGCACCGCGCCCAACACGGTGAGCACGCTGGTCCGCGACCTCACCGACGCCGGGCTGCTGGCCCGTGACCGCGACCCCGGCGACCGCCGCGTGCTGCGGCTGCGCGTGACCGAGGCCGCCCGGGCCCGGATGGCCGACTACGAGACCAACCGCGCCGCGCTGCTCGACGAGGCGCTGGCCGAGCTGGAGCCGCCGGCACGGGCGGCGATCCTGGCCGCCGCCCCGCACCTCGACGCACTGCTCGGCGCCCTGCGGGGACACGCCCGCCCCGGGCCGGCCCCCGGAAACCCGGTGGCCGCGGCGCCGGCCCGCCCCGCATGATCACCGGATGGCCCTGCACCAGGACGAGATACCCGTGGACGAGCAGGTCGTCCGGGCGCTGCTGACCGCACAGCGCCCCGAGTGGGCCGCGCTGCCGCTGACCCCGGCCGGCGCCGGGACCGACAACACGATGTACCGGCTCGGCGCCGACCTGCTCGTCCGCCTGCCGCGCACCGCCGAGAAGGCCGGCGCCCTGCGCAAGGAACAGCGGTGGCTGCCCCGGCTCGCACCGCTGCTGCCGTACCGGGTGCCGGAACCGGTGTACGCCGGCGTCCCGGCCGACGCCTTCCCGCTGCCGTGGTCGGTGCAGCGATGGATACCGGGCGACGAGGTCCGGTCCGGCACGGTCGAGGACTGGGCCGCCCTCGGCGCCGACCTGGCCGTGTTCGTCCGGCGCCTGCACGCGACCGACCTGCTCGGCGCGACCCGCGCGGGCCCGCTCAGCGGCTACCGCGGCGGCAGCCTCCGGCCCTGCGACACCTGGATCTCCGCGGCGCTCGACGACTGCCGGACCCTGATCGGCGACGAGACGGACGTCGACACCCTGGTCGGGCTCTGGCGAGGCGCCCTCACCCTGCCCGAACCCGCCGCCCCGCACGTCTGGCTGCACGGGGACCTCAAACCCACAAACCTGCTGGTGCACGACGGCCGGCTGCGGGCGGTCATCGACTTCGGCGGCCTCACCGTCGGGCACCCCGACGCCGAACACGCGCCGATCTGGGACCTTCCGCCGCAGGCCCGGCACGCCTACCGGGAGGCGCTCGGCGTGGACGACGTGACCTGGGCGCGGGCCCGCGCCTGGGCGCTCGGGGTGGCGGCCAGTGGCGTCTCCTACTACTGGCACACGTTCCCGGCGTTCGTCGCCGAGTGCCGCAACCGCCTCCGGGAGATCCTGGCCGACGCCGGCTGAAGCAGGCCGCCGGTCAGGCCGTGCCGTCCAGTTCCGCGTAGCCGCGGCGGGCAGCGATCAGGCCCGGCCGGGCGCCGAACGGCGACTCGGCCGCCACCCGCTCCGGCGGGGCGCTGCCGGTGTGCCCGGCGCGGATCAGCCACGCCTGCCGCGCGAGCTGCGCGTGCTGCTCGCGGACGAAGTCCGCGCCGACCGGCTCGCCGTGGCCGGGCACCACCACCGTCGTGGGCGTGGTCAGCCGCAGCAGGTCGGCCAGCGCGTCCGGCCACTTCAGGGGGTACGACTCCTCGAACGCCGGCGGTCCGCTCTGCTCCACCAGGTCGCCCGCGACCAGCACGTCCGCGTCGGGCACGTGCACCACCAGGTCGGCGTCGGTGTGCCCGTGCCCGGGATAGCGCAGCACCACGCGCCGGCCGCCGACGTCGAGCACCGTCTCCTCGTGCACCTCGTGCGTCGGCGCCCGCAGCTCGGTGTGCGCCAGTTCCTCGGCCAGCGCCGGGTGCCCGGCACGCATCTCCTCGTACGCGGCGCGGCGCACCGCGTCGGACCGGTCCCGCAGCGCCGCCGCGGCCTGGGCCTGCGCGTAGATCGCGGTGTCCGGACCGGCCAGCGTGGCGTTGCCGAAGCAGTGGTCGAAGTGGTGGTGCGTGTTCACGATCGTCCACGGGTACGGCGTCACCGCCCGCGCCGCCTCCGCCAGTTCCCGGGCCTGCCCGGCGGTGGAAAGCGTGTCCACCAGCAGCGCCGCGCCGTCACCCACCACCAGCACCACGTTCACCGCGAGCGTCGGCTCGCGCAGCACGTGCACCCCGGCGGCGACCTCGGAGAACCCGGCGGTCATGACTGGCGCACGGCCCGCTCGACGAAGCGCTGCCGGTCGACGAGCACCCGCTCGACCCGGCCCTGCGCCGCCACGGTGGGCCCGTCGGTGACTGTCACGTCGAAGACGAGCCGCTTCCCGTCGACCTTCACCAGCTCGGCGTGGGCGGCCACGGTGCGACCGACCGGCGTGGCCGCGCGGTGCTCCAGCTCCACCCGGACGCCGACGGTGGTCGACCCGGACGGCATCCGGGTCGCGGTGGCGGCCACCGTCGCCGCCTCGGCCAGCGCCAGCACCCGGGGTGTGCCGAGCACCGGCACGTCCCCCGAGCCGACCGCCTGTGCGGTGTCGGCGTCGGTCACTGTGAGCTCGACCCGGGCGGTCAGGCCCGGCGTGAAGGGCGACTCCGGCTGCTCCTGCATGCGGCCGAGCCTAGTGCAGCCGGCCCGCGGCCGTCCGGCGTCCGAGCCGCCACCGGTCCGGTCGTCACCGCCCGCCCGCATGCCCGCCGGTCGGCCGCCGTTAACCTTGTCCGCGATGGCCGAGCTGACACAATCTCCGACCCCCGCCCCCGACGCGACCACCGAATCGCCCGACGGTGGGCGCCGCCGTGTGATCGCGATGACCATCTGGGGCGTCGCCTTCGTCGTCGCCTGGCTCGCCATCGGCCTGCCCACCGACCCGGCGTACGCGTTCCTGTGGATCTGGGCCGGCACGATCGCGTGGAACTCGGCCCGCCCGTGGCGCAGCCACCTGCGGTTCGCCCGGGACTGGATCCCGGTGGTGCTGCTGCTGGCCGCGTACAACCTGTCCCGCGGGTTCGCCGACAACGGCGCCACCCCGCACGCGATGGAGCTGATCGTCGCCGACCGCTTCCTCACCGGGTGGCTCACCGGCGGCGAGGTGCCGACGATCTGGCTCCAGGAGCGCCTGTACGACGCGTCCGAGGTGCGCTGGTGGGACGTGCTGGTGAGCTGGATCTACTTCTCGCACTTCGTGGCGACGTTCGCCGCCGCCGCGGTGCTGTGGATGCGCAACCGGCGGCGCTGGATCGCGTACATGTCCCGCTGGGGCTTCCTGTGCGCGGCCGGCCTGGTCACCTACTTCGCCTACCCGGCCGCGCCGCCGTGGTGGGCGGCGCAGAACGGCCTGCTCACCGAGGTCGCGCGGATCTCCACCCGGGGGTGGAAGGAGATCGGCATGCACGGCGCGGGCAACCTGCTCAACGCCGGGCAGATCGCCTCCAACCCGGTGGCCGCGATGCCGTCGCTGCACACCGCGTTCGCGCTGTTCGTGGTGCTGTTCTTCATGCGGTCGGTGCGTAAGCGCTGGTGGCCGCTGATGCTGGCGTACCCGCTGGCCATGACGTTCACGCTGATGTACAGCGGCGAGCACTACCTGATCGACGTGCTGGTCGGCTGGGCGTACGTGGGCATGACGTTCCTGGTGGTCGGCCTGGCCGAGCGCTGGTGGGCGGCGCGGCAGGCCCGGCGGGCCGGTGAGCCCGCCGTCGCCGCAGGCGAGCCGTCCGCCGACGGCGACGCCTCCGCCGACCTCCCGGACCGCGCCGCCGACGACCGGGACGCGGTGCCCGCCGAGCGCCGGTAGGCCCGCGCCACCGGCCGTCTCGGGCGGCCGGGTCGTAGCCGCGCCGCCGTCGTTTGCCCACCGCCGTCGTGGCGTCGCGGCCCGCCGGGGTCAGCGGCCGCTGTCGGTACGGCGGGCGGCGCGCGACCGCTCGGTCAGCTCCGCGGCCAGCTCCCACGCGTCGGCCAGATCCCGGTCGACGGCCGCCGCCCCGGCCCCACCGGCGGTGTCCGCGTGCACGGTGGCCAGCCGCAGCAGCCGCTGCACCGGACCGCGGGTGACGCGCACGCTCTGGATCCGCGCGTACGGCACCAGCGTCAACCGGCGGGTCAGCAACCCGGAGCGGGCCACGAAGACCCGCTCGTCGAGACCGGCGCCGACCACCTTGCGGCTCAGCGGCCGCAGCCACCGGGCCCGTGACGGGGGCGGCGTGGCGGGCAGCGCGTCCAGCCGTACGCCGGGCAGCACCTCCGCCACGACCATCGCGCCGGTGCCCGCCTCGCCGACCGGCAGCAGCCGGTCCGGGCGGTTGCGGTCGTCCGGCTCACCGGCCGAGTAGCCGGCCACCTCCAGCCGCAGCCGCAGCCACCCCTTCATCCGCCACAGCAGCGGCCAGGTCGCCCGTACCGTCTGCACCCGGTGCAGCGGCACGGTCTGCATCCGCGTCTCCAGCAGCCCGTTGTGCACGCGCAGCGTGCCGTCGTCCCGGTCGAGGCGGAAGCTCCAGTCGTCGAGCACCCGGCGGATCGGTTGCAGCACCACACCGGCCATCGCGGTGAGCGTGCTCGCCACGGCGATGAACGACCACGAGCCCTCGGAGAGGAACTGGGCACCGACGAACACCAGACCCAGCGGCAGCAGGAACGCCTGCGGCGTGAGCAGCTGGCTGACCAGCAGATCCTGGTTGCGGACGGCGTGCAGCCGGCGACCCTCCGGCACGGGCGCCCCGACCGGCGCGCCGGGCTCGGCTGCCGGCACCGGCGCCGGGGCGGAGCGACCGGCGACCGCGAGCAGCCGCTGCCGCAGCGCGGTGGCCTCGGCCACGCTGAGGTAGGCCAGCGGTGCCTCGGTCTTGCCCCCGCCGACCACCTCCAGCCGCAGCTCGGCCAGGCCGGTGAGCTGGGCCAGCAGCGGCCGGACCACCTCCACCGCCTGCAGCCGCTCCAGCGGGATGGCCCGGGTACGCCGCCACAGCAGGCCCTCGTAGACCCGCAGCTCGCGGCCCACCAGGTGGTAGCCGGTGTTCCACCAGCTCACCACCGACAGCACGGTGGCGCCGAGCACGAAGACGGTGACCAGCACCGCGAACCAGCCGAACCCGACCCGCGACAGCGTCGACCAGGAGAGCCCGGCGATCACCACGACCAGCGACTTCGCGCCGTGCAGCGCCGGGCTGAGCGGATGCAGCCGCTGCCGGGGCTCCTCACCGCCGGGCGGTCCGGCCGCCGGACCCCACGGTCCCGGGTACGGCGGCAGCGGCGCGGGCCACGGCCCGGGCGCCGCGTCGGGTCCGGGCGGGGGGCCGTACCCGGGTGCCGCCGAGCCGGGCGGACCGTAGCCGGGCGGCGGTGCGTACCCGGGAGGTGGCCCGTAGGCGGTCGGCGTCCCGTCTCCGGGCGGAGGCCCGTATCCGGATGGTGGTCCGGGGACGGGCGGCGCGGCGGGCGGGCCGTAACCCGGCGCGGGCGGGCCGGGCGTGGGCTCGGGCCGGTCGTCGTGGGGCGGCGGGGCGCCGGAGTCGCTCCGCTCGCTCACAGGCCCTCCGCCCGGTCCTCGCCCAGCGCGGTCAGCCGGTCGCGCAGCCGGGACGCCTCGGCCGGGCGCAGGCCGGGCACGCGCGCGTCGCTCGCCGCGGCGGCCGTATGCAATTGCACGGTGGCGAGGTCGAATGCGCGCTCCAGCGGACCGGCGCTCACATCGACGAACTGCATCCGCGAGTACGGCACGATGGACAGCCGCCGCACCAGCAGACCGTGGCGCACGAGCAGATCGTCGTCGCGCTCGGCGTACCCCCAGGCGCGGACCGCGCGCACGATGGTGACGGACCGCCAGACGCCCATCAGCAGCGCCACGCCGACGGCGGCGCCGAGCAGCCAGTGCCCGGACAGCGCCCAGGCCACGCCGAGCACCACGAGCGCCACGGCCAGCCCGATGCCGAGCCGGATCAGCTCCACCCAGATCAGGTCGCGGGAGATCGGCTGCCAGTGGACCGTGTCCGGCCAGGGCTCCAGCGCGCTGCGCGAGGCGGGCGGGAGGCCGGCGGGGCCGTCACCGCTCATCGGGGAGACCTGCCGTGCTCGCCGCCGGTACGGACTCGGGTCGTCTGCTCGCTCACGCTTCGAGCGTAGGCGATCAGGGAAGCGGGACCACCTCGCGGAGGAAGCCGCGTGCCTCGAGGAAGTCACCGAGGGAGCCGCGGTGCTCCGGGCAGGCCAGCCAGGTCTTGCGCCGGTCCGGCGCGTGCAGGCGGGGATTGTGCCAGCGGAGCTGGAAGGCGGCGGGTGCGCGACACCCCCGCGCCGAGCAGATCAGCGTCTCGTCCGGGGTGGTGGGAGTCGTCACCGGGGCGAGTCTAGAGGCCGCACGCCGGGAGCTTTAGCGCCGGGCGGCCACGGGGGGAGCCGCCCGGCGACGGGGTGAATCGTACACACGGCGGACCCCTTGTTGTCCACCCGTGTTCAGCGTTTCCCGCGCGCCGGGACGGCGTGGCCGGACGGCGCGGCGAAAATCGTGCCTCTCCCACCCTCGGCTCTCAGCGAGGCATGACAGTCTTGATACGCACCACGCCGCGACGACGACCCTGCTGTGGAGGACCGGTGGCCCAGCCGACCACACCCGACGTGCCGAACCCGACCGAGGCGGCGCCGGACGCGCCGCCCCCGGCGGGCACCACCCCGGCCCAGGACGCCACGCTGCTGGAGCGGGCGCTGTTCGAGACCAAGCGGGTGATCGTCGGCCAGGACCGGATGGTCGAGCGGATGTTCGTCGCGCTGCTGGCCCGTGGGCACTGCCTGCTGGAGGGCGTGCCGGGCGTGGCCAAGACGCTCGCCGTGGAGACGCTGGCGCGGGTCGTCGGCGGCTCGTTCGCCCGGGTCCAGTTCACCCCCGACCTGGTGCCCGCCGACATCATGGGCACCCGGATCTACCGGCAGTCCAGCGAGAAGTTCGACGTCGAGCTGGGCCCGGTCTTCGTCAACTTCCTGCTCGCCGACGAGATCAACCGCGCGCCCGCCAAGGTGCAGTCGGCGCTGCTGGAGGTGATGAGCGAGCGGCAGGTCTCCATCGGCGGCGAGAGCCACCGGGTGCCCGACCCGTTCCTGGTCATGGCCACCCAGAACCCGATCGAGCAGGAGGGCGTCTACCCGCTGCCCGAGGCGCAGCGGGACCGGTTCCTCATGAAGATCGTCGTGGGCTACCCGACGGACGCCGAGGAGCGCGAGATCGTCTACCGGATGGGTGTTGCCCCGCCCGAGCCGGCCCGGGTGTTCGACACCCCGGACCTGGTCGCCCTTCAGCACAAGGCCGACCAGGTGTTCGTGCACAACGCGCTCGTCGACTACGCGGTCCGGCTGGTGCTCGCCACCCGGGCGCCGGCCGAGCACGGCATGCCCGACGTGGCCCAGCTCATCCAGTACGGCGCCAGCCCGCGCGCCTCACTCGGCCTGGTCCGGGCCACCCGCGCGCTGGCGCTGCTGCGCGGCCGGGACTACGCGCTGCCGCAGGACGTGCAGGACATCGCGCCGGACATCCTGCGTCACCGGCTGGTGCTCAGCTACGACGCGCTCGCCGACGACGTACCGGCCGACCACATCGTGCACCGGGTGATGTCGACCATCCCGCTGCCCGCCGTCGCGCCCCGCCAGCAGGCCACACCGCCGCCACCGTCCGTCCCGCACAACGGATGGCCCGGGCAGCGGCCGTGAGCTCGCCCACCCCGCTGAGCGCCGCCGGCGACCGCTCGGGGGCCGTGCTGGCCCGGCTCCAGCTCATGGTCACCCGCAAGCTGGACGGGCTGCTCCAGGGCGACTACGCCGGGCTGCTGCCCGGACCGGGCAGCGAGGCGGGGGAGTCCCGGGAGTACCGGCCCGGCGACGACGTGCGCCGGATGGACTGGCCGGTCACCGCCCGCACCACCATGCCGCACGTCCGGCGTACCGTGGCCGACCGTGAGCTGGAGACGTGGCTGGCCGTCGACATGTCGGCCAGCCTGGACTTCGGCACCGGGCGGTGGCTCAAGCGGGACGTGGCGGTCGCCGCGGTCGCCGCGCTGGCCCACCTGACCGTGCGGGGCGGCAACCGGATCGGCGCGGTCGTCGGCACCGGCGGGGCCGGCGGGCCGGGGACGATGCTGCGGCTGCCCGCCCGTTCCGGCCGCAAGGAGGCCCAGGGGCTGCTGCGGGCGGTGGCGGGCGCCGAGATCCGGCCCGGCCGCAGCGACCTCGGCGCGCTCGTCGAACTGCTCAACCGGCCGCCCCGGCGGCGCGGCGTCGCGGTGGTGATCTCCGACTTCCTCGCGCCGCCGCAGCAGTGGGGCCGGCCGCTGCGTAAGCTGCGGGTCCGCCACGACGTGCTGGCCGTCGAGGTGGTCGATCCGCGGGAACTGGAACTGCCCGACGTGGGGGTGCTGCCGGTGGTCGACCCGGAGAGCGGGGAACTGCACGAGGTGCAGACCGCCGACCCGGGCCTGCGCCGCCGGTACGCCGAGGCGGCGGCCGCCCAGCGCGGTGCGATCGCCGCCGAGCTGCGCGCCGCGGGCGCGGCCCACCTGCGCCTGCGTACCGACCGAGACTGGCTGCTGGACATGGTGCGTTTCGTCGCCGCGCAGCGGCACGCCCGCACCCGAGGGACGACTCGATGATCCGTTTTCTGCAACCGTGGTGGCTGCTCGCCGTGCTGCCGGTGCTCGCCCTCGCCGCCGCGTACGTCTGGCGGCAACTGCACCGCCGGCAGTACGCGCTGCGGTTCACAAACGTCGACCTGTTGCGTACCGTCGCGCCCAAGGGACTGGGCTGGCGGCGGCACGTCGCGGCGACCGCGTTCCTGCTCTGCCTGCTGGTGCTGGCGACCGGGCTGGCCCGCCCGGCGATCGACACCCGCGAGCCGCTGGAGCGGGCCACCGTGATGCTCGCCATCGACGTGTCGTTGTCGATGCAGGCCGACGACGTGTCGCCGAACCGCCTGGAGGCGGCCCAGGAGGCGGCCAAGCAGTTCGTCGGCGAGCTGCCGGAGAGCTACAACCTGGGGCTCGTCTCGTTCGCCAAGTCGGCGAACGTGCTGGTGCCGCCGACGAAGGACCGGGCGGCTGTCACCACCGCGATCGACGGGCTGGTGCTGGCCGAGGCGACAGCCACCGGCGAGGCGGTGTTCACCTGCCTGGAGGCGATCCGTTCGGTGCCGGCCGACGGCGCCGCCGGTATCCCGCCGGCCCGGATCGTGCTGCTGTCCGACGGCTACCGCACGTCGGGCCGCTCGGTCGAGGAGGCCGCCGCGGCGGCGCAGGCGGCGAACGTGCCGGTGTCCACCATCGCGTTCGGCACCGACTCCGGGCAGGTCGACATCGGCGGGCAGCTCCAGCGGGTGCCGGTGGACCGCACCGCGCTGTCCCAGCTCGCGGAGACCACGCAGGGCTTCTTCTACGAGGCCGCGTCGGCCAGCGAACTGAAGCAGGTCTACCAGGACATGGGCAGCTCGATCGGCTACCGGACCGAGCCGCGCGAGATCACCCAGTGGTACGCGGGGATCGCGCTGCTGCTGGCGCTGTGCGCGGGCGGGCTGAGTCTGCTCTGGACGTCCCGGCTCGTGTGAGCCGGAACCGGCCGGCGGTGGTCAGTGACCGCCGCCGGCCAGCACGAACAGGACGGCCACCCAGACGGCGGCGAGGGTGAAGCCCAGCGGGGCGACGTAACGGCTCATGGGTGTGCTCCGTGGCGACGGTCGGCCCGGTGCGGGCCGTGGGGGGGCGGGGCGTACGCGCACGAAGTCGTGACCGGGTGCTCCGCCGCGCGGCAGGCCACACCCCGGCGTGCTCGCCGGGAAGCGGATGCGGTGCGGAGGGCGGGAAGCGGGTCAGCCGCGTCGACCGAGCCGTGGCTCAGCGGGGCTGACGATGGGCCCGGCCACGACTGGGAGGATCGCTATCTCGCACAGCGATCACCTCCTGAAGTCGGCGGGGCCCGGATGCGGGCGCAGACCGGCCCGCAGACGCGATCATCGTACACCGGGGGTGTGTCGTGTCGCGCGCGGCCGCCGGTCCCGCGGACCCCGGCTGGAGCGGCGCTGTGACCTGCGCGGGTTAGCGCTTACCTGTCGGTAACCCCTAGGCTCCGACCGACCGAGAGATCACTGGAGCAGAGGGGGATCCGTGGCCCGAACCGTGCTGGTGACCGGCGGGAACCGGGGGATCGGCCTGGCCATCGCGCAGGCGTTCGCCAAGCAGGGCGACCGGGTGGCCGTCACCTATCGCAGCGGCGAGGCTCCGGACGGCCTGTTCGGCGTGCGGTGCGACGTGACCGACGCCGAGTCGGTCGACGCCGCGTTCACCACGATCGAGGCCGAACTCGGCCCGGTGGAGGTGCTCGTCGCCAACGCCGGCATCACCGACGACACGCTGATCATGCGGATGTCCGAGGAGCAGTTCGCCCGCGTCCTCGACACCAACCTGACCGGCTCGTTCCGGGTCGCCAAGCGGGCCTCGACGAAGATGCTCCGCGGCCGCTGGGGGCGGATGATCTTCATTTCCTCGGTGGTCGGTCTCTCCGGCGGCGCGGGCCAGGTCAACTACGCGGCCAGCAAGGCCGGCCTGGTCGGCGTGGCCCGCTCGATCACCCGCGAGCTGGGCGCCCGCAACATCACCGCGAACGTGGTGGCGCCCGGCTTCATCGACACCGACATGACCGCCGGCCTGCCCGAGGAACGCAAGGCGGAGATCCGCAAGTCCATCCCGGCCGGCCGGATGGCCACCCCGGACGAGGTCGCCGGTGTCGTCACCTGGCTCGCCTCGGACGCGGCCGGATACGTCAC
Organism: Micromonospora sp. SYSU B005; assembly: GCF_055362685.1. Lineage (NCBI taxonomy): Bacteria > Bacillati > Actinomycetota > Actinomycetes > Micromonosporales > Micromonosporaceae > Micromonospora > Micromonospora sp. SYSU B005. The sequence goes on along the minus strand of NZ_JAXCFU010000011.1, from coordinate 75,894 downwards.
CGGTGCCGTCATCCCGGTCGACGGCGGCCTCGGCATGGGTCACTGAGCAGAGCACGGAGGAGACACGCAATGTCCGGACTTCTCGCCGGTAAGCGGCTGCTTGTCACCGGCGTCATCACCGACGCGTCGATCGCCTTCTCGGTGGCGAAGCTCGCCCAGGAGAACGGCGCCCAGGTCGTGCTCACCGGCTACGGCCGGCTCTCCCTGGTGGAGCGGATCGCCAAGCGGCTGCCCGAGCCGGCACCCGTGATCGAACTGGACGTCACGAACGAGGAGCACCTGGCCGGGCTCGCCGACAAGGTGCGCGAGCACGTCGACGGCCTGGACGGCGTCGTGCACTCGATCGGGTTCGCCCCGCAGAGCTGCCTCGGCGGCGGATTCCTCGACGCCCCCTGGGCGGACGTGGCCACCGCGCTTCAGGTCTCCACCTACTCGTACAAGTCCCTTGCCATGGCCGCGCTGCCGCTGATGTCCGCCGGCGGCGCCGTGGTGGGCCTCACGTTCGACGCCACCAAGGCGTGGCCGGTCTACGACTGGATGGGCGTGGCCAAGGCCGGGCTGGAGTCCGCCTCCCGCTACCTGGCGCTGCACCTGGGCAAGCAGGGCATCCGCAGCAACCTGGTCGCGGCCGGCCCGCTGCGCACCATCGCGGCCAAGTCCATCCCCGGCTTCGACCAGTTCGAGGACGCCTGGACCGAGCGGGCCCCGCTGGGCTGGAGCCTGACCGACCAGGAGCCCGCCGCGCGGGCCTGCCTGGCGCTGCTGTCCGACTGGTTCCCGGCCACCACCGGCGAGATCGTCCACGTCGACGGCGGCTACCACGCCATCGGCGCCTGAAATGTAAGGAAGGGCCCCTTCTTAACGCCTCGTGCAGCGGAAGGGGCCCTTCTTGACACGCTGCGGCCCGGGTGGTCACCACACCGACCAGGGGGCGTCGCCACGCCGTGACGGCGGGCGAGGAAGAATGGCCCCATGGCGTACGACGCGTTGGTGCTGGTCTCCTTCGGCGGCCCGGAGCGGCCCGAGGACGTTCTCCCGTTCCTGCAGAACGTGACCCGGGGGCGGGGGGTGCCGCCCGAGCGGCTGGCCGAGGTCGCCGAGCACTACCTGCACTTCGGCGGGGTGTCGCCGATCAACCAGCAGTGCCGTGACCTGCTCGCGGCGATCCGCGAGGACTTCGCCGCCAACGGCGTCGACCTGCCGGTCTACTGGGGCAACCGCAACTGGGACCCGATGCTCGCCGACACCGTCGCCCGGATGCGCGACGACGGGATCACCCGGGCGCTGGCGTTCGTCACCAGCGCGTACGGCGGCTACTCCTCCTGCCGGCAGTACCAGGAGGACATCGCCTCGGCCCGTGCCGCGGTCGGCCCGGACGCCCCGCTGATCGAGAAGCTGCGCCAGTTCTGGGACCACCCCGGCTTCATCGAGCCGCACGCCGACGCGGTCCGCGCCGTGCTGGCCCAGCTCGACCCGGCGAAGCGGGACTCCACCCGGCTGGTCTTCACCGCGCACTCCGTCCCGATGTCCGCGGCGGCCACCGCCGGCCCGCACGGCGGCCGCTACACCGCGCAGCTCGAGGAGGTCGCCCGGCTGGTGCACGCCGCGGCCGCGCCCGACCTGGAGTACGACCTGGTCTGGCAGAGCCGGTCCGGGCCGCCGCAGGTGCCGTGGCTGGAGCCGGACGTCAACGACCACCTGGCGACGCTGCCCGAGCAGGGCGTGACGAGCGTGGTGGTCAGCCCCATCGGTTTCGTCTCCGACCACCTGGAGGTGGTGTGGGACCTGGACACCGAGGCGCTGGAGACGGCCAAGCAGCTCGGCCTGGACTTCGTCCGCGCCGGCACCCCGGGGGTCGACCCCCGGTTCGTGGCGATGGTCCGCGAGCTGGTTCTGGAACGCACCGCCCCGGACGGCGAGCGGCTGCGCCGCCGACTCGGCGAGCTGCCGGCCTGGGACACCTGCCCGGCGCTGTGCTGCGTACCCCCGGCCCGCCGGCCCTGAGCCCGACCCGACGACACCCCTGGGGACGACACGATGCTTGACCGCAAGCCGGTGCAGAGCTGGCTCACCGACATGGACGGCGTGCTGGTGCACGAGGGGCAGCCGGTGCCCGGCGCCCCGGAGTTCGTCAAGAAGCTGCGTACCTCCGGCAAGCCGTTCCTGGTGCTGACGAACAACTCCATCTACACGCCCCGCGACCTCCAGGCGCGGTTGGCCCGGATGGGGCTGGACGTGCCGGAGGAGGCGATCTGGTCCTCGGCGCTGGCCACCGCCCAGTTCCTGGCCGACCAGCGGCCGGGCGGCACCGCGTACGTCATCGGTGAGGCCGGCCTGACCACGGCGCTGCACGCGGTGGGGTACGTCCTCAGCGACTTCGCCCCGGACTACGTGGTGCTGGGGGAGACGCGCACCTACAGCTTCGAGGCGATAACCAAGGCGATCCGGCTGATCAACGACGGCGCCCGGTTCATCTGCACCAACCCCGACGCCACCGGCCCGTCGATGGAGGGCGCGCTGCCGGCGGCCGGCTCGGTGGCGGCGATGATCTCGAAGGCGACAGGTGTCGACCCGTACTTCGTCGGCAAGCCCAACCCGATGATGATGCGCTCGGCGCTGAACACCATCGACGCGCACTCCGAGTCGACCGCGATGATCGGCGACCGGATGGACACCGACATCCTGTGCGGCCTGGAGGCCGGCCTGGAGACGATCCTGGTGCTCACCGGCATCAGCAGCCGGACCGAGGCCGAGCGGTACCCGTACCGTCCGTCGCGGATCGTCGACTCGGTGGCCGACCTGATCGACGAGGTCTGAGCCGCGGCGTCCGTCCGGCGTCCGGTTCCGGTGCCGCGAGGGCCAGGCGGCGGGCGGCCACCGAAGTTCGACAAGACCGACTACCGCGAGCGGCATGCGGTCGAATGCGGCGTCAACCGGCTCAAGCGCCATCGTGCGGTCGCCACGAGATACGACAAGCGTGCCGTACGCTACGAGGCGGCCGTGCCGGTCGCAGTCCTCAACGAACGGCTGTGACCAGGGGCACTACCCTCAGGTTGCCGCCGCATAACACCGGACGGCGACCTTCTGCTCCGGGCTCCACCGCTGTTCGACTGTGGCCAGCAGCTGCCAGCCGAGCCTCTCGTACAGAGCCGCCGCCGCAGTGTCAGAAGCCACCACGTCGAGCACGGGATGCAAACCGCGATGCTGTGCTTCTTCGACAGCCTGCGCCATCAGCAGCGCACCGATCCCGTGGCCGCGGGCCGACGGAGCGACGAACAACCGGTTGACCACGGCAGTCGCGTCGATACTCACACCTGCCCGAGCGCCCCACAGCCCAGGTGCCGCGTCTCCCGCGTCGCTTCGGGACAAGCCGATATGACCGACCATGCGGCCACCCAGTTCCGCCACCCAGGAGGCGATGAGCGATGGCGGCGTGAGCCATGCGGCCGGGAAATCGGGCCAGTTCACCGGATAACCGTCGCGCTCATGAACCTCTGCCAGCACCCGCACACAATCACTGAGGTCGCGATCAGACCGCTGTCGGACAGTCGGGGGTACGTCCGCGCCGGACACGTTCTCGCTCCTCACTGCGGCATGGGAACACAGCCCGCGGCCCGTGGCCAGCGACTTTCACACCAGACCCTAGAGTCGCAGCGGCGCGTTGCAGGCGGCCACCAGGGCCTGCCGGCACGCGGTGGTGAGCGGCCGCAGGGCCGCGTCCCGCTGCTGCGCCTCGTAGGTGTTCACCGCGCCGCCGGGCGCGCTCTCCCCGGCCAGCGCGAGCACCCGATCCAGTACGGCGGCGCGGGCGAACAGGCGGCGGGCGCGCGGGTCGAAGCCGGGCGGCAGGTCGGTGGCGCCGTCCGGCCGGCGCAGCGCGGCGAGCGCCCCGGCGAGTTCGGGCCGCCACTGTGCGACGTCCAGCCGGGTCAGCGTGGCGGTGGTCTCGGCCAGCACGGCGGCGAGTTCCGCCTCCGCCTCCGCCGCGCCGGGCGTGGTGAGGGACGCCTTCGGCGCGTCCGCCGGTAGCGGATGCACCCGCCAGAGCACCGTCTCCCAGGTCATCCCCGAGCCGGACGTGTGCGTACGGACCTCGGGCACCAGCCCCATCCCGCTCGCCACCACCGCCTCGCCCGCCACCAGCGCCGCCCCGGCGAACGCGCCCGGACCGGGCAGGCCGCGCGGGTCACCGGGCGCGGGCAGCACCAGGCGGATGTCGTCTGGTGAATGCTTGGCGAGGCTGGGCAGCGCCTCCCGCAGCGACACGTCGGTCCAGGTGCCGGGGGCGTCGGCGACGAGGTGCTCCTCGTCGCCGGCGACGGCGTCGGCCACCTCGTCGAAGGGCACCAGACCGGCTCGCCAGGCACGCACCCAGGCGACGAACCGGCTCGACCGGCGCGGAGCCAGCGTGGCCGCGCCCGTTGCGGGGGAGGACATGCGGAAAGGGTACGTGCTCCGCGCCGCTGCTGTCTCGGCTGCCGCTCCGGCGGCGCGACCTGGCCCCAACTACCCCCTTCGCACCGTTTCGTGCCGACGGATGACGGCCCGGTCGGCGCGTCGGCGAGCGACACGCCGGGGCGCTGGTTAGCGTCAGCGGCATGGCGGGGCGATACGACGGGGACGTGCTGGCCGGTGACTGGCGACGACGGAAGGTCACCCCCGAGGTCGACGCCGAACCCGACCTGGTGGTCGAGGACGCCGACTCCGGGTTCTGCGGCGCCGTGGTCGGCTTCGACTCCGGCGCGGTCGTGCTGGAGGACCGGCACGGACGGCGGCGCAACTTCCCGCTGCTGCCCGCCGCGTTCCTGCTCGACGGCAGGCCGGTCACGCTGCGACGCCCGGCCCGCGCACCGGTGCCCGCCGCGCGCCGCCGTACCGCGTCCGGGTCGATCGCTGTGGACGGCGTACGGGCGCAGGTCGCCAAGGCCAGCCGGATCTGGGTCGAGGGCGTGCACGACGCCGCGCTGGTCGAGCGGATCTGGGGCGACGACCTGCGCATCGAGGGCGTGGTGGTGGAACCGCTGGACGGCATCGACGCGCTCGCCGACGAGGTACGCGCGTTCGCGCCCGGCCCGGGTCGCCGGCTCGGTGTGCTCGTCGACCACCTCGTACCCGGCTCGAAGGAGAGCCGCATCGTGGCCCGGGTGAACTCGCCGCACGTGCTGGTGACCGGGCACCCGTACGTCGACGTGTGGCAGGCGGTACGCCCGGCGGCGCTCGGCATCGCGGCGTGGCCCGTGGTTCCTCCGGGGCAGCCCTGGAAGGAGGGCGTCTGCGCGGCGCTCGGGGTGGGTGAGCCGGCGGACATGTGGCGGCACATCCTGTCCCGGGTGGACAGCTTCGCCGACGTGGAGACGCCGTTGATCAACGCGATGGAGCGCCTGATCGACTTCGTCACCGAGTCTGGGTGACCGGTTGCGGTTAGGGCTGCTCGGCTTGCGGCCTGGAGTGGTTGCGGTTGGGGCCGGGGGCGACCGTGCCCAGATCTCCTGTCCCCGCCCCTTGCGGGTTCTGTTCTGGCGCCCTCGCGCCCCTCGCCTGGTTGATCAAGGAGTTTGTGGGCGTATCGGAGATCAACGCCGACACAAACTCCTTGATCACCGGGGTGAGTGGTGCGGGTGTGCGTCGATCATGGAGTTGTGGTCCCCGCGGATCGGGCATAGCGGGGCGAAATAGGGGCCACAAGTGCAAGATCGGCGGGGGCGGGGGCGGCGGGGGCGGCGGGGGGTGGGGGCGGGGGCTGTCAGGGGAGTTCGTCGGGGGTGCGGGTCAGGAGGAAGGTGGCTATGTCCAGGGCCACCGGGGTGCCGGAACGGTCGCGGATCACCGTCAGGATCTCGCCGTCCTGGGAGCCGGAGCGGCCCCGCCACCGGTCCGGGCCCTCCGGCGTGAAGCGGAGCAGCGGCCTGCCCACCTGACCGCCGACCAGGTCACCGGCGGCGTCGACGCGGAACTCGTATTCGCCGCCCATCCACCACCAGCGGCCGGTCAGCGCGGCCACGTCGGCGGCGGGCGGGTCGGCCGGGCGCCAGGGCGCGGGCGCGGCCGGTTCGGCGTCCAGCACCAGCGTGAGCGCCTCACGGCCGAGCGCGCCGATGTGGTGGCCGCGCAGCCCGTACGCGTTGGCGAAGTTGACCACGGCGGTGCGTGTCGGCCGGTGCACGGCGAGGCCGGCGACGTACCCGGGCATGGAGCCGCCGTGCCCGACGTACACCCGGTCGCCGACCCGGTAGAGCTCGATGCCGAGGCCGTGCCCGCCGGTCCACGCGTCCAGGTCGTTGATGACCACGGGGGCGCACATCTCGGTGAGCGTGGCGGGGGAGAGCAGCGCCGGGTCCGGGTCGGCCAGGAACGCCGCCCAGCGACCCAGGTCCTCGACAGTCGACCAGAGCTGTCCGGCCGGGGCCATCGCCCCGGTGTCGGTACGCGGCTCCTCCCGCAGCGTCTCGTGCCAGGGGTGGACGACGTAGCCGTGGGCGTACGGCTCGGCCGGGTGGTACGTGGTGCGGCGCATGCCCAGCGGCGTCAGCAGCCGCTCGGTCAGCAGCTCCGCCCACGGCGTGCCGGTGATCCGTTCCAGGACGGCGCCGAGCAGCCCGTACGCCAGGTTCGAGTAGTGGTAGACGAAGTGCGGCGGATAGGCGATCTTGCCCGGTGTCAGCCCGGCCAGCAGCGTGTCCAGGTCCATGCCCTCGGCGCGTTCCCACCAGTCGCCGTCCGGCTCGCGTTGCAGGCCGCCGACGTGGCCGAGCAGTTGGCGCACGGTCACCGCGCCGACCGGGGTGCCGGGCAGGTGCGCGTCGAGCGGGTCGTCGAGCGCCAGCCGCCCGGCGTCGCGCTGCTGCATCACCAGCACCGCGGTCATGGTCTTGGTGATCGAGCCGACCCGGTACTGGAGATCGCCGTCCGGGCGGGGCGTCTCACCGGCGACCGCCAGGTGCGCCAGCCGGCCGTCGCGGACCACGCCGAGGGCGAGCGAGGGACCCCGCCCCTCGGCCTGGGCCCGGGCGACCAGCAGGTCCACCTGACGCGCGGTCTCGGGCAGCAGGGGCATGTCGTCCTCCTCGTCGGCCGGCGGCGCGGTACGCCGTGCCGAGCCTAGCGATCATGACAGTTCGATGACACGTGCGTTGACGTGTCAGGATTGGTCTCGTGGACGCCGTCTTCTGGATCGTTCTGGGTGTGGTATTAGCGGTCGCCGAGATCTTCACGACGACGCTCTTCCTGATCATGTTCGGGGTCGGGGCGTTCGCCGCCGCCGGCGCCGCGGCGCTCGGTGCGCCGGTGGCGCTCCAGGCGGTGATCTTCGCGGTGGTGTCGGCGCTTTCGGTGGCGGTGGTCCGTCCGGTGGTCCGGCGGCACGCCCGGCCGGCGCTGGAGACCGGGGAGCAGCCGTTCGGGGTCGAGGCGCTGGAAGGGGCCACCGCTGTGGTCCTGGAGCCGGTCGACGCCGACCGGGGCATGGTCAAGATCGATGGTGAGCTGTGGACGGCCCGCTCGTACGACGCGACGCGCACGTACGCCGAGGGTGAGCGGGTGCAGGTGATCAAGGTCCGGGGCGCTACCGCCCTGGTATGGCAGGACGACATTTCCACCCCGGGCGAGCTGCCCGAAGCGAAAAGGTGAACGGTATGGAGTTTCTGGCGATCCTGATGATCGCGGTGGCGTTGATCGGTGTGGTGACGCTGTTCAAGGCGGTACGGATCGTGCCGCAGCAGCGTCAGGACGTGGTGGAGCGGCTGGGCCGGTACAAGCGCACGCTGAACCCGGGCCTCAACCTGCTGGTGCCGTTCGTCGACGCGGTGCGCACCAAGGTCGACATGCGCGAGCAGGTGGTCAGCTTCCCGCCGCAGCCGGTGATCACCTCCGACAACCTGGTCGTCTCGATCGACACGGTCCTCTACTTCAAGGTGGTCGACTCGGTTCGCGCCACCTACGAGATCTCCAACTTCCTCCAGGCCATCGAGCAGCTCACCGTCACCACGCTGCGTAACGTGATCGGCTCGCTGGACCTGGAGCGCGCGCTGACCAGCCGCGAGGAGATCAACCGGCACCTGTCCGGCGTGCTGGACGAGACCACCGGCCGCTGGGGCATCAAGGTGACCCGGGTCGAGATCAAGGCGATCGAGCCGCCGCCGAGCATCCGCGACTCGATGGAGAAGCAGATGCGCGCCGAGCGGGACCGCCGTGCCGCGATCCTCAACGCCGAGGGGCACAAGCAGTCGCAGATCCTCACCGCCGAGGGTGAGAAGCAGGCCGCGGTGCTGCGCGCCGACGGTGACCGGCAGGCCCGGATCCTGCAGGCGGAGGGCCAGGCCAAGGCGATCCGTACCGTCTTCGACGCGATCCACACCGCCAACCCGAGCCAGAAGGTGCTTGCGTACCAGTACCTCCAGGCGCTGCCGCAGATCGCCAACGGCACCGCCAACAAGGTCTGGATCGTCCCGACCGAGCTGACCAAGGCCCTGGAGGGCATGGGTGGCGCGCTGGGCGGACTGGCGAACATGGTCGGCGACCAGCCGTCGCCGGAGGCCGCCAAGAGTGCCGGCGAGGTCGAGCGGGAGGCCGCGGAGGCCGCCCAGGCCGCGGCCATCGCGGCCCAGGAGATCCACAACGAGGTACGCGTGGCGGAGGCGCAGGCCACCGGCGGCAACACCCCGCAGGGTCTGCCCGCGCCGGAGCCGGTGTCCCCGGCCAGCCTGGTGAACGACCCGGCGGACCAGCGCGAGCGGGGCTGACCGGCAAATCCGAGAATCCCTCATACGGCGCTCCGGCGACTGCCACCATCGGTTTCAGGACGGGTGGTGAGCAGGGCCGGAGCGCCGTTGCGCGTCCCGGGCCATCCGCGGCGCGAACGAGGTGAGGCATGAAGGACCCGGCGAACCGGCTGTTCTCCCGTACCCCGGTCCCCGGCGCGCACGACCCCGCCGGACCGATCGGCTCCCGGCGTACCGGAGGGGGTTTCGGGGTCCTGCCGTTCGTCTCCGAACCCGGCCCGGGAGCGCCGGCCACCGACGCGACCTGGGCCTGGTCGATCCGCCGGTTCGCCCGCGCGGCGGTCTGGCTGCTCCCGGCGTACGCGGTCCTCTACGGCCTGGTGGCGATGGCCAGCGACGGCGGTGTCGGCAACGACCCGTACCCGGCCGACGGCCGGCCGCTCTACCTGGTCGGCTGGGTCGCCTCGGTGTGGCTGGGGCTGCTCGCCCTGCTGGCGCTCACCGGCCTGCTCGCCGCCACCCGCTGCCGCCGCGTCGCACTGGCCGGGCTGCTCGCGAGCATCGGCGGGATGGTGCTGATGCTGCCGTTCGCCGGGCTGGCCGAGCAGACACCGGTGTTCGGCGTGACCGCGCGCGGCATCGTGCTGTTCGGCGCCACCCTCTACAGCGTGGGCTGGTTCCTCACCGGCTGGTCGGTCGCCCGGTCCGGGATGTTCTCCTACGGCGACGGGACGATGCTGATGATCGCCGCCCCGCTGCTCGGCCTGGGTGGCGCGCTGATCGGCTCGCTCCAGACGTTCGGCGCGATCTTCGTGCTGGTCGCCGGCATCGGCATCGGCTACCGCAGCGGCCGCCTGGTGCCCGAGACCATCGCCCGGGACGCCGCCGCGGCGAGCGTCGCCGCCGCACCGGTGCCGCCGACGTCACCGAAGGGCCCACTCGGGGCGGGCTGACCGTTTCTTCAGCTGGGCGGTCGCCGTGAAGTAACTGACAGTTGCCTGGCGAGGTGGCCGGTAGGCGGCTTTCGTGGCAATCCTGGAGTCCATGCCGTCTCCCAGGTCGCCGCTGTCGCGGCTGTTCACCGTGCTGCTGGCCGGCCTGCTCGCCGGGCTCGTCCTCGCGCTCGCCGCGCTTCCCGGCGGCCTGCTCGGCGGGTTCGCCGCCCGGGCCGCGCTCGGCGCGTACGCGGAACTGCCCGACGCGCTGCGCACCCCCGTGCAGCCGCAGCGCTCCTACCTCTACGCCAACGACGGCAAGACGCTGATCACCACGTTCTACGACGTGAACCGCACCGACGTGCCGCTGGCCGAGATCGCCCCGGTGATGCGGCAGGCGATCATCGCGGCCGAGGACCGGCGGTTCTACTCGCACGGCGGCGCTGACCTGCGCGGCATCGCCCGCGCGCTGGTCGCGAACGTCAAGGGCGGCGGCACCGAGCAGGGCGGCTCCACGCTGACCATGCAGTACGTCCGCAACGTGCTCAAGACCGACCCGAACCGCACCCCGGAGGAGCGGCAGGCCGCCACCGAGCAGACCGTCGGGCGCAAGCTCCAGGAGATCCGGTACGCGAACGCGCTGGAGCAGTCGCTGTCCAAGGACGAGATCCTCAACCGCTACCTCAACATCGCCTACTTCGGTTCCGGCGCGTACGGCGTCGCCGCCGCGAGCCAGCGCTACTTCGGCAAGGCCCCGGCCGACCTGACGCTGGGCGAGGCGTCGCTGCTCGCCGGCCTGGTCCAGTCGCCCGACGCGTACAGCCCGATCGACGGCGACAAGGACCAGGCGCTGACCCGCCGGGGGTACGTGCTCGACGCGATGGCCGAGACCGGCGCGATCACCGCGCAGCAGGCCGCGGCGGCGAAGGCCGAGCCGCTGACGCTGCGCCCGACGGCCCAGCCCAACGGCTGCACCGCCACCGCCCAGGGGCACGACGACTGGGGCTTCTTCTGCGACTACCTGCGCCGCTGGTGGCTCACCCAGCCGGCCTTCGGCAGCACCCCCGAGGAGCGCGAGCAGGCGCTGCGCCGCGGCGGCTACCGGGTCGTCACCACGCTCGACCCGAAGATCCAGCAGACCGCGCAGGAGCAGGCCACCAAGGTCTACGGGTACGGCAACAAGCGCGCGCTGCCGATCGCGGCGGTCGAGCCCGGCACCGGCCGGGTCCTCGCCATGGCGGTGAACCGGCACTACAGCCTCGACGCCAACCCGGACGGGCAGGCCAACCACCCGAACACGGTCAACCCGCTGATCTCCGGCGGCGCCAGCGTCGACGGCTACCAGGCCGGCTCGACGTTCAAGATGTTCACCATGCTGGCCGCGCTGGAGGCCGGCAAGCCGCTGTCCACCGGCTTCGACGCCCCCAGCAGGCTGCCCACCCGGTACGCCTCGGACGACGAGGGCAACTGCGACGGCACGTGGTGCCCGGCCAACGCCAACCCGCAGTGGATGGACGGCTACCGGATGATGTGGGACGGCTTCGGCCGGTCCGTCAACACGTACTTCGTCTGGCTCGCCGAGCAGGTCGGCGAGGACAAGGTGGTGGAGATGGCCCAGCGTTTCGGCATCACCTTCCGGGCCGACTCCGACGCCGCGTTCGCCCGCGACAACGCCGCGAACTGGGGCGCGTTCACGCTCGGCGTCGCCGCCACCACCCCGCTGGACCTGGCGAACGCGTACGCCACGGTGGCCGCCGAGGGCACGTACTGCACGCCGCTGCCGGTGGTGTCGGTGACCGCGCCCGACGGCGACACCGTCGACGTGGCGCAGCCGTCCTGCAAGCGGGTGCTCGAACCGGACGTGGCCCGCGCCGCCACCGACGCGGCCCGCTGCCCGGTCGGCCAGCAGTCCGCGTTCGACCAGTGCAACGGCGGCACCGCCACCGCCGTCGACTCGATCGTCGGCCGCCCGGTGGCCGGCAAGACCGGCAGCTCGGAGCGCAACGCCACCGAGACGTTCGTCGGCTACACCCCGCAGGTCGCGGTCGCCGGCATCGCCGCCAACCCGGACGACGTCACCGACCTGGTCGGCTCCGCCGTGCAGGCGAAGGTGATCGACGCGGTGGCCCGGACCATCAAGACGGCGCTCACCGGCAAGCCGGTGGCCGACTTCACCGCGCCGAGCCGGGCGCTGGTCGGCGACCCGCAGCGCCCGCAGCCGCCCCGGCGGACCGAGCCGGACCGCCGCGAGCAGCGCCAGGAGAGCGAGCTGCCCTCCGACGTGCTGCGCTGGCTGCGCGAGCGGGGGTAACGGCCCCTCTCACCGCCGGGCCGCACGCACCGCCGCGTCGAGGGCGGCGGCCACCTCGTCCGGGGTGCCGTCGCCGTCGAGCGTGACGAACGAGCCGAACTCCGGCAGCGCCCGGTACGCGCCGTCCAGCGCGCGCAGGTGCGCCAGTTCCTCGGTGTCGATGCCCCGCGCGGCCACCCGCCGCTGCGCCACCTCGGGCGAGGTGCCCAGGAAGCACACCACCGCCGGGCGCGGGAAGACCGCGTAGACGGCGCGCACCACGCGCCGTCCCCGGTCGCCCCGGGCCGCCATGATCACGTCCTGGCACCAGGTCCACCGGTCCAGCACGGCCACCCGTCCGGTCAGGCGGGCCACCGCGACGGTCCGGGCCATCGCCGCCGCGCGCACCGTCGCCTCCAGGGCCGGATAGACGGTACGACCGAACAGCGCCACCCCGTCCGGCCGGCCGAGCCCCCGCGCCAGCCGGTTCCACAGCGGCCGCCCACCGGCGTTCTCGAAGTACCGCGCCCGCACACCCCGCTCGCGCAGCCGCGCCGCGAGCGCCCTGGCCTGGGTCGTCTTTCCGGAGCCGTCGACACCGATCAGTGCGATCATCACGGGACGGCCCACAGCCCCGGACGCTAACGCACCCGGACAACCATGCAGGTGACGTGTCGGATCCGGTCCGGCGGCTCCGACCCACCGGTGAGCGTGCCCGGCCGGGCCGCGCCGCGACGCGGAGGAACACATCATGGGCAACGTCATCTACGGGGTGCACACGTCGGTCGACGGCTTCATCGAGGGCCCGAACGGCGAGTTCGACTGGCCGGAGATGGGGGAGGAGCTGTCCGCGTACTCGATCGGGCTGGCCGAGCGGGCCGACGCCTTCGTCTACGGGCGGCGGGTGTGGGAGATGATGTCCTCCTACTGGCCGCAGGTCGAGTCGATCTCCGACCACCCGCACGACCTGGCGTTCGCGCCGGTCTGGCGGCGTACCCCGAAGGTCGTGGTCTCGCGGACGCTCGCCGAGGCGGGCCACGGCGCCGTGGTGGTCGGCGGCGGCGACCTGGCGAAGGAGTTCGCCGAGGTCCGCGAGCGGTTCCCCGGCGACCTGCTGGTCACCGGCGGCACCGGGGCGGCGACGGCGCTGGCCGCGCTCGGGCTCGTCGACACCTACGAGGTGATCGTGCACCCGGTGGTGCTCGGCGGCGGACGGCAGGTGCTGCCCGGCCTGGCCCGGCAGGGCCTGCGGCTGGTCGAGACGCGCGCCTTCGACGGACGGTCGGTGCTGCTGCGCTACGCGCGGGCCTGACGCCTCAGCGGCCCCGGCGGCGGGGCCGGTACGTGGCGAGCGCGGCCGGTACGCCGCGCCGCACGATGCCGGCCCGGTCGCTGTCCCCGCGCAGCACCGCGGCGGCGGTCTTGCGGGCCTGCTCGGCGGTGAAGTGCGGCGGCAGCATCAGCTCGGCCGGGTCCACCACCGCGTTGACCACCACCGGGCGGTCCGCGTCGAGCACCCGCTGCCACAGGCCGTCCACCCGGGCGGGGGAGTCGACCAGCTCACCGCCGAGGCCCAGCACCTCGGCCCACCTGTGGTACGCCACGTCCGGCAGGTCCTGGCTGTCCGGGAACATCGGCGTGCCCTCGCTGGAGCGCTGCTCCCAGCTGACGAACGCGAGGTCCCGGTTGTTGAGCACCAGCACGACGAACCGGGGGTCGGACCACTCCCGCCAGTACTTCGCCACCGTGATCAGCTCGTTGACGCCGTTCATCTGCATCGCGCCGTCGCCGAGGAGCGCGATCACCGGGCGGTCCGGGTGGGCGAACTTCGCCGCCAGCGCGTACGGCATCCCGCCGCCCATGGAGAGCAGCGTGCCGGAGAGGCTGGCCAGCATGCCGGGGCGGACCCGCACGTGCCGGGCGTACCAGGCGGTGGCGGTGCCGCAGTCCACGGCGAGCATGGCGTCCTCGGGTAGCGCGTCGTCGAGCGTGGCGAACAGCGACTGCGGGTTGACCGGGTCGGCGGGCTGGGCGGCGACCTCGCGTTGCGAGGCCCGCCACTTGCCGGTGGCGTCGGCGAGGGTGGCCCGCCAGGCGGTCGGACCCGGCCCCGGGCCCAGTTCCTCGAGCAGGGCGCGCAGCGTCGGCCCGGCGTCGCCGGTCAGGTTCACCTCGGTCGGGTAGCGCAGCCCCATCCGGGTGCCGTCGATGTCGATCTGCACCGCCCGAGCCCGGCCCTCCGGGGGATAGAACTCCGAGTAGGGCATCTGGCTGCCGACGATCAGCAGCCGGTCGCACTCGCGCATGAGCTGCCAGCTCGGGCGGCTGCCGAGCAGGCCGATCGCGCCGGTCACCCAGGGCTGCCGGTGGTCGACGGCGGTGAAGCCGAGCAGCGCGGTGGCGACCCCGGCGCCGAGGCGGTCGGCGATCCGGCGTACCTCGTCCTCGGCGCCCAGCGCGCCCTGCCCGACCAGCATCGCCACCCGCTCGCCGCCGCGCAGCACCTCGGCGGCGCGGCGCACGTCGGCCTCCGGCGGCACCGTCGGCTCGCTGCTCGGCACCGCGCTGGTGTGGTAGTAGCCGTGGGCGTGCGGCGGGTGCGGCACCGCGGGCAGGTCCTGCACGTCGGAGGGGAGAACCAGGGCGGTCACGGTACGCCGGGCGAGCGCCGTGCGGCAGGCGCGGTCGACCAGGTGCCGGGCCTGGGACGGGTCGTCGAGCTGGGCCAGGAAGGCCGAGGCCACGTCCTTGTAGAGCGCGAGCAGGTCCACCTCCTGGTAGTAGCCGCCGCCCTCGGCGGGCAGCGCGGTGTGCCCGAGCAGCGCCACCACCGGCTGGTGGTCGAGCTTGGCGTCGTAGAGGCCGTTGAGGGCGTGGATCGCGCCCGGACCGCTTGTCACCACCACGCAGCCGAGCGGGCCGCCGCCGTACTTGACGTGCGCGCCGGCCGCGAACCCGGCTGTCTCCTCGTGCCGGACCTGGATGAACCGGGCCCGCCCCTCGGCGCGCTGCAACGCCGAGGTCATGCCGTTGATCCCGTCGCCCGGGTAGCCGTAGTAGCGGTGCACGCCCCACTCGGCGAGCCGGGCCACCAGGTAGTCGGCGACTGTGGCGTCGCGGGGGAGGTTGCCGTCGTGATCCGCGCCCATCGTGGTCCCTCCGTCACCGTCGGCCTCCCGGCTTGCTTCCCCGCCCGGGACGCCGGAAACCCGGCCCGCGCCGGAGCGGCCGGGCGGGCCGGGCAGAATCGCCTGGTGCCCGTCCACGAGATCACCGACCCCGACGACGACCGGATCGCCGACTACCGCGCGCTCACCGACGTGGAGCTGCGTACCCGCTGGGAACCGCCGCACGGGTTGTTCATCGCCGAGGGGGAGCTGGTGCTGCGGCGGGCGCTGCGGGCCGGCTACCCGGCCCGGTCGTACCTGGTCGACGCCAAGCGGGTGGACCAGCTCGCCGACCTGGACACCGGTGACGCGCCGGTGTACGCGGCCACGCCGGACGTGCTCCAGCGCGCCACCGGCTTCCACGTGCACCGGGGCGTGCTCGCGTCGTTCCACCGCAAGCCGCTGCGCTCCGCCGACGAGGTGCTCGCCGCCGCCCGGCGGGTGGTGATCCTGGAGGACGTCAACAACCACACGAACCTGGGCGCGATCTTCCGTGGTGCCGCCGCGCTCGGCGTCGACGCGGTGCTGCTGTCCCCGACCTGCGCCGACCCGCTGTACCGGCGCAGCGTACGGGTGAGCATGGGCGAGGTGTTCGCGGTGCCGTACGCCAAGCTCGATCGCTGGCCCGACGGGCTGGACCAGGTCCGGGCGGCCGGGTTCACGGTGCTCGCGATGACACCAGCGCCGGATGCCGTACCGATGCAGCGGCTGACTTCGGCGCAGCGGGACCGGGCGGCGTTGCTGCTCGGGGCGGAGGGGCCGGGGCTGACCTCGGCGGCGCAGGCGGCCAGCGACGTGCGGGTGGTGATCCCGATGCGGCGCGGCGTGGACTCGCTGAACGTGGCCGCAGCCGCGGCGGTGGCGTTCTGGGAGCTGGGGCGTGAGGACCCGATCTGACGACGGGCTCTGACGACCGGCTTGCATGACCATGCGACGGCGTGCATAATCTTCCTTGTGTCCAAGGTTCTCACCTCCCTGCCCATCGGCGAACGTGTCGGCATCGCCTTCTCCGGCGGCCTCGACACCTCGGTAGCCGTCGCGTGGATGCGCGACAAGGGCGCCGTCCCCTGCGCCTACACCGCTGACATCGGCCAGTACGACGAGCCCGACATCGCCTCGGTGCCCGGCCGCGCGCTCAGCTACGGCGCCGAGGTCGCCCGCCTCGTCGACTGCCGCGCCGCCCTGGTCGAGGAAGGGCTGGCGGCGCTGACCTGCGGCGCCTTCCACATCCGCTCCGGCGGGCGGGCCTACTTCAACACCACGCCGCTGGGCCGGGCCGTGACCGGCACGCTGCTGGTCCGCGCGATGATCGCCGACGACGTGCAGATCTGGGGCGACGGCTCGACGTTCAAGGGCAACGACATCGAGCGGTTCTACCGGTACGGCCTGCTGGCGAACCCGCAGCTGCGGATCTACAAGCCGTGGCTGGACACCGACTTCGTCACCGAGCTGGGCGGGCGCACCGAGATGTCGGAGTGGCTGCTGGAGCGCGGCCTGCCCTACCGGGACAGCACCGAGAAGGCGTACTCCACCGACGCCAACATCTGGGGTGCCACCCACGAGGCCAAGACCCTCGAACACCTGGACACCGGCATCGAGACGGTCGAGCCGATCATGGGCGTGAAGTTCTGGGACCCGTCCGTGGAGATCCCCACCGAGGACGTCACCATCGGCTTCGACCAGGGCCGCCCGGTGACGATCAACGGCAAGGAGTTCGGCAGCGCCGTCGACCTGGTGCTGGAGGCCAACGCCATCGGCGGCCGGCACGGCCTGGGCATGTCCGACCAGATCGAGAACCGGATCATCGAGGCCAAGAGCCGGGGCATCTACGAGGCCCCCGGCATGGCGCTGCTGCACGCCGCCTACGAGCGGCTCGTCAACGCCATCCACAACGAGGACACGCTCGCGAACTACCACAACGAGGGCCGCCGCCTCGGCCGCCTCATGTACGAGGGCCGCTGGCTCGACCCGCAGGCGCTGATGCTGCGCGAGTCGCTGCAGCGCTGGGTCGGCACGGCGGTCACCGGCGAGGTCACGCTGCGGCTGCGCCGGGGCGAGGACTACTCGATCCTCGACACCACCGGCCCGGCGTTCAGCTACCACCCGGACAAGCTGTCGATGGAGCGCACCCAGGACTCGGCGTTCGGCCCGGCCGACCGGATCGGCCAGCTCACCATGCGCAACCTCGACATCGCCGACTCCCGGGCCAAGCTGGAGCAGTACGCCTCCGTCGGCATGGTCGGCGGCGGCAACCCGCAGCGGGTCGTGGGCGCCGCCCAGGCGGCCTCGACCGGGCTGATCGGTGCCATGCCGCAGGGCGGCGCCGAGGCCATCGCGTCCCGGGGTGTGCCCACCGCCGAGGACGAGGCGCTCGACCGCGCCGCGATGGAGTTCGGCGTCGACTGATCGCCGCGGCTCGTTCCGCCCGCCCGCCCGCCGGTCCCCGCCTTCCCGGCGGGCCGGCGGGCGGTGTCGCTCTCGGCAACGGTGGTGACGCAGGGTAGCGTGTCGCCCGTGTTCCCTACCGTGCGTGAGGTGCTGGAGCTGGTGCCCGTGCGCCACGGCGCGCCGCGCCTGGTCGCGGGGAACGCCGGACTGGACCGGTCGGTGCGCTGGGTGCACATCGCCGAGGTACCCGACATCGCCACCCTGCTCGGCGGCGGGGAACTGGTCCTCACCACCGGGATCGGCCTGCCGGGCGACGACGCCGGGCTCCGCGAGTTCATCGGCGCCCTCGCCGACGTCGGCGTCTCCGGGCTGGTGGTCGAACTGGGCCGCCGCTACGTCAGCGGAGTCCCACGCGTGATGGCCGCCGCCGCCGAACGACGCGGCCTGCCCCTGATCGAACTGCGCCGGGGCACCCCGTTCGTCCGCATCACCGAGGCGGTGCACGCGCTGATCGTGGACGCCCAGCTCACCGAGCTGCGCGCCACCGAGGAGATCCACCAGCGGTTCACCGAACTGTCAGTGGAGGGCGCCGAACCGGCCGAGGTGCTGCGGCAGGCCGCCGAACTGGCCGGCTGCCCGATGGTGCTGGAGAACCTGTCCCGGCAGGTGCTCGCGTACGACCCGGCGGGGGAGAACGCCCAACTGCTGCTGGACGGCTGGGAACGGCACTCGCGGCAGATCCGCCCGCCCGGGCGCACCGCGTACGACCCGGACAGCGGCTGGCTCGTCACCACAGTCGGCGCGCGGGGACAGGACTGGGGACGGCTGCTGCTGCGCTGGCCGGCCACCGAGTCCACCCCGCCGACCCGGCTGACCATCCTGATCGAACGGGCCGCCTCCACGCTGGCGCTGGGCCGGCTGATCCGGCGCGACGCCGAGGGGCTGGAACGGCAGATCCACCGTACGCTGCTGACCGCCCTGATCGACCACACCCGCCCGGTGGACGAGGTGGCGCTGCGCGCCAAGGCGCTCGGCGTCGTCCTGGACCGCCGCCACCTGGTCGGCGTCGTGGTCCGCCACCGCGCCGACGAGCCGGCCGGCGACACGGGCGCCCCCGACGACGAGCCCGCCGCCCGCCGGGGCGCGCGCCGCGACACCGACGCCGAGGACCCGGAAGCCGGCCCGGCCCGGTTGCGTGACCTCGCCGAAGCGGTCAGCCAGGCCGTCCGGGACGCCAAGCTCACCGCGCTGACCAGCCCGCTCGACGACCAGGCCGTGGGTGCGCTGCTGGCGCTCCCCGACCCCGCCGCCGAGGAGAAGGCACTGTCCGCGTTCGCCGCGGCGTTGCGCCGGGTACGCCTCGACGCCGCCCCCGCCGCCCGCCCGGCGTCCCGCCCGTCGGAGTCGCCTGACCGGCCCGCCGGACGGGCCGTCGCGTCGGGGAGCGCGCGGCCGGTCGACGCGCCGCCCCGAGCCGCGATCGTGGTGGCGGCCGGGTCCGGTGTGAGCAGTCTGCGCGAGGCACGCCGGTCGTTGATCGAGGCGCGGCAGGTCGCCGAGGCGGCCCGGCGGGATCCCCGGGATCTGCCCTGCTACCGGCTGCCGCACGTCGGGCTGGCCGGGCTGCTGCACCTGCTGCGCGACGAGCCCCGGTTGCAGACGTTCGTCGAGCGCGAACTCGGGCCGCTGCTCGCCTACGACGCCCAGCACCCGCGGGAGCAGTTGCTCGGCACGCTGCGGGCGTACCTGGAGCAGGGACGGAACAAGTCGGCCGGCGCCGCTGCCGCGCACCTGTCCCGGCCGGCGTTCTACGAGCGGCTGGCCCGTATCGGCCGCATCCTCGACGCCGACCTCGACTCGGTCGACAGGTGCCTGTCCCTGCACGTGGCCCTGCTGGCCCTCGACGCCATCCGCACCCCCTGACCGCGGCCCGGCCCACACCCCGCCCGTCCCGCCCGTCCCGCCCCTCCGCCCTCCCGGGCTGTCCCGCGCCAATCTTGGAGTTGTGGCGCCCAGAATGCCGGCTACGCACCGTTATCAGAGGTGCCACAACTCCAAGATCGATAGGGTGCGGGCGGTGATCATGAGGTTGAGCCGGTGATTCGCCGGAATTCGCACCGTCAAGTTCATGATCGACGGGGCGGGTCAGGTCAGGTCAGGGCGGTCAGGGTTTTGGCGTAGGGGGCGGGGACGTAGTTGTCGCTGCCGGGGTTGAACACGTCGGAGGTGGCCGCCGCCTGCCAGGCGGTGTCGGGCAGGGCCGCGACCAGGGCGCGTACCACAGGCACGTCGCGCCACTGGTCCTGCTGGGCGAGCAGGCTCAGCGCGACCACCGACTCCTCCACCTCGCCCACGCACTCGAACGGCTTGTGCCCGTCGATGCCGAGCAGCTCCCGGTAGCCGGGGATCTGGGACTCGTCGGCCAGCAGGTCACCGCCGAAGATGCCGGTCAGCCGCTCGCGGGGCATGAACGGCGCCATGGCCAGGAACACGAACCGGCACTTCGGGCAGTCGCGGCACCAGCGCTCGCTCGCGTCGCGCAGCTTGAACGCGGCGTTGCAGCTGGTCACCACCGCGTCGTACCGGTCGATCTCGGCGAACAGCCGGGCGATGTGCAGCTCGGACAGGGAGCGCAGCAGCGAGAAGTACGGCTCGGTGAGCCCCGCGTGCTCGGCCAGCGCCGCGCGCAGCAGCCCCTCGGCCTCCACGCCCTTCGACCACTGGTGGTTGATCTCGTGACCGTTCCAGATCAGGTTCGGATCGGACGCGGAGCGCTCGTTCGACATCACCACCGGGCCGAGGCCGTGCAGGACGGCGGTGGCCACGGCGATCAGCGAGTTGATCGCGGTGACCGGGATGTGCCCGTTGCGCGCACCTGCGGCGTTCAGCTCGAACAGCACCGGGTCGAGCCGCCGCCGGGCGGCCAGCGGCACCAGGTCCGACGCCTCGTTCACCGACACGATCACGTGGTTCGGGTTGACTGAGAACGGCACCGGGTCGAGGCCGGCGCGTCGCAGCGCCTCCAGCGTGACGATGGAGTCCTTGCCGCCGCCGACAGCCGACAGCGGACGACGGTCGGAGTTGTCCACCGGCACCGCCGGGTCCACGGTGCCGGACGGCACCTCGGGACGCAGTTCCAGCACGTGCGGCAGCTCGTTGCGGTACGCGTACTCGGCGAGGCCCTTGGTGTAGACGGCGGTGACCAGCTCGACGGCGGCGGCGCCCAGCGGCGCGGGCAGCACCAGCCGGGGCGGCGCGGCGGCCTTGTAGTAGCTGACGCCGGCGACCACGTGCAGCAGCTCCAGCACCCGGGACAGGGTGGCAGCTGTGGCGTCGGAGACCGGCTCGGCCGGCAGCGGAAGCGTGATCACCTCGGTGAACCGCTGCTCGCCGTCGGGACCGGTCAGGGCGTAGTCGAACAGGACCTCGCCGGTGGCGAAGTCGATCGAGTAGGACGGGAAGGTGAAGGCGTCCATCCGCCGCAGCTGCTCGTTGGGCACACGCCATACTAGGCCCTGGTTCGTCCGTCCGTGTCCGGCTGGGCCGGACCCTGCCCGCCGTCGACCGAGTCCGAGGAGAGCCCGTGCGCCTGTCTGATCTGCGCGGACGTCATGTCGCCGTCTGGGGCGCCGGCCGCGAGGGCCGGGCCGCGGTGACCGCGATCGCCGCGCACGGGCCGGCCGGCCTGGTCGTCGTCGACGACAGTGCCAACTTCCTCACGCTGCCCTGGGACGGCCCGCTGGCCGCCGCCGCGCCGCTCGTCACCGGCGAGGAGGGCTTCGAGCGCCTGGCCGCCGCCGACGTGGTGGTCCGCTCGCCGGGTGTGCCGAACACCCATCCGTGGATGGTGGAGCTGCGCCGCCGGTCCGTGCCGGTCACGCAGGGCAGCGCGCTGTGGATGGCCGACCACGCGGACCGGACCGTCGGGGTGACCGGCAGCAAGGGCAAGAGCACCACGTCCAGCCTGATCAGTCACCTGCTCACCGCGATGGACCGGCCGAACGTGTTCGGCGGCAACATCGGGGTGCCGCTGCTGGACCTGCCCGAGGCGGAGCTGTACGTGCTGGAGCTGTCCAGCTACCAGTGCTCCGACCTGACCGACTCGCCGCGCGTGGCGGTGGTGACCGCGCTGTTCCCGGAGCACCTGGACGCGCACGGCGGTGAGCGGGAGTACTACCGGGACAAGCTGAACCTGATCGCGCACGGCCCGCACGCCGTCGTAGTAAACGGCGCCGACCCGCGGCTGGCGGCGGAGCTGGGCGACCGGGCCGCGGTACGCGCGGGCTCGCCGGACACCACGCACGTGGCCAGCGGGCCGGACGGCACCCGGTGGTTCCACCTGCGGGACACGCCGCTGTTCCCGCGCGCCGTGCTGCCGCTGGTCGGGCGGCACAACGAGGGCAACCTCTGCGTCGCGCTCGCCGTGCTTGACGCGCTCGGCGTCGACGTGGTGGCGCGCAAGGACAGCCTCGCCGTGGCGGTCGCCGAGTTCCAGGGCCTGGCGCACCGGCTCACCGAGATCGCCGACCCGTCCGGGCTCACGTTCGTCGACGACACGCTCGCCACCAGCCCGTACGCGGCCATGCACGCGATCGACGCGTACGAGGGACGGCCGTTGACGGTGATCGTCGGCGGTGCCGACCGGGGGCTGGACTACAGCCCGCTGCGCGCGCACCTGGCCGATCGGGAGATCACCGTGATCGGCGTGCCGGACAGCGGCCCCCGCATCGTGGAGGCGCTGTCCGGACTGCCGTCGGTGCGTACCGAGCTGGCCGACGACCTGGTCGCCGCCGTCGGGCTGTCCCGCAAGCTGACCCCGGCCGGCGGGGTGGTGCTGCTGTCCCCGGCGGCGCCGAGCTACGGCCGGTTCCGCAACTTCGAGCACCGCTCCGAGGTGTTCGCGCAGGCGGTGGCGGACACCGCCCGCTGAGTCAGCCGCGCTCCGCCCGCGTGTGCCGGGGCGGTCCCGGCTCGGCCGACAGGAGCGCGTCCAGCGACTCGGTGGGCGCCGAGCCGTCCACCGGCTCGCGCGGCCCGGGCGCCGTGCCGGCCGACGTCGCACCAGCGAGCGTCGTGTCGGCGGACGTCGCCTCGGCGGGTGTCGCGTCGGCGGGTGTCGCGGCCGGGCCGGCGCGGGGAGCCCGCCGCTTGACCGGCGTCCAGGCGAACGCGAGCGCCCCGCCGACGAGCGCGAGCAGCATGCCGATCAGGAACCCGCCCAGGTTCGAGGTGAGCCAGGAGACCAGCCCCAGCACCAGGGAGACCACCGCGTAGAAGACGCGTTGCTGCGGCGTGGTGATCAGCAGCACGCCGCAGATCACCAGGATCAGGGGGACCAGGTACGCGGCCAGCCCCTGCGGCCCGACGTGCAGCAGCACCCCGAGCGGCGCCCGCAGTGTCACGAGCATCTCCGCGCCGCCGAGCGCGATGAGCAGCCCGGCGGTGAACGGCCGCGCCCGGCGCCAGCGCCGCCAGCGTGTCCGGACGCCGGCGGCGGGCGCCGAGTGCTGTCCCGCGCTCACCTCAGCACCCTTCGGAGCTGAAGCCCATGCGCAGGTTGGGCAGCGTGAAGACGGCGGCGGTGGTGGCGTAGTTGTTCTGCCGCAGGTTGGTGATGGTCACGGTGTCGGCCTGCTGGGCGAACACGCCCGGGTTGCCCTTGACCCCGGGGACCTTGTCGACGGTGCTGGCGTCCTGCCCGACGTCGATGTTCTTGAAGGAGGCGTTACCGGCGATCTCGTCGCCGTCGACCACGAGCGTGCGGGCGGAGACGGGCTTGCCGGAATTGCCGGCGGTGATCCGCAGGTTGGTCCCGCCCAGGTTGATGCTCTGGCAGAGATTGGTCAGCTCGGCCTTGTCGATCGCCGAGACGATCACGAGCACCTGGCCGCCGGTGTCGCCCTGGTTGGGGCTGTCCGGGATCATCTGGTCGAGCGTGGCGAACTGCTCGAACCCGGTGCCCTCCAGTTTGTCGGCGGTGACCGTGAACGGCATGCCCGAGATGGCGAACTGCGCGCCGAGCACACCCTGCGCGGTCAGCACCACCATGCCGGCAGCGCCGGCCGCCACGGCGCCGAACGTGACGGCGAACCGGCGCCAGCGTACGCCGCTCCGCGGTTGATCGGTCTCGACCTGATCGATCTGCTCCGACATGCCGGCCCCTTTCGAGATCAATTCATCTGCGACGATGTGAATTGGCTTCGCAGGATGTGCGCGCCGAGGGGCGCAGGCCGAAGTTACCGCTGAGTAAAGGGGCGGTCAACTGCCTGTAGCAGATCGTTGGGCGGCATTTGCCAAAAGCGGCCAAAGTGAAAAACCGCTGCGGTTTCCGACCGGTCAGGGCTGGCCGGGTGCGCAGGGCGCGGTGGCGGCCGGGCCGTCGTCCGTCCCCGCCGCCCGCGCGACGCGGCCCGCCTCGCGTGGGCCGAGGAACGGCGCGGTCGCCGCGTACGTGAGCGCCGGCAGCAGCGACGGCAGCTCGTCGGCCCGCCCCTGCGCCACCCGCTCACGGATGGTGGCGTGGATGCCGCCGACCACTATGGACAGCAGCGCGTCCCGGTCCACGCCGGCCGGATCCGGCCCGGCGCCGGCGAAGAACCGGCGGAAGCTGCTCAGCAGCGCGTCGCGCTCCCGGCGGGCGTCCGGTCCGGCCGCGTCCACCTCGACCAGCGCCATCCGGGCGAAGGCGGGCACGCTCGCCAGCACGTCGAGCAGCGTGCGCAGCGCCGCCCGGGCGGCCTGCGGCCAGTCCGGGCCGGCGTCGCGGTAGGCGTCCTCCATCAGGTGCGACACCACCGCGATGCCGTGCCGGTACGCGGCCAGGAACGCGTCCTGCTTGCCGCTGAACAGCGCGTAGAACGCGGGCCGGGTGACTCCGGCGGCGTGGCAGATGTCGCTGACCCGGGCGTTGTCGTACCCCCGGCTGGCGACCTCCCGGACCAGGCCGTCGAAGAGGCGGTCGCGCTGGGTCGCCGCGACCTCCTCGGCCGGCACGCGGCGCGGGCCGCGCTTGATGGCGCGGTCCGGGTCGCGGCCGTGGCGGGCGCCCGGCAGGGGCACGGGCGCCGGCGACGGCGGGCTCGGGACTGTCACTCATCGACCTTTCTAGATGCGTTGACTTTACGACCCTCCGGGGTTTATAACTTTCGACACGCTCAGTTCACGTCTCGTCACCGCTGGTGATCTCTCCCGATCGGTCACCCGAACGCGTCGAAGGAGGGCCGGATGGCTGCCATTATCGCCGCGCGGACCCGTCCCCCCAAGACCGGAGAGACCCAGGTGACGCGGCGACGCCGCACTGCGCCACGCCGCCCGGCCCGCTGAGGCCGCAACGGCGCACCACCACCCGCGACGGCCCGGTCCCGGCCGCCGCGCCCACCGGCTCCGTCCACCCCGGACGCCGCCGGCACCGTTTCCTGTCCCACCGCCGGAAGGAACAACCATGCCCAGGTACGGACGCATCGGCGCGGGCCTCGCCGCCCTGGCGCTGCTGACCGGTCTGGTCGGCGCCGCCCCCGCCACCGCCGCACCCACCACCTCGCTCGCCAGCGCCGTGCTGACCTACCCGACCGTCGCCGGCACCGCCGTGTCGGTGGGCGACGTCATCCAGGCCAGCCTGCGCAGCGGCACCAACGCCACGTTCTACTCCTCGACCAGCGGCAGCACCGGCGTCAAGTGCGCCGCGTCCAGCTTCAGCGCCAAGGTGCTGACCAACCCGACCGCACCCGGCACCGCGACCGAGAGCCTCACCGCGCAGTCGTTCTCCAGCTGCACCACGAACGTCTTCGGCACCACCGGCGTGCAGAGCGTCACCGTCAACAACCTGCCCTACACCACGTCGGTGACCAGCGCGGGCGTGGTCACCATCTCCGGCACGGCGGCGGCGCCGATCCAGAGCACCGTCGTGCTCAACTCGCTGCTCGGCGCGATCACCTGCGTCTACCGGACCAGCACGAACACGCTGACCGGTACGGCGTCCAACGGCACCAACTCGATCAGCTTCACCAACCAGGTCCTGACCAAGTTCTCCGGGCCGTCGCTGTGCTTCGGCACCGCGTACTTCACCGCCTCGTACTCGCCGGTGAAGGACACCAGCAAGACCGGCAGCCCGGCGGTCTACGTCAACTGACACCCGGCTCTCGGGCCGGTGCGCGGCGGTTCGCCGGGCACCGGCCCGGACGCCGGTTCAGCCCGCCGTCAGCGTCGCGTGCAGCGCGCGCATCGACCGCAGCGCCGACCGGATCTCCTGGAGGTAGCGGCCCGGCGTCAGGGTCGGCTCCGGTACGGCGAGAGCGGCGCGCGCGCCCGGGTCCACGCCGACCGTCTCGATGCCGCACCCGTACGGCACGGCGAGCGTCCGCAGCGCGTCGCAGTGCTGGAACGGCACGTAGATCGGGGCGGTCACCATCAGCACCGGATCGTCCGCGCGCAACCGCACGTGCTCGGCCCAGAACCGCTGCGTGTCGGCGGTGTGCGCGCGACGCCGGTCCGGTTCGCTCGACGGCGCGGCGAGCACCCGTACCGGGGGCAGCCCGGCCGGCCGGTAGGTGCGCGAGGACCAGGCCCGGTGCGGATGACCGGCCGGCTCGCCGCGCTCGTCGTCCGGCTCGGCCACCCCGAAGGCCAGCCGTACCCCGGCGTCGAGGACGTCCACCTCGGTGACGCAGCCGGACAGGCCGGCCGCGTCGAGCGTGCGGGACTCGGCAGCCGACAGCGGCCGGAAGCTGCCGAGCACGGCCACCTCGCCGGTCACCTCGGCCGCGCTCCGGGCCAGCGTCGCCGCGTACGCGGTGCGCCGCAGGCAGGCGTGCGCCAGCCCGCCGAGCACCAGCAGATGCGCGTACCCGGATCGGGCCGGCGCGGCGGCGCGGACCAGGCCCAGCGTGGCGGCGGCGCTCAGCACCAGTCCGGCGGTGGCCGGGTCGAACGCCGGTTCCCGGGCGTCCGGGCGTTCCCGTCCCTGCCGGAAGTCCCAGCGGCGGGCGGAGAACGCGTCCAGCCCGGCCAGCACGGCCGCCAGGTCGCCGTCGGGCCAGTCGCCGCCGAAGTGCGCCACGAGCTGCCGCACCGGCGCCGACTCCACCCAGGACCGGACCCCGTCGAGCAGTTGTGCCCGCGTCGTCCCCGCCGCGCCGCCCGGCAACGTCACCTGATCCGTCCGCACCCGGCGGATGCTACCGGCGGGCCGACTCGCACAGTGCCGGTTGTCCCGGCCCCGGTCGTGGTGGGAACGTGCGGGGATCCACCTCCGCTGAAGGGTGCGCCGATGACCTCCGACGACCTGCTGGCCCGGCACCGGGCCGTGCTCCCGTCCTGGATGCCGCTCTACTACGCCGAACCGCTGGAACTCGTCGCCGGCTCCGGGCGCCGGGTCACCGACGCGGCCGGCCGGACCTATCTGGACTTCTTCGGCGGGGTGCTGACCACGATGGTCGGCCACGACATCCCGGAGATCCGCGAGGCGGTCGAACGGCAGCTACGGACCGGGCTCGTGCACACCTCGACGCTCTACCTGATCCGGCAGCAGGTCGAGCTGGCCGAGAAGATCGCCCGGCTCTCCGGCATCCCGGACGCCCGCGTCTTCTTCACCAACTCCGGCACCGAGGCGAACGAGGCAGCGCTGCTGGTCGCCACCAACCACCGGCGCTCGCACCAGATCCTCGCGGTGCGCAACAGCTACCACGGCCGGTCGTACGCGACGATGGGCGTCACCGGCAACCGAGGCTGGTCGGCCAGCTCGCTCAACCCGTTGCAGGTGGCCTGGCTGCACTCCGGGGAGCGGCTGCGCGGTCTGCTGGCCCGGCTCGACGCCGCCGACCGGGTCGACGCGGCGGTCGAGGACCTGCGCGAGGTGCTCGCCACCCAGACCGCGGGCGACGTGGCCTGCCTGATCGCCGAGCCGGTCCAGGGCGTCGGCGGCTTCGTGCACGGCCCGGACGGGCTCTTCGCCGCCTGGAAGAAGGTGCTCGACGAGCACGGCATCCTGCTGATCAGCGACGAGGTGCAGACCGGGTGGGGCCGTACCGGCGAGCACTTCTGGGGCTACCAGGCGCACGGCGTGACGCCGGACCTGCTCACCTTCGCCAAGGGCATCGGCAACGGGTTCGCGCTCGCCGGGGTGGTCGGCCGGGCCGAGGTGCTGGAGTCGGTGCCGGCGATCAGCTTCTCCACGTTCGGCGGCAATCCGGTCTCCACCGCCGCCGGCAACGCGGTGCTCGACTACCTGCTCGACCACGACCTCCAGGGCAACGCCGCCCGGACCGGCGCGATCCTGGGCGACGGCCTGCGCGCGGCCGTCGCCGGGCTGGACCAGGTGGCCGAGGTACGCGGCAAGGGCCTGATGCTCGCCGTCGAGTTCGTCCACCCGGGCACGGTCGAGCCGGACGCGGCGCTGACCACACGCGTCTTCGAGGCGTGCCGGGCCGGCGGCCTGCTGGTGGGCAAGGGCGGCCTGTACGGCAACGTGATCCGGATGGGCCCGCCGCTGACGCTCACCGAGGACGAGGCCCGGGAGGGCCTGGCGATCATGGTCGACGCGATCCGCGCCTCGATCGACGCGTGAGCGTCAACCCGGCCGGCGCCGGCCCGCCGGTCCGGACCTGAGCAGCCGCAGCAGACCCGCCCCGGCCAGGTACGCCACCAGTGCCGGGGCGGGCAGGCCCAGCGGCTCCGGCGCCGCCTCGGGCGCGAGGCTGTTCAGCAGCAGGCCGACGAGCACGCCCGCGTACCCGGCGACGGCCAGACCGGCGCGCAGCCGCCGGCCACCCGCACCGGCCGGCCCGGTCGCCGCCGGGCGGCGGGTGCGTGCCTCCACCGGACCGAAGACGGCGACCAGCACGGTCAGCACCGCGGCCAGCGCGAGCAGCCACGGTACGCGCCACGCCCACCAGGCCGCCGAGCCGACCGGGGGAGTGGGCAGCACGCCGAGCGCGTCCAGCAGGCCGACGAGCAGCACCGCGGCGGTCAGGTGCCAGAGGAACAGCGTGAGCACCACCGCGTTTACGGCGAGCACCGCCTGCCAGGGGCCGGACCGGCGCAGCCAGCGCCCGGCCGGGCGTCGCAGCAGCAGGATCAGGCCGAGCTGGGCGACGGCCGCGGCCATCAGCGCCAGGCTCGGCGGCGCCGCGTTGTCCAGCCGCTCGCCCGGTACGTGGAGCATCGCCACCGGGTAGGGCCCGGCCACCGTGAGCAGCACCAGCGCGACCAGGCCGCCGCCGAGCAGGAGCACGCCCGCCCGGCGGGACAGCGGCAGCCGACGGCGGAACAGGCCCCGGGTCCCGGCGCCGGTCGCGTCGACGGCGGTCGCGGTACCGGCGGTCGCCCCGGCGCCGGCCGCGCCGGCGGGCTGACGGGTGTCCGCCTGGGCGGCGTCGTACCAGGCGAACCCGACCTGATGGACGGCCAGCCAGCCGAACAGGTAGTTGCCGTCGGCGAGCGCGGCCGGGCCGAGGAGCCGGCCGAGGTCGCCGAGCGCCACGAGGACCACGAGCGCCGTCGGCACGGCGAGCCCGAACCGGCGGTGCAGCGCGTACATCGGCGGGGTCAGCGCCACCACCGCGACGTAGGCGACCAGGAACCACAGCGGGATGGTGGCGAACCAGACCACTGTGCGCACCTGCGCCGGGTCGGCTCCGCGCAGCGTGGCGATCCCCGCTCCCGCCGCCAGGACCAGCAGCAACACGGTGGTGGGGCGGATCAGCCGGGCGCTGCGGTCGACCAGCCACCCGGCCGCCGACCCGCCCCGGCGCCGGCGGGCGGCCAGCGAGGCGGCGTTGGCGTAGCCGCCGACCAGGAAGAACACCGGCATCACCTGGGCCACCCAGGTGAGCGGCCAGGCCCAGCGCAGATCCCCCAGCGCGGAGTGGCCGGCGGGGCGGCCGTGGTCGTACCCGATGACCGTGACGCCCCAGTGGCCGAGCACGACCATGGTGATGGCCAGCGCCCGGAGCAGGTCGATGTAGCGCTCCCGCCCCGGCGGCGTGCGTTGCGCGAGCTGCCGCAGGCGGCGCATGGGGTCAGGCTAGGCCAGCCGGGCCCGACCGGTACGGATAACGGATCGGTCGAGAGGTCTTGTGGTCCCCGTCGCACTGTCGTAGAAATTCTTCATTGGAAATGCGTCTTGTGAAGACAAGCGACAGGGTGCTCACCGCGCGTACCCGGACCGAGGAGATGCGATGAACAGGCGTGAGATCCTACGGCGTAGCGCCGCCGCCGGGCTGCTGGCCACCCCCGCCGCCGGGCTGCTCGCCGGCTGCGCCACGTCGGGCGGGGGCGACGAGGGCGACAAGGCCGCGTACAAGGGCACCAAGAGCGAGCAGAACCCGCTCGGCGTGGCCGAGGACGCCCCACTCGAGGTGGTGATCTTCAACGGCGGGTTCGGGGAGGACTACGCCAAGGCCCACGAGGCCATGTACAAGGAGCGGTACCCGAAGGCGGAGATCAAGCACTCGGCCACCGCGGAGATCAGCAAGACGCTCCAGCCCCGCTTCGTCGACGGCAGCCCGCCCGACGTGGTGAACAACTCCGGCGCCGGTCAGATCGACTTCAACGGCCTGGTCTCCCAGAACGCGCTCGCCGACCTGGGCGAGCTGCTCGCCGCGCCGAGCCTCGACACGCCCGGCAAGACGGTCAAGGACACGCTGCTGCCCGGCACCGTCGAGGTCGGCTCCTACGACGGCCGGTTCCTGGTGCTCAACTACACCTACACGGTGTACGGCATCTGGCACTCCACCAAGCTGTTCGCCGACCGCGGCTGGGAGGACGCCAAGACCTGGGACGACCACATCGCGCTCTGCCGCCGGATCAAGGCCGCCGGTATCGCCCCCTGGACGTACGCCGGTGTGCACCCCCGCTACATGAGCTGGCCGCTGATCTCCACCGCGATCAAGCTCGGCGGCCCGTCCGTGGCGCTGGCGATCGACAACCTGGAGCCGAACGCCTGGAAGTCGGACGCGATGAAGACCGCCGCCGACGCCTGGCACCAGATCGTCAAGGACAAGTTCATCCTCGACGGTTCCCCGGGCCTGGACCACAAGCAGTCGCAGACCGCGTGGTGCCAGGGCAAGGCCGCGTTCATCTCCTGCGGCTCCTGGCTGGAGAGCGAGCAGAAGGACGTCACGCCGGCCGGGTTCAACATGACGGTCGCGCCGACGCCGAGCCTGGGCAGCGGCGACAAGCTGCCGTACGAGGCGATCCGCGGCACCGCCGGTGAGCCGTTCATGGTGCCGGCCAAGGCGCGCAACGTCGCGGGCGGCCTGGAGTACTTCCGCACCATGCTGTCCCGCAAGGGCGCGCAGGACTTCACCCGGAAGGTCGCCAGCCTGCCCGTCGTCGCCGGTGCGACCGAGGGCATCGACCTGCCGTACGGGCTCAGCACCGTGGTCAAGGCGCTCGACGCGTCCGGGTCCAACGGCTTCAACTGGGTCTACAACAACTACTACCGCAAGCTGGAGCGCAACCTGGTCGACGCGGCCTGCGGCGAGTTCTTCAGCGGCCGGATCTCCCCGGCCGAGTTCCTCGACCAGTGCCAGAAGGGCGCCGACTCGATCGCCGGAGACAGCTCGGTCAAGAAGTACAAGCGGTCCGCGTGATGCGACAGGGCCGCCTCCCCCTGATCCTCACGTTCCTCCTGCCACCACTGGCGTTGTACGGCATCTTCGTGCTGTCGCCGTACCTCCAGGCTTTTCAGATCTCCACCACCGACTGGATGGGCTACTCCGCGCAGGCCGACCCGGTCGGCATGGCGAACTTCCGCACGCTGCTGCACGACGGGTACGTGTGGAACGCGTTGAAGAACAACGCGATCCTGCTCGCCGTGGTGCCGGTGGTGACGATCGGGCTGGGCCTGTTCTTCGCCAGCATGCTCACGATGGGCGGCCGCAAGGGCCGGGCCGGTGTGACCGGGGTGCGCGGCACCTCG
Source organism: Micromonospora sp. SYSU B005 (assembly GCF_055362685.1). NCBI lineage: Bacteria > Bacillati > Actinomycetota > Actinomycetes > Micromonosporales > Micromonosporaceae > Micromonospora > Micromonospora sp. SYSU B005. The sequence continues at coordinate 44,479 of NZ_JAXCFU010000011.1, read as the reverse complement.
GTCTACCGGCTCGTCTACTTCTTCCCCCAGGTGCTCTCGGTGGTGATCATCGCGCTGCTCTGGAAGGAGATCTACAGCCCGACGAGTGGCCTGCTCAACGGCGCCCTGCGCGCCGTCGGGCTGGCCACCCCGGCCTGGCTCGGCGACCCGCGCTTCGCGTTCTGGTGCGTGCTGGCGGTGATGGTGTGGAGCAACGTCGGCTTCTACGTCGTGCTCTTCGGCGCCGCCATGCAGGCCATCCCGCGTGACATCTACGAGGCGGTGCTGCTCGACGGCGCGTCCCGCACCACGATGCTGCGGAAGATCACCATTCCGCTGCTCTGGGACACCATCCAGGTGGCCTGGATCTACCTCGCCATCGCCGCGCTGGACGGCTTCATCCTGGTCCAGCTCATGACGAACGGCGGGCCGAACTTCTCCTCCGACGTGATCGGGCTGCGGATGTACGACACGTCGTTCGGCAGCGAGAACAAGTTCGGGTACGCCTCGGCGATCGGCGTGGCGATGTTCTTCCTGACCCTCTCGGTGGCGGTGCTGGCGCTGCGCACCGCCCGGCGTGATCGGATCGAGTACTCGTGACCACCGTGAACACCGGCGCCCCGGCCGCCGAGACGACCCGCGTGAGGGCCCCCGCCGACCGGCCGCCGCGCCGCGAGCTGGGCGTCGCGAACGTCTTCTCGCACGGCTTCCTGCTGCTCTGGGCGGCCATGACGATCCTGCCGCTGGCCTGGATGGTGCTCAGCTCGCTCAAGACCAACGGCGAGATCGTCGCCGAGCCGTGGGGGCTGCCCGAGGCGCTGCGCTTCGACAACTGGACGCGCGCCTGGACCACCGCCCACATCGGCCGCTTCTTCTTCAACAGCCTGGTCGTGGTGGCCGGCTCGCTGAGCCTGACCATGCTGCTCGGCGCCACCGCCGCGTACGTCTTCGCGCGCTACGAGTTCCGCGGCCGGCAGGTCGTCTACTACCTGTTCGTCGGCGGCATGATGTTCCCGGTCTTCCTGGCGCTGGTGCCGCTGTTCTTCGTGGTCCGCAGCGTCGGCATGCTCGGCACCTGGCCCGGCCTGATCCTGGTCTACACCGCGTACTCGCTGCCGTTCACCGTGTTCTTCCTGACCGCGTTCTTCCGGACGCTGCCGACCTCGGTGGCGGAGGCCGCGCTGATCGACGGGTGTGGGCACTTCCGGCTGTTCTTCCGGGTGATGCTGCCGATGGCGCGACCGGGATTGATCAGTGTCGGGATCTTCAACTTCCTCAGCCACTGGAACCAGTTCCTGCTGCCCCAGGTGCTGCTGCCCGGCGACGGGCAGAACCGGATGCTCGCTCAGGGACTGAGTTCGCTCGCGGTGAGCCAGGGCTACGCCGGCGACTACGCCCAGTTGTTCGCCGGCCTGACCATCGCGGTGCTCCCGGTGCTCGTGGTGTACGTGGCGTTCCAGCGCCAGGTCCAGTCCGGACTGACCGCCGGGCAGCTCAAGTGAGGTGGTTGCCACAGGCAACGGGGCAGTGGAGAACATCGAGCTGACCTAGGGTGGGCCGGCACGCTCATCTATCGACAGGAATCTCATGTTCTTCCTCCTCTACACACTGTTGCTGATGCTCGGCGGCATCGCGATGATCGCGGTGGGCATAGCCGTCAAGGAACAGGGCAAGGGCTCCCGGATCCTCAACGTGGTCATCGGCCTGGCCTTCTTCGGGTACGGCTTCTACCTGCTGTTCCTCTTCGACGGTGACAGCTACCGGATCTTCTTCTACGTCTTCGTGCTGCCGATCCTGCTGATCGTGCGCGCGGTCAAGGCGCGCAAGGAGGCCCGCGAGCAGGCCGCGGCGCAGCAGTACGCGGGCGGCCAGCAGTACCCGGGCGGGCCGTCGTTCCCGGGTGGTCAGCAGTACCCGGGCGGACAGCAGCAGCCCGGCATGTACCCGGGGGCGGGGCACGGTCAGCCCGGCCCGGCGTTCCCGCCCGCCCCGGGGCAGCCCGCACCGTACGGCGCCGCGCCGCAGGGGCGCCCGGGTCAGCCCGCCCCGCAGGGCTGGCACCAGGCTCAGCCCGGTTCGCAAGACCGATACTGATCAGCGCGAGTGCGGCTCACGCCGAGAACTGCCGGAAGCCGCGAGTGGAACGTCATGGGTGTCGAACCGGCGTTTTGACACCCATGGCGTTCCACCCAACGGCCGCCGCCGCGGCGCGGCGGGGCGCAGCGCAGGGCGGGCGGGTCAGGCGGGCGGGGGCACCAGGCGGGTGTGCAGTGCCGCCGGGTCGGTCACCTCGGGCAGGTCGCGGGCTGCCAGCCAGGCCGCGGCGGCCGCACCGTCCCCGGCGCTGTGCAGCGGCGCGTCCGGCCACCGGTCGGCGAGTTCCGCGCGTACCGCGCCGGCCAGCGGGGTGTCGCCGGTGAGCAACCCGCCGCCGAGCACCACCGGATCGGCCGCGCCCGGTGGGCGGATCCGGGAGACGCTCTCCGCCAGCAGCGCCGCGGCCTCGGCGATCAGCGCGACCGCTGCCGGCTCCCCGTCGCGGGCCGACGACACCACGAGCGGCGCGAGCCGGGCCAGTTCCACCGGCGGCCGCCGGGTCACCGCCTGCACCACGGCTCCGGCCGTCGCGCGCGGCTGAGCGTCCACAGCGGTCGTGCCGGTCAACTCCGCCAGCACCTGCCGGGCCAGCTCACCTGGGGTGTCCGCGCGGTCCAGGTCGGTCAGCAGCCGGCGGACCGCCTCGCGGCCGAGCCAGAATCCGGAGCCCGCGTCGCCGAGCAGCCAGCCGTGGCCGTCGGCGGTCCGGTCCAGCCGCAGGTCGCGTACCTGGGCGGCGATGGCGCCGGTGCCGGCGACGAGCACGGTGCCGTCCGGGGCGGCGGTGCCGGAGGCGTAGGCGACCAGGGCGTCGCCGTGCACGGCGTACGGGCACCGTAGCCCCGCCTCGGCCCACGCCCGGTCGAACGCGTCCCGGCCGTGCGGGTCGGCCAGGAGGCGGCCGGCCCCCGCGAGGCCGATGACGCCGGCGCGTACCCGATGTGGGTCGATGTCGGCGAGCGCCGCGCGCAGGGCGGCGAGCAGCTCGGCGGCGGCCTGGTCGGCACCGTGGCTGGTGGGGTTGCCACCGCCGGCGCGGCCGGCGCCCAGGCGGGTGCCGTCGAGGCTCAGCGCTGTGGCGCGGGTGGAGGTGCCCCCGACGTCGAGGCCGACCACGACGGTGTCCGACATGGTCCCCATGCTGGTCGGCCGCGTCTCCGGGCGCAAGATCGCGCCGGCGCGGCAGGTAACAGTTTGAAAACTTCACCCACGCCCTTGACACGGAGGGGCCTTCAGTAAGAACTTTTACCACTAACAGTTAACACTCTTTTCCGAAAGGCGCCCGCCGATGGCCGAGCACGAGGTGGAGACTTCCGCGGCGACCGCGGTGGTCGATGCCGGTCCGGCCGACCGGCTGGGCGCCGACGGGGTGCTGGCCCGTGTCCGGGCCGGCACGGGGGAGCTGACCGGGGCGCTGCGCCGGGTCGCCGAGCACGTGCTCAGTGACCCGGAGGCGGCCGCCCGGGCCACCATCGTCGAGCTGGCCGAGCGCAGCGGCACGTCACCGGCGACCATCACCCGTTTCTGCCGGGCGATGGGCTTCGAGGGGTACGCGGACCTGCGGCTCGGCATCGCCGCCGAGACCGGCCGGGCCCGCTCGGCCGGCTGGACCGTCGACATCGGACGGGAGATCCAGCCCGGCGACCCGCTGTCCCGGGTGCTCGACCAGATCATGGCCGCCGACACGCGGGCCATGCACGACACCGCCGCGCTGCTCGACCTGGCCGAGGTGGAACGCGCGGCGGTCGCCATCGCCGGGGCCAGCCGGGTGAACATCTTCGGGGCCAGCGGCAGCGCGCTCGTCGGCGAGGAGATGCAGTTCAGCCTGCACCGCATCGGCGTCGCCGCGTGGGCCTGGAGCGACGTGCACGAGGGACTCGCCAGCGCCGCGCTGCTCGGGGCCGGGGACGTCGCGCTCGGCATCTCGCACACCGGGCAGACCCGGGAGACGATCGAGCTGCTCGCCGAGGCCGGCAGCCGCGGTGCCACCACCGTCGCACTCACCGGCTTCCCCCGCTCGCCGCTGGCCGAGCTGGCCGACATCGTGCTGGTCACCGCCAGCCAGGCCACCACGTTCCGGCCGGACGCGCTCTCCGCCCGGCACCCGCAGCTCGTCGTGCTCGACCTGCTCTACATCGCGGTGGCGCAGCGCACCCACGACCGCGCCCACGCGGCCTTCCGGCGTACCGCCCAGGCCGTCGACGGGCACAAGGCCGCGAAGGGGGCCCTCTCATGATCAGTGCCCAGAGGTACGCCGACGCGGTCCGCCCGGTGCTCGACCGGCTGGTGGACAGCCAGGCCGTGGCGGTGGACCGGGCAGCCGACCTGATCGCCTCCGGGCTGCGCGCCGGCGGCGTCCTCCAGGCGTTCGGCGCCGGCCACTCGGAGGCGTTCGCCGCCGAACTGGTCGCCCGGGCCGGCGGGCTGGTCCCCGCCAACCGGCTCTCCCTGCACGACCTCGTGCTGCACGGCGACGCGCCCCGCGACGTGCTCGCCGACCCGAAGCTGGAACGCGACCCGGCCGTGGCGCACCAGCTCTACGCCCTGGCGGCACCGCAGCCGGGGGACGTGTTCGTGGTCGCCTCGCAGTCCGGCATCAACGGCTCGGTGGTCGAGCTGGCGACGCTCGTCAAGCGCGGCGGCCACCCGTTGATTGCTGTCACCTCGGTCGAGCACACCGCCCGGGTAGCTCCTCGGCACCCCTCCGGGCACCGGCTCGCCGACCTCGCCGACGTCGTGCTGGACAACGGCGCGCCGTACGGCGACGCACTGCTGCCGCTCGAGGGCGGCGGCGCGGTCTGTGCGGTCTCCTCGGTCACCGCGGCGCTGCTGGCGCAGTTGCTGACCGCGGAGGTCGTACGACGGTTCCACCAGGCCGGAGAGGTACCCCCTGTCTACCTCTCCGCCAACGTCCCCGGTGGGGACGAGCACAACCTCGCCCTCGAGTCGCGGTACGCCGGGCGTCTCCGGCGGACCGCCTGACCCGACCCACAAGGAGAGACAAGATGTCGGTTTCCCCCGAGAAGTTCGGCGACGTCAGCCGTCGGACCCTGCTGCGGCGTGCCGCGGCGGCCGGTCTGCTGGCCGTACCGGCGGCGGGTCTGCTGAGCGCGTGCGCCGGCAGCGAGCCGAGCAAGTCCGACGGCGGCGGCGCGGCCAAGAGCAAGGACAACCCGTTCGGTGTCAAGGACGGCAGCGCGGTCAAGGTGGTCGTCTTCAACGGTGGCCTGGGCGACCAGTGGGCCAAGGAAGACAAGGTCATCTTCAACGCCAAGCACGCGAACGTCACGGTCAACATGTCTTCGACCCAGAAGATCAAGACCGAAGAGCAGCCCAAGATGGCGACGCAGCCCAGCGACCTGGTGATGAACTCGGGCGCCGACATGATGGACCGCAGCACGCTGATCAACGAGGGCGCGATCGAGCCGCTGGACGACCTGCTCACCGCGCCGGCCTGGGACAGCGAGGGGACGGTGGCCGACAGCCTGCTGCCCGGCACGGTCGCCGACGGTACGCAGAACGGCAAGTTCTACGTCGTGAACGTGGCGTACACGGTGTGGGGCAACTGGTACAACGCGGCCCTGTTCTCCAAGGAGGGCTGGACGGCGCCGACCACCTGGGACGAGTTCTTCGCGCTCGCGCCGAAGATCAAGGCCAAGGGCATGGCGCCGTACGTGCACGACGCGGTGCACGGCTACTACCCGCGCTGGGCGCTGTTCGCCAGCATCTGGAAGGCCGTCGGCAAGCAGGCAGTCGTCGACATCGACAACCTGAAGGACGGCGCCTGGAAGGCCGACGGCATCGTCGCGGCGCTGGAGCCGTGGGAGAAGCTGGTCAAGGACAAGCTGCTGCTGCCGGGCAAGCTCGACCACACCCAGTCGCAGCAGGCGTTCCTGGACGGCAAGGCGGCCTTCATCCAGGTCGGCACCTGGCTGAAGAACGAGATGGCCGCGACCATCCCGCCGGGCTTCGAGATGACCATCTCCGACTACTGGAGCAAGAGCGGGGACAAGGCCGCCAAGGACGTCTTCGCCTCCTCCGGCGAGGGCTTCGTGGTGCCGAGCAAGGCGCCGAACAAGGAGGCCGCGAAGGAGTTCCTGCGGGCCATCCTCTCCAAGGCCGGTTCGGCGAAGTTCGCCGAGCTGACCAAGTCGCTGGCCTCCACCAAGGGCTCCGGCGACAACGTCCAGGACACCGCGCTGGCGTCGGCGAACTCGCTGATGAAGAACGGCAGCTCGGACCTGATCTCGGTGAAGTTCCCGGACTTCTACGCCGACCTGGACAAGGAGAGCCAGAACCTCTCCGAGGAGCTGATGGCCGGCCGCCTGACCGCGCAGCAGTTCGTCGACAAGATGCAGGCGGCCGCCGACAAGGTCGCCAAGGACTCGTCGATCAAGAAGCAGACCCGCACCGCCTGATCACCGCGAGGAAGTGAGTCCAATGCGGCACGGAGTCGCGCGTTTCGTCACGGGCTTCCTGGCCCTGCCCGTCGCGCTGTACCTGTTCTACGTGGTGTGGCCGTTCGCCCAGGCGGCGGGATACTCGCTGACCGACTGGGGCGGGTACTCCGATTCCCAGCGCTTCGTCGGGCTGGACAACTACGTCCGGCTGTTCTCCGACGAGCTGATCCGGAAGGCGTTCTGGCACAACGTGTTCTTCCTGGTCACCGTGCCGCTGTTCACGATCGCGCTGGCCCTGTTCCTCGCGTTCCTGCTCAACGTGGGCGGACGCGAGGACAGGGCCGGCATCCGCGGAGTGTTCGGCTCCGGGATCTACAAGGTCATCTTCTTCTTCCCGCAGGTGCTGTCGCTGGTGGTCATCGCCGTCATGTGGCAGCAGATCTACCGCACCGACGGGCAGGGCCTGATCAACGGCCTGCTCATCAAGATCGGGCTGGTCGACGCGGACAACCCGATCGCCTTCACCGCCGACCCGGAGCCGTTCCTCGGCGTGCCGGCGGTGCTCTGGTGGCTGTTGTTCATCGCGGTGTGGAGCGGCGCCGGTTTCTACATGGTGCTGTTCTCCGCCGCGATGCAGTCCATCCCGAAGGACATCTACGAGGCCGCGATCCTCGACGGCGCGGGCCGGTTCCACACGTTCTTCAAGGTGACCCTGCCGCTGCTGCGGGACAGCATCTCGGTCGCCTGGGTCTATCTGGGCTTCATCGCGCTGGACATGTACGCGCTGGTGTTCGTCATGACGCCGAGCCAGGGCGGGCCGAACCACGCCAGCGAGATCTTCGCCTCGGTGATCCAGTTCAACGCCTTCCAGAAGGGCCAGTTCGGTTACGCCTGCGCGATCGCCGTCGCGCTGGCCATCTTCACCATCCTGCTGGCCGCGCTCCAACTGAGGATCACCCGCCGTGAGCGGATCGAGTACTGAGGAGGTCTGGACGATGAGCACTGTGACCCACACCTCCGGCCCGGCCCGGTCCGACACGGCCCCGCCGGACCGGCCGCCCGCGGACCGGCGGGCGAAGGACGTCGGCAACGGCTTCGGCGGCCGGATCTTCAACGGCTTCTCGCACCTGTTCCTCGCGGTCTGGGCGATCATGGTGGTCTACCCGCTGCTGTGGGTGGTGATGTCGGCGCTCAAGACCGACTCCGAGGTGATCCGCGAGCCGCTGTCGCTGATCCCCGACGCCCTGCAGTGGGACAACTTCGCCCGCGCCTGGACCGCCGGGATCGACAGCTTCTTCCTCAACACGCTGCTCGTGCTGGTGTTCAGCGTGACGCTGACGATGCTGCTCGGTTCGATGGCCGCGTACGCCCTGGCGCGCTACGAGTTCCGCGGCAACCGCCTGATCTACTGGATGTTCCTGTCCGGGCTGACGCTGCCGATCTACCTGGCCGCGGTGCCGCTGTTCAAGGGCGTCTACAACACCGGGGTGAGCCTCCCGCTGCTCGGCCCGAACAAGCACCTCATGCTGATCCTGGTCTACGTGGCCTGGTCGCTGTCGTTCACGATCTTCTTCATGCACTCGTTCTTCCGGACGCTGCCCGACTCGATCGCCGAGGCGGCCCAGGTCGACGGGGCCTCGCACACCCGCACGTTCTTCAGCGTGATGCTGCCGATGGCCAAGCCGGGCCTGATCAGCATCGGCATCTTCAACGTGCTCGGCCAGTGGAACCAGTGGTACCTGCCGACGCTGCTCATGCAGTCGGTGTCCGGCGAGCCGAAGAACCAGGTGATCGCCCAGGGGCTGATCGAGCTGTCGGTCAACCAGGGCTACAAGTCCGACTGGAGCGGACTCTTCGCCGGGGTGACCATGGCGATGCTTCCGGTGCTGATCGTGTACATCGTCTTCCAGCGCCAGGTGCAGTCCGGCCTCACCGCCGGCGTCGGCAAGTGACGCGCGGGGCCCCGGCTCGACGAGCCGGGGCCCCGGCCTGTCGGTGGCAGCGGGCAGAATGCGTCCGTGCTGGTGGCGGTGGTGGCGGATGAGCGGGGCGTCGGCGTGCTGCAACCGCTGCACGCCGACGGCACCCCGTCCGGCCCGGCGGAGGAGGTCACCGACCTGGCCGCCGCCGTGGCCGCCCGGGAGGCCGCCGGGCGCCCCCGCTGGATCTGGGCCGCCTGGACGGGCGTCTACCCGGCGCTGCTGCGCGCCGGGGTGCGCCTGGACCGCTGCCACGACGTCGAGCTGACCGAGGCGCTGCTGCTCGGGCACGCGGGCCGGTGGGGTGAGCCCCGCGCGCTACCCGCCGCCTGGGCCCGGCTCACCGGCGCGCCGGTCCCGCCGGACCCGGCGCCCCGCCCGCCGGAGCCGCCGGGCCACGCCCAGGCCGCGCTCTTCGAGCCGCCGTCGGGCCCGCCCGGTCCGGGCATCACGGCGTTGACCCGGGTGTACGCCGACCAGCTCGCCCGGATCGCCGCGACCACCCACCCCGGCCGGTTCCGGCTGCTGGTGGCCGCCGAGTCGGCGGGCGCGCTGGTGGCCGCCGAGATGGGCGCGGCCGGTCTGCCGTGGCGCGTCGACGTGCACGACGCGATCCTGGCCGACCTGCTCGGTGAGGCGTCACCGGTGGGCGGGCCGCCGCGTCGGCTGGCCGAGTTGCAGGCCCGGATCGCCGACGCGTTCGGCGTACGCCAGGTGCACGCCGACTCGCCGGCGGAGCTGTTGCGGGCGTTCGCCCGCGCGGGCGTGGACCTGCCGAACACGCGGGCCTGGGTGCTGCGCGGGGTGGAGCATCCGGCGGCGCCGCTGGTCCTGGAGTACAAGGAGCTGTACCGGATCTGGACGGCGCACGGCTGGGCCTGGCGCGACGCCTGGGTCGCCGGCGGCCGGTTCCACCCGGAGTACGTGCCGGGCGGCGTGGTCTCCGGCCGGTGGGCGACCCGGGGCGGTGGGGCGTTGCAGATCCCGAAGGTGATCCGGCAGGCAGTGGTGGCGGACCCGGGCTGGACGTTCGTGGTCGCCGACGCGGGCCAGCTCGAACCGCGCGTGCTCGCGGCGGTCTCCGGTGACGAGCGGCTCGCCGCGGCGGGTGGGGCCGGTGACCTGTATGCCGCGCTGGCCCGGGACGCGTTCGCCGGTGACCGGGCGAGGGCCAAGGTGGCCCTGCTCGGGGCGATGTACGGGCAGACCGGCGGCGCGGCGGTGCCGGCGCTGGCGGTGCTGCGGAAGAACTATCCGACCGCGTTCGGCTACGTGGAGGCGGCGGCGCGCACCGGTGAGGCGGGTGGGCTGGTCCGGTCCTGGCTGGGGCGTACCTGCCCGCCGGGGTCGGCGGGGTTCGCCGAGGGTGACGAGGCGCTGCCCGACGGCGAGGCCGACCCGCACAGCCCGTCGGCCCGGGCGGCCCGGTCGCGTGGTCGTTTCACCCGCAATTTCGTCATCCAGGCGACTGCCGCCGAGTGGGCCTCCACGCTGCTGGCGACGCTGCGCACCGAGCTGGCGGGCACGGAGGCGGAGCTGGTGTTCTTCCAGCACGACGAGGTGGTGGTGCACTGCCCGGCCGGGCGGGCGGCGGCGGTCGCGGAGGCGGTCACCGCGGCCGGCGCGCGGGCCACCCGGTTGCTGTTCGGCGACACTCCGGTCCGGTTCCCGCTCGACACGTCCACTGTCGACTGCTACGCAGACGCGGCATAGTCACGCAAATTTCCGTTTTGCCCCGCTACCCGCATCCGGTCGTGCTCGTTGGGCCCGGTGTGCGTACGACGGGACGGACCGGGCGGCTGTGCCCGGTCCGTCCCCTGATCGAGGGGGCACCGCTGAACCGGATCGCTGCAATGATCATCGCCGCCGGAGGCGGCCGCCGCATCGGCGGACCCGAAGCGCTGCTGCACCAGGGCGAGAAGCCGCTGGTCAGCCAGATGATCGACACGATGGCCGAGGCGGGCTGCGCACAGGTCGTGGTCGTCCTGGGCGCGGCGGCCGAGCAGGTGCGGCAGACCACCGACCTGACCGGCGCCACGGTCGTGGTCAACCGCGCGTGGGGCACCGGCGTGGGCTCCTCGATCCGGGCCGGGCTCGCCGCGCTCACCGACGACGACATCGAGGCCGTCGTCGTGGTGCCGGTGGACATGCCCGGGCTCACCGCGGCGGCGGTCCGCCGGGTGACCGCGCTGCCGTACCCGGACGTGCTGGTTTGCGCCACCTATGACGGGCTGCGCGGTTACCCGATGCTGTTCGGCCGCCGGCACTGGTCCGGCATCGCCACGCTGGCCAGCGCCGACGTCGGTGCGCGGCCGTACCTGCTGGCGCACAAGGAGCAGATCGTCGACATCGCCTGCGACTCGGTGGCCGACGGCAGCCGGATCGACAGTCCGGAGCTGATGGCGCTCTACGGCCTGTCCATCCCCGAACAGCGGGTCGGCGCCTGAGGCGCGCCGCGCTGTCGGACCCGGATGCCACGATGCCGTCATGGCCTACGACGAGGACCTGGCGAACCGGGTACGGGAACGTCTCGGGCGCGAGCCCGGCATCACCGAGCGGCGCATGTTCGGCGGCCTGGCGATGATGCTGCGCGGCAACATGGCGGTGGTGGTGCGCGGCGCGGGCGGTCTGATGGTCCGGGTCGACCCGGCCGAGGCCGAGCGCGCGCTGGCCGAGCCGGGCGCCGAGGCGACAGTCATGCGGGGCCGGGAGATGCGGGGCTGGGTCACCGTGTCGCCCGATGCCTGCGAGCGCGACCCGGACCTGACCCGCTGGGTCGAGCGGGGCGCCCGCTTCGCGCGCACCCTCCCGGCGAAGTGACGCGCCAGCGGGGGAAATCCGGCTGCGCGCCCGGGCCGCCCGGCCTACGCTCCTGACCTGCTGCCGACGATGGCGGCGGCGGATCGGAGACGGGCGGATGGCGGTTCACCTCTACGCGGTAAGCCTCGACGCGGGCGACCCGCGGCGGCTCGCCCGGTTCTGGTCCGGGGTGCTCGGCCGGGAGATCCTCGACGACCCGGGCGAGGGCGTGGCGCTGGGCGGCGACGCCCACAGCGACTTCCGCATCCGGTTCCTGCCCAGCGCTGCGCCGAAAACCGTGCAGAACCGGATCCACTTCGACCTGACCAGCGCGTCGCCGCAGGCCCAGCGGGACACCGTCGACCGGGCGCTGACGCTGGGCGGGCGGCACATCGACATCGGCCAGGGGCCGGACGACGACCATGTGGTGCTCGCCGACCCGGAGGGCAACGAGTTCTGCGTGATCGGGGCGGGCAACAACTTCCTCGCCGGCTGCGGCCCGCTCGGCGCGGTCAACTGCGACGGCACCCGGGCGGCCGGCCTCTTCTGGAGCGGGGCGCTGGGCTGGCCGCTGGTCTGGGACCAGGACGAGGAGACAGCGATCCAGTCGCCGCGCGGGGGCGCGAAGGTCACCTGGAGCGGGCCGCCGCTGATGGACGCCGGCGGGCGGGACCGCGTACACCTGGATCTGGTCGCGGACGGCGACCGGGACGCGGAGATCGACCGGCTGCTGGCGCTCGGCGCGACCCGGGCCGGTACGGGAAAACACACCGCCGGCGACGTGGTGCTGGCCGACCCGGACGGCACCGAGTTCTGCCTGCTGACACCCCGCTGAGGCGGGTGCGGCCCCGGCGGACCGCACCCGCACCGATCAGCGCAGCCGCAGGCTCGGCTCCAGCGTGACCTCGAACAGCCGGTCCCACGGCAGCTCGACCCGCACCGCGGTGACCCGGTCCAGCGTCGCGGTGAACGTCTTACGTCCGCGTACCCCGAGCACCAGCTCGTGCCCGGCGAAGTGGTCGGCGAAGTACCGCTCGGTCAGCGGCACCAGCCGGTCGCGTACCCAGCCGTCGAAGTAGCGCTTCTGCTCGGCGGTCAGCGCCAGCGGGTCCCAGCCCTGCGCGCGGGCGTGGGCGTACGCCTCGACCTGCACCACGTTCTTCCACGGGTCGTCCTTGACGAACCGGTAGAGCAGGTACTCGGCGTGCGCCCGGGCCGGCCCGCGCAGCTCCGGCACACCGAAGCCGCTGCCGGAGGAGCGCAGGTACGCCCACCGCGCGGTGCCGTGCGCGAGCGCCAGCCCGAGCGCGTTGCCGCCGGTGTTCCACCCCGAGTACGACAGCAGCGCGGGCAGGTCCAGGCGGGCCTCCATCCGGGACACCAGGTCGTGGTCGCCCTTGTTGACGATCAGCGGGTCCACCACGATCACCTGGGTGCCGGCGGCCAGCAGCTCACCGATGCGGCCGACGAACGCGTCCAGGTCCGCGGCCCGCTGCCCGGCCGCCGCCGAGGGGGTGTTCACGGCGAGGACGATGTCCGCGTCGCCGGTCACCACCCGGCCGCCCACCGAGGTGACGTGCCGGCGGATGTTCTCCGCGAACGGGATGCCCTCCAGCGCGGCGGTCCAGCCCTCGCCGGACACTCCCGCGTACTCCACCCGGTAGGTGGGCGCGGCACCGGCGGCGACGACGCGCGCGACGAGCAGCGCGTTGACCTCGTCGGCGCCGGGGAAGATCTCCACCCGGTCGCCGACGCCGAGCCGCGCCACCAGCGCCTCCAGCTCGACCCGCTCGGCGCGGGCCAGGCCGACCGGCGCGGTGTCGTCCTCGGAGAGCACCAGGTGGCTGATCGTCCCGTCCGCGACCCACTCCACCATCAGCCGGTTGACCTGGTGGTTGCGTGCCCGCGCGGCCAGGTAGTCCTCGACCACGGCGTCCGGGATGCGCGCCCGCACGGCGTCGAGCTGGCCGCGCAGCGACTCCTGGCCCAGGTTGACCACCTGGTCGTACAGCTTGGCCCACTGGACCAGCAGGTCACGGTAGTTGTCCAGGTCGGTGCCGGTGCTGGTGATGGCGAGCCGCTGGATCGTGTCGTGCACCTCGATCACCGCGTCGGACCGGCGTGCGCGCAGCCGCCGGATCGCCTCCAGGTTGCGCAACGCGTCGGCCAGGGCCGGTGCGGCGGTACGCGAGGCGATCAGGCCCCCGTACGCCAGCATGCTCACCGAGATCACGTACCCGTCGACGCCGTCGGTGCCGTCGAGCCAGCGGGCGATGCCGGCGCCGTCACCGGGGGTGAAGAAACGGCCCAGCAGGTTCCGCGGCGGCAGCAGCACCTCGGCGTCGGCGCTCGCACCGGTCATCTCGGCGCAGTACGTGTTGACCGGCCGGTCGTCCAGCGGCACCAGCGCCACGCTGGGTCGCCGGCCGGTGGGCCGGGCGAAGGCGGGGCCGCCGAGGGCGACGGTGGCCAGGCCGGCCGCGCCGGTGGCCGCAAGAAGGGTTCTTCTCTTCATCGATGCTCCCTTTTCTCCGGCGCGCTCGCCGCCCGGGGGGTGGCCGGAACCAGCCGGCGGGTGATCCACAGCGGTGAGGTGACGGCGTTGCCCATCACCACCGCGTGGGCGCCCGCCTCGAAGGCCCGGCTGATCTGCTCCGTGGTCCGGTAGCGCCCTTCGGCGATCACCGGTACGGGCAGCAGCGCGGCGAGTCGCGCCACGAGCCCGAGGTCGGGCCCGTCGATCGGTGGGCCGGCCGGCGTGTAGCCGGACAGCGTGGTGGCGACCGCGTCCGCGCCGGCCTCGACGGCGGCGACGCCCTCGGCCACCGTGGCGACGTCGGCCAGGACCAGCGCGTCGCTCTGCTCGTGCACCGCGCGGACGGTGTCGGCGAAGGCCCGGCCGTCGGGCCGGGGGCGGTCGGTGGCGTCCACCGCCACGACGTGCGACCCGGCCCGCGCCGCCTCGAGCGCGTGCCCGGCGGTCGGGGTGATGAAGACGCCCTGCGTGCCGTGCTTGTACAACCCGATCACCGGCACGTCGACGGCGGCGCGTACCGCCCGCACGTCGTCGGGGCCGTTGACCCGGACCGCCACCGCGCCGCCGCGGACCACGGCGGCCGCCACGCGGGCCTGGACGTACGGGTCGCGCATCGGGTCGTCCGGGTCGTCGGGCAGGGGCTGGCAGGACACGACCAGCCCGCCTGCGAGTTCGTCCAGGACACTCACGTGCTTGTTCCTCCGTCGTGGTGGATCGGTGCGGTGGCGAGCCGGGCGGCGCCGACCACCACCGCGTCGGCGCCCAGCGCCGCGGGAAGCAGCGGCACGTGCGCCCAGCCTCCGGGTAGCTCCGCCCGGTAGGCGGCCGTGGCGGCGGGAAGCACTGTGCCGGCGGCGCCGCCGGCGACCACCACCGCGTCGGGGTCGAGCAGGGCGACCAGTCCGGCCAGGGCCGCGCCGAGCGCGGCGCCGGCCCGGTCGACCACCTGCCGGGCGGTCGCGTCGCCGGCCGCCGCGCGCCGCGCCACCTCCCGGCCGGTGACCGGGTCACCGCCGGTGAGCGCGTACGCGGCGGCCAGGCCGGTGCCGGAGGCGATCGCCTCCAGGTGCCCGTACCGGCCGCAGCCGCAGCGCAGCCGGTGCGCACCCGGTGCCGGCAGGTGCCCGAGCTGGCCGGCCGCGCCCCGGGCACCGGCCTCGACCCGCCCGTCGTTGACGATCGCGCCGCCCAGCCCGGTGCCGACGGCGGCCAGCAGCACGTGCCCCCGGCCCCTTCCGGCGCCGGCCCAGCACTCGCCGAGCGCCGCCGCGGCGACGTCGTTGGTGACGCGCACCGGCCGGCCCAGCCGCGCGGACAGCTCGTCGGCGACCGGGGTGCCGGCCCATCCGGGCAGGCTGTCTGTGGCGTACCGGATGGCGCCGGTCGCCGGGTCGACGGTGCCCGCGGTGCCCACCCCGACCGGCCCGGGGCCGGCGGCGGCGAGCAGGTCCGCGGCCAGGCCGGCGGCGGTGTCCAGCACCGCTGCCGGCCCGCCGCGCGCGGGGGTGGGCGCCTCGCGGCGGCCGAGCACCCGCGCACCGGGACCGACCAGGGCGGCGGCGGTCTTGGTGCCGCCGATGTCGATCCCGACGACCGGCTCGGTCATCCCTTCAGACCGGTGTGCGCGAGGCCCTCGACGAACTGCTTCTGCGCGATGACGAACACCGCCAGCACCGGCAGCGCGGTCATCGACGCCGCCGCGAGCTGGACGTCCCACATCGGGCCGCCGTACGCGTCGACGAACTGGGTGAGCGCCTGCGGCAGGGTGAACTTGTCCGGCGAGGAGAGGAACACGATCGGTTCCAGGTACAGGTTCCAGCTGTGCAGGAACGTGAAGATGGCCACCGCGCCGAGCGCGGGCCGGGACAGCGGCAGCGCGATCTTCCAGAACGTGGCGAAGCGTCCCAGCCCGTCGACCCGCGCCGCCTCCTCCAGCTCACCGGGGAGGCTGATGAAGAACTGCCGCATGATGAACGTCGCCAGCACGCTCGGCGCCCCGAAGATCGGCACCAGGATCAGCGGCCAGTGGGTGTCGATCAGGTCGAGCTTGAAGAACATCTGGAACAGCGGCACGATCGTCACCTCGCTCGGGATGAGCAGGCCCGCGAGGACGACCAGGAACAGCACGTTCTGCCCCCGGAACCGGATCCGCGCGAACGCGTACCCGGCCAGTGACGCCACGGCCAGCGTGCCGACGGTGACCAGCAGCGCGATGTAGAGGCTGTTCAGGTACTGCTGCCCGAACGGCTGCAGCTCGAACACCCGCCGGTACGCGTCCAGCCGCGGATCGGTCGGCAGCAGCTGCGGCGGGAAGGAGAAGATGTCCGCCACCGGCTTCAGCGACGAGGTGACCATCCACCAGGTGGGGAACACGAACGGGACGGCCAGGACCATCAGCACCCCGTAGAGCACCAGCTTGGTCCGCCGGGACAGGTCACGATTCATGGAAGACCCACCTCTTGCGCATCTGCCACTGCAGCACTGTCAGCGCGAGCACGATGACGAACAGCAGGATCGACAGCGTGGCGCCGTAGCCGAAGTGATGGAACTGGAAGGCCTGCTGGTAGAGGTAGTAGACGAGCACCGTGGTCGAGGTGCCGGGCCCACCCTGGGTGAGCACCGCGATCTGCGCGAAGACCTGCAGCGAGCCGACCACCGTGATGATCGACGTGAGCATGATCGTCGGGCTGATCAGCGGCACGGTGATCCGCCAGAACTGGCGCAGCCGGCTCGCGCCGTCGACCTCGGCGGCCTCGTACAGCTCGGCCGGCACGCCCTGCAGGGCGGCCAGGAACAGCACCATGTTCAGGCCGACGTTCTTGAACACCTGCACGACGATCACCGACAGCATCGCCGTGCCCTCGCCGCGCAGCCAGTTGGGACCGTCGACGCCGATGGTGTCGAGCAGGCCGTTGATGCCGCCGTTGTCCTGAAGCAGGAAGCCCCAGACGATGGTCCACGCGACGAGCGAGACCACCACGGGGGAGAAGAACAGGGTGCGGAAGACGATGGTCCCGCGCAGTTTCTGGTTGAGCAGGACGGCCAGCAGCAGCGCCAGGCCGAGGTTGAACACGACCAGGCCGACCGAGAACAGGCCGGTCGACCGCAGCACCGGGCCCAGGTTGGGGTCGTCGGCCAGCGCGGCGTAGTTGTCGGTGCCGATGTAGTCGAAGCTGCCGGCCAGCACGTTCCACTCGTGCAGGCTGTACCAGACCACGAGGACCAGCGGCAGGATCACGAAGACCACGCTGCCGAGCAGCTGCGGGGTGATGAACAGGTATCCGGTGAGCTGGTCCCGGCGGCGGGTGGTCCAGAACGGCCGGGCCCGGCCCGGGGCGGGCCCGGCAGCAGCCGGGCCCACCCTGGTGTCCGTCTGGGTCATGATCCTCGGCCCTACTTCGCCAGCAGCGGCTGGATCTTGGAGCAGACGCCGTCGAGTACACCCTTGACGTCCGCGTCCGCCTTCCACAGCGGGTCGAGCGCGGCGCGCACCTGCTGGCTCAGCTCGGCCTGCCCGGAGTGGCTGGGCTTGACAGTGCCGTTGGTGATGCCGTCGATGACGACCTTCTGCAGCTGCTCCGGCTTGAGCTTCGGGTTCGTCTTCGCAAGCGTCTCGGCGGTCAGCTGGGACTGCCGCGGCGGCGGGAAGAACTGGGCCAGCTTCGCCGAGTTGGCGGGGTTGGTGAAGAAGGCCAGGAAGTCGGCGGCCTGCTCGGCGTGCGGGCTCTTCTTCATCACGCCGATGCCGGCCTGGCCGACCACCGCGTACGGGCCCTTCGGGCCGGCCGGCAGCGGGACCAGGTCCCAGTCGAAGCCGTTCTCCTTCAGCAGCGAGGCGCGGGAGATCTGGGTGACGGTCATGGCGGCGTCACCGGCGAAGAAGTCGGCGGTCGTGCCCGGACCGGGCAGCGCCTTGCCGGTGAAGATCGCCTTGTGCAGCGTGGTCATCGCCTCGACCATCTCCGGGCTGTTGAACCCGCAGCTACGGCCGTCCTCGCTCCACGCCTGGGCACCCCAGCCGGTCCAGAACGTGGCCAGGTTGTCCCAGCCCTTGTAGTCGAAGTCGCGGACCACGAGCCCGGCCTTGCCCGACTTCGCGGCGGTGGCGCCGGCCGCGGCGAGCGCGGTGTCCCAGTTCCACTGCCCGGCCGCGATCAGCTCGGCCGGGGTCTTCTGCCCGGCCTTCTTGAGCATGTCGTTGTTGACGAACACGCCGAACGGCGAGGTCGAGAACGGGTACGCGAAGAGCTTCCCGTCGTTGCGCCAGAGCTTCAGCGTGGCGGGGGAGAGGTCGTCGTACTGGTAGCCGTCGGCCTTCTTCAGCGTGTCGTCGAGCGGGCTCAGCGCGCCGGAGGCGACGAAGTCCGGTGCCGAGTTCTCGAAGATCCACGCGAGGTCCGGCGCGTTGCCGCCGGCGATCTGCGTGGTGAGCGTCGTGGTGTAGTTCTCGAACGGCAGCGGGTCGAACTTGATCTCCGCGACGTCCGGGTTGTTCTTGCGGTACTCGTCGGCGATCTCGTTGAACAGCTTGAGGTGCGCCTCGTTCGCCGACCAGACGGTCATCCGCAGGCTCGCCGGACCGTCGTCCTTGGCGTCGCCGCCACCGCCACAGGCGGTCAGGGCGAGCACACCGGTCATGGTCGCCGCGACCAGGCCGGACAGTCTTCCGTATCTCACTTTCTTCTCCTCACCGGGGGTTCAGTAGCCCGCGATCTGCGGCCAGCGGCATTCCACGCCGGCGGCCGAGATGCGGTCCGTGAATTCGGCCAGCAGGCGGGGGGTGCCGCGGACCGCGCGCGGGGACTCGCCCCGCGCAAGGCAGAAGTCGGCCAGCAGGCCGGCGACCTCACCGACGTTCCACTCGACCGGGTGCAGTCGGTAGCTGCCGTTGGTGATGTGCGTGGTGCCGATGTTCTTGCCGGCCGGCAGCAGGTTCTCCATCCGCTGCGGGATGAGCGCGCCGAGCGGGATCTCGAACGGGCAGGAGCCGACGTCGATGTAGTTGTCGCCACCGGTCGACGGGTGCAGGTCGATGCGGTACATGCCGACACCGATCGAGTCGGCGTAGCTCACCGCGCCGTGCTCGCCGCGTACGGCCAGGGAGAGGTCCTGCTCGACCACCGTGTACTCGGCGCGGATGCGGCGCGACTCCCGGATGTAGGGCGCCTGCGCCAGCCCGTCGGGGCTGCCGGTCACGTCGCCGCGTAGCCGCAGCCCCGGGTAGCCGGTGCCGCCGTCGGGGCGGGGCGCCTCGGTCTGCAGCCAGTACAGGACGGAGTACGACAGCTCGCGCGCCTGGGACAGGTGCCAGGACGCGTTCGGCACGTCGATGACCGGGCCCTCGAAGTAGTCGATCATCGGCCAGTTGACCAGCGTGATGTCGCTGCCGTACGCGCCGTCGACGAAGTTGCGCCGCGCCGCGATGCGCCGGAACGTCCACAGGTTGCCGTCGCCCGGGTTGAGCCGCTGGTCGGCGTTGACGCCCAGCGGGTCGTCGTCCGGGTTGGGCGTGAAGCTGCGCTCGACGATCTCCAGCGTGCGCGGGTGCGGCGACCGCCAGGACAGCAGCCGGTCGCCCCAGAAGTCCGGCTTGTAGTCACGCCAGAAGTCGTAGTTCGCCGGGCGGTCGATGGTGTGGTCGCCGTCGACGTGGTCGAGCGCGAAGCAGACGGACACCGCCTGCATGTTCAGCGGCTGCGCCTCGGCGGGCGCGCTCGGCTCACCGGTCTGCGCCTGCGACTCGAACCCGGTCACGTACTCGGTACCGGTCAGCGGCAGCAGCTCACCGGTCTCGGTGGCGTCCAGGACGTACGGCGCCTCCACCTCGATCCGCTCGTCGCGGTCCCGATGGGCGAGCGTGACGCCGGTGACCCGGCCGCCGTCGGTCTCGGCCGCGACCGGCCGGTACGGCTGCAGCACCGTCAGCCGCCCGGACCCCCGGTACGGCGCGAGCATCTGCTCCAGGACCGCGACCGCGACGCGGGGCTCGTGGCAGAGCCGGCTCACCCAGCCGGCGCCCGGGTTCAGGTCGGTCCACGCCCGGGACCGCTCGGTCAGCGGGTAGTGGCGGCGGTAGTAGTCGCGGATGCCGTCGCGCAACTCCCGGTAGCTCGCGGTGGCGCCGAACTGCTCGATCCAGGAGTGCTCGTCCGGCGGGACCGCCTGGCTGGTGAGCTGCCCGCCGAGCCAGTCGAACTCCTCGGTCAGGATGACGGACCGGCCGGCACGGGCCGCGGCCAGCGCCGCGGCGACACCGCCCAGTCCGCCCCCGACGACGAGGACGTCCGCACGCATTAGTACCACTTGCTTCCTTCCAGTTGCGCGGCCGGGCGTGTCAGCGCCGGTCGGCCGCCGATCCAGGGACGCCGAGGGTGTCGCCCTCGACGAGTTCGCAGGGCAGGAGCCGTTGCTGGAGGCCGCCGGCGCTGCCGTCGATGACGCCGGTCAGCACCTCGACGGCCTGGCGGCCCATCTCCTCGCGCGGGATGCGGAACCCGGTGAACGTGATGTCGGTGGGCACCGGGACTGTGGGGTCGCCGAGGGTCACGACGGACAGGTCACCGGGCACCGTGAGCCCCTTGCGGCGGGCGGCTGCCTCCAGCGCCACGGCGGTGGCGAAGTCCTCCACGAAGGCGACGGTGCTGCCGTCGGCCCGCAGGTCGTCCACTGTGGCGTCGGCGGTCTCCGCCGTCGCGGTGATCTGGCGGGCGCTGTCCGCGCCGGTCGCGCCGGCGTGGAAACCGCTGCGCCGGTCGTGCGAGGACTCGGCCGAGGTGCCCATGCCCACGTACGTCAGCCGCCGGTGTCCCAGCTCCACCGCCCGCTCGGCCAGCCGGTGGACCGCGCTGGCGTAGTCGGCGCCGACGTAGGGCACCGGGCCGCCGGCGTCGTCGCGGCGTCCGACGGCGACGTAGGGGAACCCGTCGCGGTTGAGCCGGAGCAGCTCCGCGCCGTCGATCTCCCGGCCGAGCAGGATGCAGCCGTCGGCCAGCCGCAGCCGGTTGTCCTGGTGGAAGATGCGCCGCCGGCCGTCCACCACCGGGGCGCTGGTGAACAGCAGCAGGTCGCAGCCGACCCGTTCGGCGTACTCCTCGATGCCGAGCAGGAACGGGTGGAAGAAGTCCCGGCTGCCGCTGGGGAAGGCCGGCTCGTAGGTGAAGACGCCGATGATCCGGTTGAACCCGGAGGCGAGGCGGCGGGCGGCCGGGTCGGCGGCGTATCCCGTCTCGGCGATGACCTGCAGCACCCGGTCCCGTGTCTCCGGCGCGATCCGGACGTCGGCGTCGGTGCGGTTGTTGAGCACCAGCGACACGGTCGCCTGGCTGACGCCGGCCATGCGCGCGATGTCACGCTGGGTGACACGCCTGGGGGGAGGGGTCACGTCGGTCCTTCCACTTCCGCTAATGCGTATTAGCGATCGGGTCGGGATGGAGCCTGGCTGCTCTCCGGGCGTCCTGTCAAGGGGTGGCCGGAAGATTTCCGTTCGATGAACCCCCTGATGTAATGCGGATTAGCAACCGCGTCCGCCATCGGCTGGCAGCCTGTCTCGGCGGGGATCTTGACAAGGGTCGACCGGGCGCGCGACAGTAGGCGGACCTCGGCGCTAATGCGCATTAGCGTGTCGTCGATCGTCTGCGCGGGCGATCGACGACGCCTGCTTCCCTACCCAGAGTGATGCCGGGTGCGGCCTCTGCCCGCCGCCGTCCCGGGCGCTACCGTGCCGATAGGACGGTCGTGGCGCCGTCCGCACGGGGGAGGGGACAACGTGGGCACCACTGTCGCTCGTCATCTCGCCGGAGCCGTCGCGGCGTGGCTCGTCGTCGTCGCGGAGGCGGTCGCCGGCTACCTCGGCCTGCTGGCGTACGCGCTGGTCACCGGCGCCGACCCGGGCGGCCCGCTGGCCGGGCCGCTGCTGGTGCTGATCGCGGCGCTGCTCGGCGTGGCCGCGCTGCCGCTGCTGTTCGCGCCGGCCGTCGCGCTCGGTGAGGCGGCGGGCCGGCGGTGGGCCGGTCCGGCGCTCGCGTACGCCGGGCTCGTCGCGGTCGTGCTGGCCGCCGGGTACGCCGCCGCGACGGCGGTCGCCACGGACGTGCCCGGCGCCCGGGTGCCGCTGGTGGCCGGGATCGCCGCGCTGCTGGTCCTCCCGCCGACGGCGGCGTACGCGCTCACCGCCCGCGGCGTGGGCTGGACCGCCCGGCTGATCCGGGCCCGGGCGGCCACCGCCCGCCCGGTACGCGCCGAGGCGCGCTGACCTACACCTGGATGTCGAAGCGCTGCAGCACCGAGGGGGCGACCAGCCCCACCGCGGCCAGGACGGACAGGATCGTCATCGCGGTGCGCAGCACCACCGTCTCGGCCTTGCTGCCGGTACGCAGCGCGATCTTGTTCGGCAGGCCGATCATCGTCCACATCCGGCGTTTGATCGGGATGGGCCACAGGATCGGCACCCCGGCCCGGGTGATCATGTCGCCGAGGATGTGCACGAAACAGCCCACCCCGACCGCGAGCCCGATCATCGGATAGCCCCGGTCGCCGGGCAGGTTGGCGAACGTGAACCAGGCCGCGGCGGCGGACACCAGCGTGACCACCACCCAGCCGGCGCGCTCGGCCCACTTGTCGAACAGCCCGCGCAGCGCCAGGCCGATCATGAAGAAGAGGATGCCGACCACCGCCCATTTGCCGTAGTGGGCGCAGAGCGCCGTGGTGCCCCAGCCGACGAGCACGGTGAACGGGATGGTGTGGGTGAGTGTGCGGTGCCCGTTGTTGCGGCGCGGATCCTTGCTGAGCTTGGTGGCGTAGTAGACGCCGAGCGAGATCTTCTCCATCACCTCGGCGACGAAGAGGCTGACCACGCCGAAGGTGCGGGCCACCGTGGCGCCGCCCTGGTTGCGGGTGACCTTCCCGGACAGGTCGAGGTCGGGAAAGAGCGCCCCACCGGCGCAGACCGCGGTGCCCACCGCCAGGGCCAGCGGTGTCTGGTGGTAGTCCGCGAACTGGGCCATCGCCCAGGAGCCGGTCAGCCACACCGCCGCGCCCGAGAGCGCGTGGGACGGTCCCATCATCTCGGCTCGTCCTTCCCGAAGATCTTGATCCACAAAAACTACGCCACTGTAGTCAGCCCGTGTGACAGCGGGGCATCAGCCGGACGGTCCACTGGGGAACCGGTCCCCGCGGCGCCGCGTCAGCCCGCGGTACGGGTGGGCCGGACCGTGCCGAGGCTCGCGCGGATCACGGCGAACTGCTTCGAGGCGGCGGGCCAGTCGGCGTCGGAGGTGGTCCAGCCGAGCGTCCATCCGGCCCGCTCGCCGGGCAGCACGCGCAACGCGCGCATCCGTTCCCCGTACGGCGCGGTCCAGCGGCACTCCCACGCCGCGCCCGGGCCGTCGGATTCCAGCCGGACCTTCTGGTAGTGCGGCAGCCGGCCGGCCGAGGTGAGATCCCGCTCGGACGACTTCAGCCGGCCCACCGGATCACCGCCCGGGTACGGCTCGACGCCCAGGATGCGCCGCGTCTCCGGATCCTGGAAGCAGGTGGTGTCGCCGGAGCGCAGTTGCAGCCAGCCGGCGGGCAGGGCGATCCGGAATCCGCCGGTGTCGGCGGGCCAGACCCAGCCGGCCGGAACGGGGACCGGCGGGTCGTCCGGTGGCGGTCCCTTACGGACCGGCGTACCGGCCACGTCGGGCCGGACGCAGGGGAACGGCGGAGGCGGCGCGCCCGGCCCGGGTGGACGGTCCCACGGGCGGGCGACGGCCTCGGTGGAACTGCCCGCCTGCGGCGGATCGTCGCGACCACCGGTGATCGCCAGCGCGGTGCCCACCCCGGTCGCCACCGCCAGCAGCACGGCGCCCAGCACGAGTCCCCAGCGGTGCAGCGGGTTCCCGTCGCCGGAGGTGAGCGGGGGATCGGCGGGGCGGGGGACACCGGCGGGCCGGGGCGGGGCGGGGTGAACCGCGCCGCTGTCGACAGGCCCGCTGTGGGCGACCGGTGGAGGCTTGGCGACCGGCGCGGCGCCGGGGCCGACGATGTGCACCGGGCTGAGGGCGTCGGCGCGGGGCGCCGACTCGGGGCCGCCCGGGCTGCCCGGGTCGACGAAGCTGGTGAGGACGGTGGGGCCGAGGCTGATCGGGGCCGGGCGGGCGGGCCCGCCCCGGGACGGCTCCGCGGTCGCGGCCTGCTCCGGTTCGGCCGCGTGGCCGCGTTCCGGTTCACCGGGCCGGGCGCTCGTCGGTGGTGCCACCCGGCCCACAGCGGCCGCGCGGCCGACCGCACCCGAGCCGCCGCCCCCGGCCGAGCCACCGGCAGCGGGCGGACCGCCGGCCACGGAGGGCCCACCGACCGTCCTCGGGCCCCCGGCCGCCTGCGGACCGCCGCCCGGGCCGGCCGCGCCCGTGCTGCCGACCGTGCCTCCGACGGCCCCTCCGACCGCTCCCGAGCCGCCGACCGCTCCCGAGCCGCCGTTCGCGTCCGGACGGAGGTTCCCCTCCGCACGACCGATCGGCGACGACGAACCGGCCGCGTCCGTGCGCCCTAGCGCGCCCGAGCGGCCGGCCGGGGACGCCGGACCGCCGGTGTCCGCGCGGGCGGCCGGACCGGCGGCGTCGGCCGCCTCGCCGCTCGGTGGCGCGCGATCGCCCTCGGCGGGCGGGGCCCACTCGCTGCGCTTCGCCGCCCGGCTCCACGCGCGGGCGGCGGCGGCCGGTGGCATCAGGTCCGGGTAGATGCCGCCCGGGGCCGCCGGGTTCCCCGGCTCGTCACCCGCCGCGTCGGCCTCGCGTCCGCCGGCCGGCCGCTCGGCCGGCGCGGCGCCGGCGCGGCCCGCCGACCCGGCGGCTTCCGCGTCGGCCTCCGACACCGTGGCGACGCCGAGCAGGCGGGCCGTCTCGCGGTGACCCAGGCGGGTACGCGGATCGCGCCGCAGCAGCCCGGTCAGCACCGGCGCCAGCGGGCCGGCGTGCGGGGCCGGGTCGGGCGGCCGGGTGGCGAGCGCGGCGAGCGTGGCCATCGCGGTGCTGCGGGCGTACGGGGAGCGGCCCTCCACCGCGGCGTGCAGCGTGGCGCCGAGCGACCACATGTCCGCCTCGACGCTCGACACGCCGTCGGCGGCCCGCTCCGGGGCCACGTACTGAGGGGAGCCGAGGACCAGGCCGGGCCGGGTCATCGCGCCGTCGCCGCCCTGGAACACGGCCAGCCCGAAGTCGGTGAGCAGCACCCGCCCGTCCCGGGCCAGCAGCACGTTCGCGGGCTTCACGTCCCGGTGCAGCACCCCGGCGTCGTGCGCGGCGCGCAGCGCGGCGAGCACCGACAGGCCGATCTCGGCGGCCCGGCCGGGCGGCAGCGGCCCGTCGGTCTCGATGATCTCCTGGAGCGAGCGCGACGGGACGTACTCCATGATCAGCCAGGGTTCGCCCTGGACCCGGACCACGTCGTAGACCCGCACCACGTTGGGGTGGTTGAGCCGCGCGGACGTCCGTGCCTCGCGCAGCGTACGGGCGCGCAGCTCGTCCTGCTCGTTCTCGGCGAGCCAGTTCGGCGGCACGACCTGCTTCACCGCGACCTCGCGCTGCAGCTCCTCGTCGCGCGCCCGCCAGACCTGGCCCATCCCGCCGCGGCCGACCAGTTCGAGCAGGCGGTACCGCCCCGCGATCACTACCTCCCGCACCGCACTCCTCACCGCTGGTCAGTGGTCCACAATAGCCAACGGATCGGACGGTACCTATCGCATGTCAGTGCGTCATGCCCCTAACTTGCGGCGCCGGCGAGCAGGTTCCCCTCCGGGACGATGATCGGGGACCGGTCGCCGCCCAGCAGGGTGGTGGCCCGGCGGGCCTGGAACGCGTCGTGGTCGCGGCGGGCGGTGGCGTAGGCGGCGGCGGTCCGGGCGGCGATCGCCGACCAGGTGTAGCGCCGGCTGACCATGCTGCGCGCCTTGCGCGCCACCCGGCGGGCGAACACCTCGTCGCCGAGCAGCCGGTCGACGGCTCCGGCCAGCGCGTCCGGGTCGCCGTGCGGGAACGTCACACCGGTGACCCCGGGCTCGACGATCTCCGCCAGCCCGCCGGTACGTGCGACAGCGAGCGGCGCTCCGGCGGCGGCCGCCTCCAGCGCGATCATGCCGAACGGCTCGTAGAGGCTGGGGATCACCGTGGCGTCGGTGGCGGCGAGCACCGCGGGCAGTTGAGTGGCGTCCATGAAGCCGGCGAACCGGACCGTGTCCCCGAGGTGCAGCCGCCGCGCCTGGTCGACCAGCTCGTCCCGGTACGGCCCGTCTCCGGCGATCACCACCCGCAGGCCGGGGTGCCGCCTCGCCAGGTGCGGCACGGCGTGCACCAGGTGCTGCACGCCCTTCTCGTAGACCAGGCGGCCGGCGTACCCGACGAGCGGCCCGCCCGCGGCGAAGCGTGCCCGGGCGGAGGCGACCGCGTGCGGCCGCGCACGCCAGGCCCGGTCGTCGACGCCGTTGGCGACCACGTCGATGCGCCCGGACGGTACGCCGAACAGCCGGGCCACCTGGTCGCGCATGTACCCGGAGCAGGCGATCACCCGGCCGGAGGCGTTGCTCAGCCAGTGCTCGACACCGTGGATGGTGCGGTTCATCTCCTCCGGCAGCCAGCCCTGGTGCCGGCCCGCCTCGGTGGCGTGGATGGTGGTCACCAGCGGCACGTCCAGGTGCTCGGCCAGCGTGACGGCGGTGTGCGCGACCAGCCAGTCGTGGGCGTGGATGACGTCGTAGGTGCCGGACGAGGCGGCGCGCAGCGCGGCCCGGGTCAGCGTGTGGTTGAACGCCATCGTCCAGGCCAGCAGCGAACCGGTGGCCAGCGGGAACCGGACCGGATCCTCGGCGGCGCGGACGACGCGCACGCCGTCGGCGTACTCCTCCAGTGGAGCGCCCTCGGCGTGGCGGGTGACGACTGTGACCTCGTGCCCGGCGGCCGCAAGCGCCACTGACAGCGCGTGGACGTGGCGGCCGAGGCCACCGACGAGCACCGGCGGGTACTCCCAGGAGAGCAGCAGCACCCGCAGGCGCCGGGCGGGCTGGATGTCGATCACTTCGGCGTCAGCTGACACGCGGCCCCCTTTGAGTTGTGGCGTCCCCACCCCGGCGGCGGCGTCGCCGCGGTGTCCGGTGGGGTCGGCACCCATCCTGCCCAGGGGTCGATAACCGGCGGCGACGCGCCGGTTGCCGGTCTGTAACGCGTTACCGGCGCATCCGCCGCGCGCGCAGCAGCTCGGCCACCGACCACGCCTGGAACGGGCAGCCGGTGGCCGCGTGCGGCGCCGCGCCGTCGGCGGTCTCGCTCACCGACCCCAGGCCGTCCTCGGCGAGGTGGCCCACCAGACCCACCAGCAGGTCGTCGGTGGGCAGCCCGGCCCGGCGGTACGCGTCCAGCAGCGGCCCGGTCAGCCACGGCCAGACGGTGCCCTGGTGGTATGCGGAGTCCCGCTCGGCGGGCCCGCCCCGGTGCCGCCCGGTGAAGCCGGGGGAGTCCGGGGCGAGGCTGCGCGGCCCGAGCGGGGTGAACAGCGCCTCGGTGATCCGGCGCAGCGCGGCCTCGTCCGGCTCCAGCGGCGCGTGCGGCAGCGACCAGGCGAGCAGCTGGTTGGGGCGCAGCAGGTCGTCGTCGTGGTGCGCGGCCCCGCCCAGCGGGTACGCGGGCGCCGGTGCGTCCACCACGTCGTGCAGCCAGCCGGCCGGGGCGGGGAAGCGCTCCCGGAACGCGGCGGTGGCCCGGTGGTGCAGGGCGTGCAGCGCGGCGGCGTCGCGTCCGGCCAGCTCGGTCAGCTCGGCGAGCCCGGCCAGCCCGTTGATCCACAGCGCGTTCACCTCGACCGGCTTGCCGGTACGCGGGGTCACCGGCACCCCGTACACCCGGGCGTCCATCCAGGTGAGCGCCACGTCCGGCGGGCCGCCCTGGGCCAGCAGCCCGTCGGCCGGGTCGACGCCGATGCCGTACCGGGTGCCCGCCACGTGCGCCTCGACCACGCCGTGCAGCGCGGGCAGCAGCTCGTCGCCCAGGTCGGTGTCGCCGGTGACGGTGACGTGCCGGTGCACCGCGTGCAGGTACCACAGCGTCGCGTCGACGGTGTTGTACTCGACCCGGCCGGTGTCGGCGGTGTTCGCCAGCATGCCCTCGTTCAGCGTGGCCGCGTACGCCCGCAGCAGGTCCCGGCCCTCGTCGGCGCGGTTCGTGCACAGGAACAGGCCCTCGTAGGAGATCATCGTGTCCCGCGACCAGGCCCCGAACCAGGGGTAGCCGGCGACCACGTCCGGGCCGGTGGCGGTGCGTACCACGAACGCGTCGGCGGCGAGCGCGAGCGTCGCCTCGACCGCGTCGCCGGGTTTCGCCGCCGCGACCACCGCCCGGCTGCGCCGCCGGGCCGCCTCGACCACGGCGGTCGCCGGTGGCGGCTCCTCGGCCAGGTCGTCCGCCCAGGCCAGCACCGACACCGTCGCGCCCGGCTCGTCGAGCGCGCCGGTGAACCGGCCCGCGTACCAGAGGTCCTCGTCCGGGTGCAGGCCGCGCTCGGCCTCCGTGCGGTGGCGTACTCCGTGCCACCACTGCCCCTCCGGGGTCCAGTCCGGCCCGGCCAGCCGGTACGCGCCGTCGACCACCGCGCCGCCGGCCGCCGGTTCCAGCCGGGGCGCCGGACCGTCGGCGCGCCGCTCGCCGTGCGCGTCGCGCCAGGTGCAGGCGGCGGCCAGGTCCAGCCGCACCGGGCCGCCGGAGATCAGCCGGTGCACCACCGCCACGCAGGAGCGGCCGTACGTCATGGCGATCTCCCGTTCGATCACCACGTCGCCGACGCGCCACCGCCAGCGCGGCACCCCGTCGGCCAGGTCGAAGTGCTCCAGCAGCTCGAAGCCGCGCGGGTCGACCACGCCCGAGGACCACTCGTGCGCGCCGAGGCGGACCCGCCGCCCCGACGGCAGCGTGACCGCCGGGTCGAGGCTCACGAGTCCCACCTTCCGGGACGCGGGCGTGTCACCGGCCACCACGAGCAGCCCGTGGTACCGGCGGGTACGCAGCCCGGCGACGGTGCCCATGGCGTACCCGCCGCGCCCGTCCGTGACCAGCCATTCCCGCGCGGCGGCGGCGGACAGCTCGCCGCAGACCCGCGGCCCGAAACGGATGTCGATCAACTTTCCTCCACCGGCAGCGAGGTGTGACATGCCACGGCGACAATGGCCGCTGTGGAGAAGTACCCCGGTGGCGTCGAAGATGTGCCAGTGATCACCGACCGGTCGACCTCCGCGTCCCCCGACCCCGAGCGGCACCGGCTCGCCCAGGCCGACGCCGGGGAGCAGGACTGGCGCGCATGGGGCCCCTATCTGTCCGAGCGGGCGTGGGGGACCGTCCGGGAGGACTACAGCGAACACGGCACGGCGTGGGACTACTTCCCCCACGACCACGCGCGGTCCCGAGCGTACCGGTGGAACGAGGACGGCATGGCCGGCGTCTGCGACGACCGGCAGACGTTCTGCTTCGCCCTCGCGCTGTGGAACGGGCGCGACCCGATCCTCAAGGAGCGGATGTTCGGCCTCGGCGGCGACGGCGGCAACCACGGGGAGGACGTCAAGGAGTACTGGTGGTACCTCGACAGCACCCCGACGCACTCCTTCATGCGCTGGCGGTACCACTACCCGCAGGCCGCGTTTCCGTACGACGAGCTGGTCGCGGTGAACGCGCTGCGCGGCCGGGACGACACCGAGTACGAGCTGGTGGACACCGGCATCTTCGACGACGACAGGTACTGGGCGGTGACTGTCGACTACGCCAAGGCGTCACCGACGGACATGTGCGTGCTGGTCACCGTGGCGAACCGGGGCGAGGAGGACGCGACGCTGCACGTGCTGCCCACGCTGTGGTTCCGCAACACCTGGGCGTGGGGCCTGCCCGGCACGGACCGGATGCCGAAGCTGACCGGCGAGGAGGCCGGGGCGCGGGGCGGCGCCCGGCTCGTCGGTGACCACTGGGTGCTCGGCCAGCTCCTGCTGGAGGGCGACGGCGACCCGGTGCCGCTGCTGTGCGACAACGAGACGAACGCCGAGCGGCTGTGGGGGCTGCCGGGGCGGTCGGCGTACCCGAAGGACGGCATCAACGACCACGTCGTGGCCGGTGCCGCCACCGTCAACCCGGACCGCACCGGCACCAAGGGCGCGCTGCACTACGTGCTCGACGTGCCGGCCGGTGAGCAGCGGCAGATCCGGCTGCGGCTGACCCGTACCGCGCCGCCGCCGGTCGCCGCGCCGCCCGCCCCGGCCGACCTGGGCGACGGGTTCGACACCGTGCTCTGGGCGCGCCGGGCGGAGGCGAACCGGTTCTTCGACAGCGTCATCCCGGCCGCCGCCACCGCCGACGAGGCGCTGGTGGCCCGCCAGGCCATCGCCGGGCTGATGTGGGGCAAGCAGTTCTACCACTTCGACGTCGAACGCTGGCTCGCCGGCGACCCCGGCTCCGCACCGCCGCCGGCCGGCCGCCGGCACGGGCGCAACAGCGCCTGGTGGCACATGAACAGCTTCGACGTGATCTCCATGCCGGACCCGTGGGAGTACCCCTGGTACGCCGCCTGGGACCTCGCCTTCCACTGCGTCACCATCGCCCGGGTCGACCCGGGCTTCGCCAAGGAGCAGATCCTCCTGCTGCTGCGCGAGTGGTACCTGCACCCCAACGGGCAGATCCCGGCGTACGAGTGGGCGTTCGGGGACGTGAACCCGCCGGTGCACGCCTGGGCGGCGCTGAAGGTCTTCGAGATCGACGGCTCCCGCGACCACGAGTTCCTCGCCCGGGTGATGCACAAGCTGCTGCTCAACTTCACCTGGTGGGTCAACCGCAAGGACACCGGCGGCAACAACGTCTTCGAGGGCGGCTTCCTCGGGCTGGACAACGTCGGCCCGTTCGACCGCTCGGCCGCGCTGCCGGTGGCCGGCGTGCTGGAGCAGTCCGACGGCACCGGCTGGATGGCCATGTACGCGCTCAACCTGCTCGACATGGCGATCGTGCTGGCCGAACAGGACCGCGCGTACGTGGACACCGCCACCAAGTTCTTCGAGCACTTCGCGTACATCGCCGCCGCGGCGTACCACCAGGGGCTGTGGGACGCCGAGGACGCGTTCTTCTACGACGTGCTGCGGCTGGCCGACGGGACGAAGGTGCCGCTGAAGGTGCGCTCGGTGGTCGGGCTGCTGCCCCTCGCCGCCGTCACCCGGCTGACCGCCCGGACCATGCGCCGCCTGCCCGAGCTGGGCGCCCGGCTGCGCTGGTTCCTCACCAACCGCCCGGAGTACGCGGAGGTGATCGGCGCCCGCCGGATCGGGCCGGACGGCCGCCAGCAGCGGCTGCTGTCGATGGTCGCCCCGGACCAGGTGGTGCGGCTACTGGCCCGGATGCTCGACACCGACGAGTTCCTCTCCGAGTACGGGCTGCGCACGCTGTCCCGGGCCCACCTGGACAAGCCGTTCACCGTCACGCTCGGCGGGCAGGAGTTCAGCGTCGGCTACGAGCCGGCCGAGTCGACCAGCGGCCTGTTCGGCGGCAACTCCAACTGGCGCGGCCCGATCTGGATGCCGACGAACTTCCTGCTGATCAGCGCGCTGCGCGACTACGCCGCGTTCTTCGGCGACGACCTCCAGGTCGAGTACCCGACCCGGTCCGGGGTGAAGCGCACGCTCGACGAGATCGCCGACGACCTGTCCGCGCGGCTGATCTCGCTGTTCACCCGCGACGGCTGGGGACGGCGGCCGATCTACGGCGCCGCCCAGCTGTTCCAGACCCACCCGGACTGGCGCGACCTGATCTGCTTCCCGGAGTACTTCCACGGCGACAACGGCGCCGGCCTGGGCGCCTGGCACCAGACCGGGTGGACCGCGCTGGTCGCCGACCTGATCCTCACCCTGCGCCGCTGACGCGGCCGATCCTCACCCTGCGCCGCTGACGCGTGGGGCGCGGCGGGGGTACCGCCGCGCCCGCACGCTCACGGCAGCGGCAGGAACGCCAGCCGGGCGTGGTACTCCCCGGCCACCGTCACCGTGTCGCTGCCGACCCACAGACCCCGGTCGGTGGCGTACAGCTCGCCGGTGCCCACCCCGCGGTCCTTCGTCGGGTTCCAGGGCAGCGCCTTACCCGTGGTCGGGTGGATCGCCCCGATGCCCGGCCGGGACACCGCGCCCGGACCGGCCGAGTTGCGGCCCTGCGGGTTGTCCAGCCAGCGCTGGTGCCCGCCGACGTAGACCGCCGCGCCGGTCACCGCCACCGACAGCAGCGTGTCGCCGCCGGTGTAGTTGGCCCAGGTCGGCTGCTTGCCGCCGGTGGCCGTACCGAACTCGAACCGCGCCGCGGCGTCGCAGAGCGTGCCCGGGAACGCCGCGCCGGTGGTGACCACCGCGAACCAGGTGCCGTCCGGGGAGATGTCCACCCCGCGCAGGTACGACGGCATCGACCGCGCGCACTGCGGCTGGTAGCGGTCGGTGGCCCAGCCGGAGAGCGTGGCGCCCGCGCCGGACAGGTTCGCCACCGCCAGCTGGTGCCGGGCCACCCCCGCCACCGTGCTGAAGTTGCCTGCGAACACCAGCCGGGTGCCGTCGGCGGAGACGTCCAGCGCCTCGACCTTCACCGGCGCGGTGGCGCCGGACGTGGTCTTGCGCGGCCCGGCCAGGTTCAGGTTGACCGACGCGTCGGCCGCCCCGGTGGTGGCGTTCACCGCCGCCAGGGCACGCCGGGTCACCCCGCCGACGGTCTGGAACGCGCCGCCGACGATCAGCCGGTTGCCGACCAGGCGTACGTCGTTCACCTGGTTGTTCAGCGCCGGCGTGGTGAAACCGGCGACCCGGGCGCCGGTGGCCGCGTCGATCCGGGCCAGCCGGGACGCCGCCGTGCCGTTGACAGTGGTGAACGCGCCGCCGATGTAGAGCGAGCGGCCGTCCGGCGCGGCGGCGAGCGCCTTGACCGCGCCGTTGACCTGCGGCCGGAACGTGGTGTCGATCCGGCCGGTGGTCGCGTCCAGCGCCACCAGCCGGGGCATCGCCAGCTGAGCCGTCTGGCCGGCGTTGCGCACCTTGGTGAACGTGCCTGCGACGTACACGCGGTTGCCGATCTGGAGGATGCGGTGGACGGTGCCGTCCAGCGCGTGCGGCGTCCAGTCGACCGGGTTGGTGCCGACCACTGTGGTGTGTGCGGCGTTGACGGCCAGCGCCGGGGATCCCGGCAGCGCCGCGCCCACGACGGCGAGCGTCGCGGCCACCGCGACGGCGGCGCGCCGCCGGCGCCGTCGTCCAGGTGGATGATCGGGTGAGATCGTCATGGCCGAAGCATGCCGTCGGACCAGGGATTCCGCAGTCGGGTAGCCGCCGGTAACCGGCGGCCGACCGGATAATCCGCGTGGCCCGTCCGGCGGTCGGACAGTACGGTGTGCGAGGTCCGCGAGGGGGAGGGGGACGCGATGCCGTCGCGCCGGGACGCCGCCGTGCTGGTCTTCGACGCCGACGACACGCTCTGGGAGAACAACGTCCTGTTCGAGCGCGTCATCGACGACTTCCTCACCTGGCTCGACCACCCCACGCTGGACCGGGCCCGGATCCGCGCGGTGCTCGACGACATCGAGCGCGCGAACGCCGTCGCGCACGGCTACGGCAGCAAGGTCTTCCTGCGCAGCCTCGGCGAGTGCCTGGAGAAGCTGCGCGAGCGTCCGGCCACCGCGCGGGAGCGCACCGAGATCGAGCAGCTCGCCGCGGCGCTGGTCGGGCACCAGGTGGAGCTGATGCCGGGCGTGGCCGAGACGCTCGACGACCTGGCCGGGCGGCACGAGCTGCTGCTGCTGACCAAGGGCGAGCGCGAGGAGCAGCAGCGCAAGCTGGACGCGTGCGGGCTGCTGCACCACTTCCGCGCCGCGCACATCGTGCCGGAGAAGGACGCGGACACCTACCGCTGGCTGGCCCGCGAGCACGCATTCGACCCGGCCGCCGCCTGGATGATCGGCAACTCGCCGCGGTCGGACATCCTGCCCGCGCGGGCGGCCGGGATGAACGCGGTCTTCATCCCGAACGAGAACACCTGGGTCCTGGAGCACGACGAGCTGGACCCGTCCGACCAGCGGGTGATCCGGCTGGCCGCGTTCCCCGACCTGGTCCACCACTTCTGACCGGGCCGGTAACGTCCGGGACGTGCCGCTGACCTTCCCGTCGCACCTGGCGCCGGTGCTGCCGCTGAAGCTGTGGCGGCCGGGCTGGTTCGACGGGGTGGCGCTGTGCACCGGCGCGGTGGCGCCGGACGTCGGGTACCTGGTCACCGGCACGCCGCTGGCCCTGAACCTGCGGACACACACGCTCGGCGGACTGCTCTGGTGGTGCCTGCCGGTCGCCCTCGTGTACGCCTGGGTGGTGCGCCGCGTGGTCGCCGGCATCGCGGTGCACCTGCCCGGGCAGCGGTTGTTCGGCTGGCCCTGGTACGTGGCACTGGCCCGGGTGCGCCACCCCTGGCAGGTGACCGTCTGCTCGGCGCTGATCGGCGCGTTCAGTCACGTGGCGTGGGACCGGCTCAGTCACAGCGAGCGACTGCCCCGGCTGCTCGGCGTCGCCGACTTCCGCGCGCTGACCGGCGTCTACTGGTTCCAGTTCGCGGACGTGGTCGCCGGCCTCGGCGGCGGACTGCTGGTGGTCGTCCTGGCCGTGCACGAGGCCCGCCGGGGCCTGCGGGCGGGCGGCGTGCCCGTGTCCGCGCCGGAGGCGAACCCGAACGTGTTCTGGCGGGTGGCGCTGGCGGTCACCGGGCTCGGCGCGCTGCTGATGCCCGCGCTGCCGGCCGCCGGCGTCCCCGCCCCGGCGGGCGTACGGGCGCTGCACGTGGCCGCGCTGGCGCTCGTCGCCGGGGCCGTCGCGGCCCGGACCGTGCCGCCGCGGCAGGCCGGGCGCAGTCCGCGTCTCGAAGTCGAACAGCGCGAAACCGGCTGACCCCGTTACGCCGACATGCCGCAATTCGGCATAGACATCAATCACAAGCGCGGTCGCCGGTCATCGCTTGTCCGGCCTGCGCGGACGCGCCTAACCTGAGCCGGCGCCCACGGCTCGTCGGGGTGAGACGGGGGCGCACCGGAGTCCGGTGGTAAGAGCACCGTGGAGCTGAGTGCGGGCATACCGGCTCGCCGCGCGGAGCCCGGCGGAAGGCGTCGTGCCACGCCTGCCGGGTTCCTGTGGCGCAGACCGCTACCGAACCGGACGGCCGGGGTCAGGACCGGGGAGTTGCGGACCCGGTCCTGACCCGTCCGGCCCCTGCCGCCGCGCCGTCCGCGCTCGGCACCTCTCGCGATCGATGCGCCGCCCGCCGTCGGCGGGACGGTTCCGCCTGCTCGGGGCCCGGTCGCTCGCACTCGCGGCGCCGGCCGGGAAGTAGCTGACAAATAGCCGAGCGTGTATGTGGTGTTCCTAGCCTTCACCCGTCCTGTCACCGGAGCTGACCGGAGGGTAACGGGTGAGACGACCATCGAGAGGCGCCCTGATCGGGGGCCTGGCGCTGGCCCTGGTGGCCACGCTGGGCGGTGCCGCGGTCCTACCGGACCGCGACCCCGCCGCGACGGAGCAGGCCGCGCCGAGCGGGAAGAACGACGACAGCGGACTGCTGGACCGGCTCGGCGGCGCCGCGCGCGGCCTGGTCGCCGGTGGTGGTCACCGCGCGAGGCCCGAGGTGGTCAGCGCCGGGCTCTACCGCACCGACAAGCCCGCCGCCGGCCGGAAGTGGCCGGCGCAGAAGCGGGTCAAGGAGCTGACCGGCCGGCGGACCGAGAACGCCAAGATCTACCAGCTGTCCGACGGGCGGTTGCAGGCGGAGATCTCCGCCACGCCGCTGCACTACCGCGACGGCAGAGGCAAGTGGCAGCCCATCGACACCACGGTCCGTCCGGTGGGTGGGTCCGGCTACGTGCAGGGCAACCGGACCAACGCCTACACCAGCCTCTTCGGCGACAGCTCGGACGACCTCGTGCGCTTCGAGCGGGACGGCCGCGCGATCGAACTGGGCCTGGCCGGCGCCGCGGCGAAGGTCAGCCCGAAGGTGTCGGGCTCCACGGTGACGTACCCGGGGCTGGCCGGTGGCGCGGACGTGGTCTACGACGTGACCAGCACCGCGTTGAAGGAGAAGATCGTCCTGCGGCAGCCGCCGGCCGGTCCGGTGTCCTACACCTTCACGCTGGAGACGGCGGGCCTTACCGCGCAGCAGCGCGACGACGGATCGATCGCGTTCGTCGGCCGCGACGGCGGCGCTCCGGTGTTCGTCATGCCGGCGCCCTTCATGTACGACGACAAGGACGACAAGTCCTCCCCGCACGGCAAGGTGTGGTCGGACAAGGTCACCCAGAAGGTGACCCGGTCGGGTGACACGTCGGCCGTCACGATCACCGCCGACGCGGGCTGGCTGGCCGACCGGTCCCGGGTCTACCCGGTGGTGATCGACCCGACGATCAAGTTGCAGCCGGTGCCCACCGACGCGCAGGACGTGCAGATCTACTCCGGCGCCACGACCACCAACTACAACGACACCTACCAGCTGAAGGTCGGCACGGACGCGTCGAACGCGTACCGCACGCTGGTCAAGTTCGACGTCGGCTCGATCCCGCGCAACACGCCGATCGACGACGCGCAGCTGCAGATGTACTACTCGCAGACCCACCACGCGTGGGGCTTCGACGTGGCCATGGAGGCCCGCAAGGTCACCCAGCCGTGGACCGAGAGCACCGCGACCTGGGCGAACATGAACGCCAACATGGCCGCCCAGCCGGCCGGCAACATGGTCACGCAGGACGACGGCGACGCCGGCACCTCGGTGTCCGGCACGTGGTCGTACTCGACGAACACGGCGTTGACCGGGCTCGCAGTCAACGGCGACTACCGCTTCAACAGCGACGCCACCACCGGCAACACCCACACCTGGGTGCCGACCATCACCGAGGCCGGCAACTACCAGGTCGAGGTGCACTACGTCGCGGAGTCGGACCGGCCGACGAACGCGCCCTACACCGTGCACTACAACGGCGGGTCGAAGACGTACTCAGTCGACCAGACCGGCAGCGCGCGCGGCGAGTGGAAGACCCTCGGCGTGCACCCGTTCGCAGCCGGCACCACCGGCAAGGTCGTCCTCGGCGACGTGTCGGGCAAGTCGGTGATCGCCGACGCGGTGCGGTTCACCAAGTGGGGGGCGGCCACCAAGAAGGCCTCGGTCTCCAACACGTGGAACTCGTTCCCGGTCCGCAACGTCGTGCAGGACTGGGTCAACGGCACGTCGGCCAACAACGGCTTCATGGTGAAGGCGGTCGACGAGGCGGCGAAGGGCCGAGGCGGCCCGATCTACGAGGCCTCCGAGTACGCGTACAACAACGCCCGCCGGGACTACAACCTGCCGAAGCTGGTCATCACGTACGGCCGGCCGGGCGTGGCGGTCAGCCCGCCGACGACGCTCACCGCCACCGGCGCGGTGCTGGACTGGCCCGCGTACGTCGACCCGTCGTCGTCGACGGCGGACGACGCGGTGGAGTACCAGGTGCACCGCAGCATCTACCAGAACTTCACCCCGTCGGCGGCGACCCTGATCGCCCCGGTGTCCACCAGCACCCGCACCTATCAGGACACCACGGCGATCCCGACGGCGGCGGACAACACCGACCCGCTGGCACGGAAGTTCTACTACTACATGGTCGCGGTGAAGACCCGCGACGGGCAGGTCGTGGCCGGGCCGACCCAGTCGGCGATCCTGCCGAAGGCAGGTCAGATCACCCGGATCTACCGCACCGGCACCACCGACACCACGCTCTCCCAGGCCCGCCCGACGGAGAACGTGGACCTCTACGACGGTGACCCGTACGTCAGCCCGGGCAACAACTCGTCCTACTACGGCGACACCCGCGGCCTGGTGAAGTTCCCGGCGCTGACCGGCATCCCGGCGAACGCCAAGGTCGTCGACGCCGACCTGCGGCTGTACAACAGCGGGCTCTACCCGGGCACCGACACCGACGAGTACGTCGACGTCCACAAGCTGACGCGGAACTTCACCGAGACCGCCGCGACGTGGAACACCTACGACGGCACCAACGCGTGGACCTCCGCCGGCGGTGACTACGACACGACCTGGAAGGCGAGCTACAACCAGTTCACGAACGACCCCAAGTGGGCCACCTGGGACGTGACCCCGGCGGCCGACGGCTGGGTCAAGGACCCGACGAAGAACTTCGGCCTGCTGCTGCGGCAGCGCGACGAGGCG
Source organism: Micromonospora sp. SYSU B005 (assembly GCF_055362685.1). Taxonomy (NCBI): domain Bacteria; kingdom Bacillati; phylum Actinomycetota; class Actinomycetes; order Micromonosporales; family Micromonosporaceae; genus Micromonospora; species Micromonospora sp. SYSU B005. The sequence continues at coordinate 6,453 of NZ_JAXCFU010000011.1, read as the reverse complement.
AACCAGACCGCGCGGGCGGTGCTGCTGTCGTCCGAGGCGCCGGAGCCGCTGCTGCGGCCGACGCTGGAGGTCACCTACCTGGAGCAGACCGCGGAGTCGACGTACTACGCGGCCTCGACCCCGGCGCTGGCCACCGCGAACTCCACGTACACGGTGCCGGTGACCCTGTCGAACCCGACGCTCACGGCGTGGAACCCGACCGACTGGGAACTCGCATACGACTGGAAGCGGGCCGACGGCGTCACCGACGGCGCCGACGCCGCCTACGAGCTGCGGACCGCACTGCCGAAGAGCGTCCCGGCCGGCGGCACCGTCGACGTCTCCGCGCAGGTCAAGACGCCGCCGTCGTCCACCGAGGGCAACGAGCGCACCGACTACGTCCTGCAGTGGGACCTGCGCAACAAGCTCACCGGCAAGAAGCTCTCGGAGACCGCGTCGATCCCGGCGCTGCCGCAGAACATCTCCGTCGAGGAGCCGACCTCCGACCAGCTCGGCCTGGAGAAGTTCTACTCGTACGCGGGGAAGAACACCGGCGCCGGCGGCACCCTGATGAACAACCTGTACTCCGGCAACACGGTCTGGTCGTACAACGCGTTCAACAACCCGTCCCGGGGCCTGTCGACGTTCGTCCGGATGTCCTACAACTCGCTGGACACCACCGACACGGTGGCCGGGTACGGCTGGTCGTTGCAGGCGTCGTCGATGATGCGCCTCGGCGCCCCGCTGGACTTCCACCCCAATCCGAACCCGACGAAGGTCACCCTGACCGACGGTGACGGCACCAGCCACCGGTTCACCTGGGACGCGACCGCCAACGAGTGGAAGAGCCCGAAGGGTGTGCACCTCTACCTGCAGAAGTACAGCAGCGTGGACTGCAAGCCCAACACCGACGAGCCGAAGGCGTGGGTGCTCACCCGGCCGGACCGGACGCAGTTCTTCTACGACTGCGAGGGCTTCCTGTCGAGCGTCGTCGACAACAACGGCAACGAGATGCTCTTCACCTACGAGGAGCGCAAGTCCAACAACAAGCCGACGAAGTTCCTGCGGTACATCACCGACCCGACCGGCCGGATCACCCTGACCATCGACTACTACGCCAAGGGTCAGACGTACGACTACATCAACGACACCACCTGGACGCGGGTCTCCGGCGCGACGAACCTGACCAACCCGAAGATCATCGACCACATCTCGCAGATCACCGACGTCTCGGGACGCAAGCTCACCTTCACCTACACCGACAAGGGCCTGCTCGGTGAGCTGATCGACGGCGCCGGGTCGGCAAACGGCACGCCGAAGACGTTCAAGTTCGCCTACGACATGACTCAGGGCAACAAGAACGTCAAGCTGGTCAAGGTCACCGACCCGCGGGGCAACGCGACCGGCGTGGTCTACAACTACCCGCAGACCGGGGACGACCCGAAGTTCCACTGGACCACCAAGTCCTACACCGACCGGCTCACCCACCTGACCCAGTTCGCCTACGTCGACCCGGACGGCCCGCAGGGCAACAACATCAACACCACGGTCACCGACGCGGAGAACCACGCCAGTCAGTACCTGCTGGACGGCTACGGCCGGGCGTACCAGACCACGAACGCCAAGAACGAGGTGACGAAGACCGGCTGGGACGACGACCACAACGTCATCCGCCTGGAGGAGGCGAACACCGCCGTCTCGACCTGGGCGTTCGACCCCAAGACCGGCTACCCCACCCAGATCCGCGACGCGGAGGCGGTCAAGAACAACTGGCCGGGCACCGTGCTGACCTACCAGCGCCAGCTCAACGGCTACGTGGCCGAGGTGGTCAGCAAGACCAGCTCCGAGGGCCGCAAGTGGACCTTCACGTACACCGGTGAGGGCGACGTCGCGACGGTCACCGACCCGGTGGGCAACACCACGTCGACCGACGGCGACTACACGAGCGTCAACACCTACGACGAGTGGGGCCAGCTGCTCAGCGCCCGGGACGCCAACGGCAACACCACGGCGTACGGCCCGTTCCACCCGAGCGGCTACCCGACGACCATCACGGACGCCGGCACCGGCAAGTCGTACTTCACCTACGACGACCGGGGCAACGTCACCGAGGTCAAGAACGGCAAGAACGCCAAGGTGACCCAGGCGTACGACACGTTCGGCCGGCCCACCACGAAGGTGGAGCCGATGGACGCGGCCAACAACCGCTTCATCACCACCAAGGCCCCGGTGTACGACCAGAACGACAACATCACCACCGCGTACGCCGCGAACGGCGCCGTGTCGACCTCCGTCTACGACAAGGCGGACCAGGTCGTCGAGACGCTCGCCCCGAAGGACGAGTCGGGCGACCCGGAGCGGAAGACGACCACGACGTACGACAAGGTCGGCAACGTCCTCACCGTCACCGAGCCGCAGGGCAACCTGACCTCGACGGCGGGTGACTACACGACGACCACGAAGTACGACGCGATCTACCAGCCGATCGAGGTCACCAACGGCCTCGGCCAGAAGGTGAAGTCGGAGTACGACAACGTCGGCAACGTCACGGTGCTGTACGACGCGAAGAAGACCGCCAGCGCGGCGGACGACTTCACCACGAAGTACGAGTACGACCTGAACCGGCGGGTCGTGAAGACCATCGACGCGGCGGGCAAGTTCACCACCGCCCGCTACGACAAGGACGGCCTGACGGTCGGCACCACCGACGCCGACGGCAACGAGTCGCTGGCGACGTACGACCCCCGCGGCGCGCTGGTGGAGTCGAAGGTGCCGCACAGCAAGGACGGCTCCGGCACCGTCACCTACCGCACCACCAAGTACGAGTACGACCAGGTCGGCAACCAGACGAAGCTGATCACCCCGCGCGGGGTGGACACCGCCGACGACGCCGACGACTTCTCCGTGGTGACCGTCTACGACGCGCTCAACCGCAAGAAGGAGGAGTGGTCGTCCTACGACAAGGACGACAGCCGTTACAAAACGCCCGACAAGACCTTCTACAGCTACGACGAGATCGGCAACCTGACGAAGGTCAGCGCGCCGCCGTCGGACGGGCAGACGGTCCGCAACGACACCGAGTACACCTACTACGACAACGGGTGGACCCGGACGTCCAAGGACCCGTGGGACATCGTCAACTCCTACGACTACAACGACCTGGGCCAGCAGACCAAGAACACGCTGAGCTCGGCCGGCGGGTCGACCACGCGGACGATGACCTGGCAGTACTACCAGTCCGGCAACGAGAAGGGACGGTCGGAGGACGGCCTGCCGGTCGGCAAGGACGTGGTCCTGGTCGACAACACCGACACCAACAACACCGCCTCGCAGGGCACCTGGACCAACGGGGCCGCCACCGGGCAGTGGGGCTACGACGTCTCCACCGCCCCGGCCGGCAGCGGGTCGGCGCAGTTCAACTGGCAGCTGACCATCCCGCGCGACGGCACTTACGAGGTGTTCGTCCGGCACCCGCAGGTCACCGGTGCCGCGACGGACGCGAAGTTCACCATCACCCACGACGGCGGCAGTGTCACCAAGACGGTGAACCAGACGCAGAACACTGGCGCCTGGATCAGCCTGGGCAGCTACTCCTTCAAGGAGGAGGGCGTCCAGAAGATCACCGTCACCGACCAGGCGACCGGCAAGGTGCTGGCCGACGCGGTCAAGCTGGTGCGGGACAACTCCGCCGACGTCGACAACGAGCGCAAGGAGTTCACCTACCGGTACAACCCGAACGGGATGATGGTCGAGGTCAAGGACCTCAGCCCGGGCGCGAAGATCGGCCGGTACGACATCGCGTACGACCAGCTCAACCAGATCTCCACGGTGAAGGAGTTCGCCGGGCTCAGCGACACGAGCGCGAAGAACACCACGGCGCTGACCTACGACGACAACGGCAACCCGCTCACCTCGACCCACGACCTCACCTGGTCGAAGATCGAGTACGACCCGCGGGACATGGTCGCCAAGGTCACCAACGCCGACTCGCCCACGGCGGGCAACCAGCAGATCTCGACGTTCACCTACACCAACCGCGGGCAGGTGCTCAAGCAGACCAAGCCCAACGGCAACACGGTGGACTTCGAGTACTACCTCGACGGCGCCACCAAGCGTCAGCTGGAGAAGACGTCCGGCGGCGCGACGGTCGCCGAGCACAACCTCCAGTACCAGGCCAACGGGCACCCGTCGCGGGACGTGCTGAAGCTGATGAACGCCGACAACTCGTCGGACTACATCGACAACACGTACGTCTTCAGCTACGACCCGCAGGACCGGATCGCCAAGCTGGACAAGACCGGTGACAGCACCTCGACGGAGACCTACACCTACGACGCCAACGGCAACACGGTGTCGCAGACCGCCGGGGGGACGACAAGCACCAGCAAGTACGACCGCAACCGGCTGCACTCGACCACCACGGCGGGTGTGACCTCGACGTACAACTACGACCCGCTGGGGCGCCTCGACACGGTGTCGGTCGGCGGCCAGCGGGCGCAGAAGTACTACTACGACGGCTTCGACCGGACCGCGAAGACCACCGCGGGCATCGGCGCCAACGCCAAGTCGACCACCTACGTGTACGACCCGTTCGACCGGACGGTGTCGCAGACGACGGCCGGCAAGACCACCCTGTTCACGTACCTGGGGATGGACAACCAGGTGCTGCGCGAGGAGGTCGCGGGCAAGGCGACGAAGTCGTACCAGTACGCGCCGTGGGGTCAGCAGCTGACCCAGATCAAGCACAAGGACGACGGCGCGCGGGAGTACTCGCAGTTCATCTACCGGCCGCGCGGCGACGTCATCGGCATCACGAAGGAGGACGGCAAGACCCGGGCGACGTACGGGTACACCGCGTACGGCAAGGACGACTCGTCGCAGTTCACCGGTGTGGACAAGCCGGGCGCGCAGCCGGCGGGCGAGGAGCCGTACAACGCGTTCCGGTTCAACGCCTCCCGGTGGGACGCGGGCTCGGGCACGTACGACATGGGGTTCCGCAACTACGACCCGGGCCTGAACCGGTTCCTGACGCGGGACACCTACGGCGGCGCGATGGCGGACATGGCGCTGGGCATGGATCCGTTCACGGGCAACCGGTACGCGTTCGCCGGCGGGAACCCGATCAGCTTCATCGAGCTGGACGGGCACCTGTTCGGGATGTCGTGGTCGGACATCGGCCACGCCACCCTGGACGTGGTCGGCATGGTGCCGGTGGTCGGTGAGGTAGCCGACGTCGCCAACGGCATCTGGTACGCGGCCGAGGGCAACTACGTCGACGCGGCGTTGTCGATGGCCTCGGCGATCCCGCTGGCGGGCAACGCGGTGACGGCGGCGAAGCTCGCAAAGACGGGCAAGAAGATCGCCGACGGCATCGACACCGCCAACGACGTCAAGAAGGGCGTCGAGGCGACCACCGACGCCTCAAAGGCGGTACCCACCAACACCCCGAAGCCGAAGACCGAGACCCCGGCGAAGCCGACCAAGTGCAACAGCTTCGTCCCGGGCACCAGGGTGCTGCTGGCCGACGGCTCGACCAAGGCGATCGAGGACGTGAAGGTCGGGGACCGGGTCCTCGCCTCCGACGTCGAGTCGGGCGACCGGCAGAGCCGTCCGGTCACCCATTTGATCCCGGGTGCCGGGGTCAAGAAGCTCGTGACCATCGTCGTGGACACCGACGGCAAGTCCGGCGACAAGACCGGCACCATCGTGGCCACTGACGGTCACCGGTTCTACCTGCCGGACTCCGGGGTCTGGGTCACCGCAGGCCAGCTCAAGGCCGGCGCCTGGCTCCAGACGTCGTCGGGCACCTGGGTCCAGATCTCTGCCATCCGGCACAAGACCCAGGCCCAGCGAGTACACAACTTCACCGTTGACGGACAGCACACCTACTACGTCCTGGTCGGCGAAACCCCCGTACTCGCCCACAACGATGCCTGTCCGACCAAGTCGGATGCACAGCTCCAGGAGGACGCCGACGCGATTGCCGAGACCTGGCGTACCAGGTACGGGGACCGTGCGTACAACGGGACGACGGTGAGTACGGGCCACCTGAATGGAGAACTTGTCTACACCGTCAATCGAAACAACACCAATCCGGACGCCCGGGCTCTGGCCGAGCAACTCGGATATCGACGAGTGGCCGGATCGGATCTGCGGGGCCCTAACCAGACGGATGCTGAGCAGATTCTGCTGAATGCCGTCGACAAGGGCCGGGTTGGGTCCAACGGTCGTATTGCAACCTCAAGAATTCCCTGTGGCACGGTGCGGCCAACCGGAAAGCCGGGCCAGGATTGTGGCGGCAGAATCGGGAGTGGTAAGTATCCGAATATCCGGGTAGTCGGTAGATGGGGGGCCGGCGTAGGTTAGCTCCGCATTGCTACAGAGGTTGAAAGGCTGACGTCCGTCGGCGTGTCTGCGTGATCTGGGTCGATGTGGGCGGTAGGTCGGAGGCATGAGGTATCCGGCTGGTGGTGG